>JALEZZ010000074.1 GCA_022773585.1 Selenomonas sp. | reverse complement strand
GGAAGAAGCTTCCACGACAGCACACTATTTTGCCATCCAGGATGCCGCCTGAGCCGATTCTTGACGGCAGGCAGAAATTTGTATCGATATTGTCCGTTTGCCAAGCAAGCTGAAAAATTGGGCTTATTGAGCAGACATTAACTATATTCCCGACCTTCTTCATCTTTCAACTTGAAGCTATTCGCGTTGACCGTGATCGCATCCTTCTGACCGTTCGATACGACCATCGAAATGACGATGAATTTCCCTTGTGCCTCTGTATGCGCAAACCGATTCTGTCCCAAGCTTGGTACTTGCTCGATCTTGTAGATTGCCACACCGACATTCGAAGTGTATCCGCCCTTCACTTTTCCAAGGCCCTGAATCTCACACGTATAGTCTTCCATTTGCTGCTTCTGCTTCGCAGACGAACTCGACGATGCCTGCTGACTTGAAGAAGACGTTCCTCCATCATTCTTCGCAGAATTTGGCATCATCAAAAACGTAAAGAAACCAACAGCCATTACAAAAGCAAGAATCACGACAACGCCCAGGCATCCAATCTTGAAGGCTTTCATCACTTCGACCATCTCCTTCAAACTTCATACAGCTCTATCTGTCTTTCATTCTACTACAAATGCCCCCCCTGTAAAGACAAATCGGAATACAAAGAAGCCAGAATCCATTCAAACGATAGATTCTGGCTTTTAAAGGCTTTTCTCAGTCAAGAAGCTGTTTCAATTTTCTCCACGATGAGTGCCTGCATCCATTTCGGCGGCATCCTGCGACCAGCATTCCAGTCCTGTACTGTGCGATAGGGGGCACCGAGAAGTTCTGCAAGTGCCTTGATGTTCATTCCAGCCTGTTCTCTGGCATACTTGATGGGATTGTTTTCGCGGTCGATGATTTTTTGATAAGCTTCTGTGTCAGCCGTCACAAGGTTCACGAATCCATTTTTAGGAACCGCAACCTCTTCGAGCGGCGTCGGCTTTTTTAGTTCTGCATGATCATGCTCTGCATTCCAACATGCGAATCCCAGAAAGTCCGCAGCCATGTCAATGGCATCTACGACATCTTCGCCCTGCGTCGCACCGCCAAAGTCTGGAAACGCGACGACGTAGCCACCATCTTCCGGCGTGAAAACAGCCGGATACACATATTTTGCCATTTCCAATCCCCCATTGATTATTTGATGCCTGCTTCTTTCAGGATGGCATCGACTGTTCCGCTTTTCATTTCCTGCGAATCATGACGTGGCACCATGAAAATCTTGCCATTCGCTTTGTTCACCCATTGGTCATGTCGGCCACCATGTCGCAAAAACTTGCATTGATTCTTTCGCAGGAATCTTTTCAACTCGGCACCCGTCATAATTTATCTCCTTACACTGTATTATATACGCATTGCGTATATCTTTCAAGATACCCAATCAAGAAATCTCACCGCACAAAATACGGTTTCAGCGCCAGCGTCACGAAGAATACGCCGGCCGAGACGACGACGATGGTGGCGCCGGCGGCCATGTTGAAGTAGTAGGCGAGCAACAGGCCCGTGATGCCGGAGACGAGGGCGGCGAGGATGGAGACGGCGTGATACTGCTTGACATTCTGCGCGACGTTGCGCGCGGCGGCGGCCGGCAGGACGAGCAGGGCGTTGATGATCAGGATGCCGACCCACTGGATGCTGATGGAAACGATGATTGCGAGGAGCGCCGCAAACGCGCTCTGGATCCAGAATGACGGGATGCCGCGGCTCCGCGCGAACGAGGCGTTGATGGAGAGCACGAGCAGGCGGTTGAACAGCACGCCCCACGCTGCGAGCACGAGCAGGAAGATGATGGCGAGCGCGCCGATGTCGTCGGGCGTGACGCTCAGGATGTCGCCGATGAGGTACGACGAAAACTTGTTGAATCCCCCGCCATAGCTCATCATCATGAGGCCGAGCGCGATGGCCGTCGAGGAAAAGACGCCGATAATCGTGTCGGTCGAAGCTGTGCTCTTGTTCTGGATGTACGTGATGAAGACAGCGAACGCGACGGAGAACAGCACGAGCGAGAGGAGCGGCGAGACGGAGCCCAGGAGCACGCCGATGGCGATGCCCGTGAACGCGCCGTGGCCGAGCGAGTCAGAGAAAAATGCCATGCGGTTCGAGACGACCATCGTAGAGAGCAGGCCGAAGAGCGGTGTCACGAGCAAGATGGCGAGGAACGCATTGAGCATGAAGTGATGCCCTGCCCACTCGAACGGCAGGAGCGTCTGCAAGACGGCGTAAATCGATATCATCCGCGCTCCCCTCCTTCCATCGGCTCTGCGGTTTCTGCGGCCCCGCTCTCGGGAATGTCCGCCGCCGCTTCGCGCGCCGTCTCGCCCGCGAGCAGGCCGAAGATATGCTTTGTGCGCGCATCGGCAAAGACTTCTTCCGGCGTGCCGGAGCAGATGACGCCCTTGTTCAGCAGCACGACCTGGTCGGCGTGCTTTGCGACCATGTTGAGGTCATGCGAAATCAGGATGATGGCCATGTCTTCTTTTTCGCGCAGGTCGGCAACGATTTCATAGAAAAGTTCGAGGCCATTCTGGTCGACGCCCGAGACGGACTCGTCGAGCAGCAGCAGGTCGGGCATCGGGTCGAGCGCGAGCGCGAGCAGGACGCGCTGGAGCTCGCCGCCCGAGAGCGCGCCAAGGCGCCGGTCGATGAGATGTTCGGCATGGACGCGCGCAAGGCTTTTTTCAATGCGTGCGCGCAATTTTCCCGCGGGAAACAGCCAGACCGGACGTCGCGTCAGGCACGCGCAGAAGATGTCCTGCACGCTCGTCGGCGCACTGACGTCGAAACGCAGGTACTGCGGCACGTAGCCGATGACGGGATGGCCCGTGTGCTTGCCCTTGGCATCGACGTAATGAAGCTTGCCTGTATGCGGCACCTCGCCGAGGATGGCTTTTAAAAGCGTGCTCTTGCCCGCGCCGTTCGGGCCGATCAGCGCGGTCAGCTGGCCGCAGTGGACATGCAGGTTGACGTGGTCGAAAATCGTGAGGCGTCCGGCTTTGACGCCGAAATCCTCAATCTTCGTGCAGCAGAGCTTCGTGCAGTCGTCGCAGGACGCCGCATGATGATGCAGGATGGTCTTGAACAAAAGTGAATTCTCCTAACTGGTGAAATTATTTCCGCAGGCGGGAAAAGGCATGGCAGCCCCAGAGAAAGCAGACGACGGCATAGGCCGCAAGCACGAGCGCCGAGCTCATGGCGACGTCCTGCCCCGCGCCAATGCCGCGCAGGAGGTAGCTCGTATGCGTCAGCGGCAGGAGCTCGATGACGTAGCGCACGAGGTCTGGCAGCGCATGCGTCGAAAAAAACGTGCCGCAGAGGAACGACATCGGCAGCAGGATGTACGTGTTGACCTGCCCCATCTCCTCATACGTGTTGATCTTCATGGCCGCGAGGAAGCCGATTTCGGCAAAGATAGCGCAGTTCAGCACGAGCACGAGCAGGAACGCCGGCGTCAAAAAGAAATGCGCGCCGAACGCCAGTGCGAGCACGAAGATAATCGCCGACGAAATCAAGCCGCGCAGCACGGCCGCGAGGACTTTGCCGATGACGAAGGCCGGCGGCCAGATGGGCGCGATGATGTACTCTTCGAGGCTCTTGTGGTAGATGCGCTCGGCATGGACGGGCGTGATGCTGTTGAAGCTGATGTTCATCGAATTCAGCGCGAGGATGCCCGGCACGAGGAAGTCGAGATATGTGCCCGAATCGATCTGGATGCTGCGGCCGAGCCCCCAGCCGAACGCCACGAGATAGAGCATTGGCGCGACCATGCGCGAAAGGATGAATTTCGTCATGCGGCGTTTCAGCACGACCCAGTCGCGCCAGAACACCGTCCAGATGTCGAAAAGCGCTCCCGAAACGCTGCTCATGACGACACCTTCTTTCCCGTGAGCTTCAAAAAGACATCTTCGAGCGTCGGCAGGCCTGTCTTCTCCTTGAAATGCGCCGGGCTGTCGAGATCAACGAGGTGCCCTTGCGAAAGCATCGCGACGCGGTCGCAGAGCGCTTCGGCCTCCTCGATGTAGTGCGTCGTGAGAAAGACCGTGACGCCCTGCTCTTTCATCGTGCGGATGAGCTCCCAGATGCGGCGGCGCACCTGCGGGTCGAGCGCGACGGTCGGCTCGTCGAGGAATAGCACGCGCGGATGATGAATGAGCGCCCGCATGATGAGCAGGCGGCGCTTCATGCCGCCCGAGAGGCGACGCACGCCGTCATTTTTCACATCTTCGAGCTCGACATAGTGCAGCAGCTCATGGATGCGCGCTTCGCGCTCGCGGCGTCCCATGTGGTGCAGACGCGCGTGGAGCTCCATGTTCTCCCCGACCGTGAGGTCCTGGTCGAAATTGACATGCTGCGGCACGACGCCGATCAGGCGCTTGATGTCCTGTGCATGGGCGCGGGCGTCCTGCCCGTCATAGCGGATCGTGCCGGACGTCGGCTCCATCAGGAGTGTCAGCATCCGGATCGTCGTCGTCTTGCCCGCGCCATTCGGCCCGAGCAGGCCGAACGCCTCGCCCTTGCCGACAGAGAACGTGAGCTTGTCGACGGCCGTCTTGTACGTGTTCTTCCCGCTCGCATCCTTGTGCGGGTACTGTTTCGTGAGGTTCTCTAGCTCCATCATGGGTGTTCCCATGGATTTCCCCCTCTTCGTGGTATTGATTCATTGTAACACAAAAGAAGGAGCGATTGCAAAGTGGCTGCAACTGCTCCTTCTTTTATTCTCTATCGCACCCGCGGAAGTTCAAACGTACGGATTAATTTGACGTACAGGGGACTCCCACCACCGCTTCGCGGTCCCCCTCCCTCTGAGGAGGCTGCTGAAAAAAGTGTCAAATTGAGGGGAATTAGTTATCCACAGGGAAGCTGTGGTTGCTTGAAGCAGGCTTTCCTGGCAGACGGGCATGAAAAATCGTTGCATATTAAGGGAATTCTTCCCTCATTCCGCCTTCAAGCGGAGAATCCTCTTGATATTTGCTACAAAGAGCGTAGTTGCCCCTTGGATTTCCATGCCTAACAGGCCCGAATACGATGCTACATCGTATCCGTACCGCTGCTTGATCTCGCCGTTTTTCGCTTCGATCTTGTAGCGCGTTGCGGCAAGCTTCTTGAATTCTTCTGTTTCCTGAAATTCCTTCTGCTTCTGATGGAGGTCGCTCAGGATCGTGATGCTGTAGGTCTTTGACTTTGCCCCGGGACGGTAGCAGCCTTCCGCATACGGGCAGTGCTTGCACTGTTCGACATCAAAATGATAGACCATGCGGAGGTTCTTTCCTTTTTTCTTGGGCTTGTGCACTTCCTTGCGGATCGCCATGTGCCCTGCAGGGCAGACGTACATGTCAGCATCTTTGTTGAATGTGAAGCCATTCTCTCCTTCATCGCGAGAACCATTGGAAATGACGGGATTCAATTTGGAAACGAGGTTGAACTTCTTTTCAGGGTCTCCTTCAGATTCAGCGAGTGCAAGATTGTCCCTCCCGGAGTAGGCAGTATCACCAATGACGTTTTCGACTTCGAGACCGGTCGCCCGGACTTTCTCGATGAGTGCAGGAAGCTGCTCGCCGTCGCTCTTTTCGCCGCTCGTGACAACGGCGGCTGCGACGATGCGCTCGTCCGTCATGGCCATGTGGGTCTTGTGGCCGAAGAAGTTCGTGTCCGCCGTCTTGTGGCCGACACGGGCGTCCGGGTCTTTGGACTGGGCGAGGTGCTCGGCATGGTCTTCGACCGTTTCGCGCAGGAGGTTGATCTTCTCGCGGATGGCGGGACGGTCTGCAGTTTTCGGTTCTGCCTCGATGGTTGCGAGGAGCTTTTCGCAGTATTCCAGCGCGTCCTCGATGAGGCCGTTTTCGATCTTCTTTGGGAACTTCGACTTCCATTCCTCGGAATCGTCCTGGTACACCGTCTTGCGGAGGAGCTTCGCCTGCTCCATGAGCTGCTGCCAAGCTGACTTCAGGTTGTAGCGCGCCTTGGTGTGCGTGGCATCCACGATGATGTTCTTGCTTTTGATGACGCCGTTCGTGAGAGCGATTTCGACGGATTTCTTGAGCAGGAGGTCGAGGAGATTCCCGTCCTTGAGGCGCAGCTTGCGGAACTTTGTGAGCGTGGAGGGGTTGATGACATCGTCTTCCGGGCGCAGTCCGACAAAGTATTTGAAGGACATGTCATAGCGTGAACGGTCGACGAGGTCCCGATCCGACATGTTGTACATGACCTTGAGGATGAGGTACTTGAAGAGTATGATGGGCGAGATTGCTATCCTGCCATTTGTCAGGCAGTACTTTTCTTCAAGCTCTTCGTAGATGAAGTCAAAATCTACAAGCTCATTGAATTTCCGAAGGATGTGATTTTCCGGTATGATGCGGTCATACAATCCTGCGTATTCGCTGAGTTTCAGTTGTTCTACTGGATTCAGCATGGCGGTCGGTCCTCCTGCAAATTGGTACTTCTATTATACAGGAAGTACCAATAAGAATCGACCCACTAAAGGGACTTTTTCAGCAGCCTCCCTCTGAGAGGGAGGCTAAGTTTGCGAGCTATCGCAGAGAGTGGCTTCTGGACGCAAGATTATTTCGCTTCGAGGGCATCCCAGGCGTCGTTGGCGCGCTTGACGTAGAGGTCGCGAATCTGCTTGTTCTCGCCGATGCCGTGGATGTAGGCATCAACCTTGAAGCCAGCAGCTTCGAGCTGGGACTTATGGCTGTCCGGATCGCTGCCTGCCATGTCGTTGTTCGCATGGTCGCCGGCGACCATCATCATCGGCATGAGCGTGACATGCTTGATGCCAGCTGCCTTGAGCTTCGGCATGACCGTCTCAAGGGAAGGCCAGCCTTCGACCGTGTAGACATAGACGTTTTTGAGGCCCATCTCGTTGATCTTCGCCTGGATGACGGAGTAATAGGCGTTCGAGACCTGCGGCGTGCCATGTGCCATGATCAGGATGGCATCATCCTTGCCCTGCTTCGGGAACTGGCTCTTGAGAGCGTTAATCGTCTCCGTGACGTCATCGGCCTGATCTTCCTGGCCCTGCCAATACATCAGCGACGTGCCGAGCGTCATCTTCTTGAACTGGTTCTTGTAGTTGTCATAGACTGCCTTGTCATAGGCATACTCCATGCCCGGGATGACATCGAGCGTCGCAATCGCGATGCGGCTGTAGCCGTCGTCCTTGAGCTCCTTCATGGCCTCTTCCGGCGTCGGATACTTGATGCCTTCCTTGGCCTGGATGCGATCGATGATGATATGGCTCGTGAAGGCCGTGACGACCTTGACGTCCGGATGCGCCTTCTTGATGGCGTCGACCGTAGCGTCAATCGTCTTTTCGCGCGTATCCTTGAACGTCGTGCCGAAGCTCATGACGACGATGGCGTCCTTGTTCGCTTCGTTCTGCAGCTCCGGCGTCTCGTGCTTCAGCACGCCGATCTGTGCGGCTTCCTTCAGTGCTGGCGTTGCATCCTTGACTTCCGGATTCAGCGTGTAGGCAGCTTCCGTAGCCTGCGGTGCAAAGCCAAGGCAAGCCGAAAAAGCGAGCGAGGCAACGAGCATTTTCTTCCAGTTCTTCACGAGAAATTCCCCCTAAAAACAGCGAAAACAGTAAAACAAAAATACCTTTCTCCCCACACGGAAAGAAAGGCTGAAAGCTCGTCGCTCCAAGTCCCCTCCCCATCGTTCGTGGGTCATGCGGTGACTTCGGAACAGGCAGTTCTCCTGGCTTGGTTCATCGCGTATCCGCGCCTTCCCAGAAGGGCTCTGCCCCTTCCAGTGACGTTCGCGGGAAATTCCTGATTTCCCGTGCGGATGCGCTCCCCCTACAGTGGCGGGACCGCGCCGGCTTCCAACCGGCTTCTCTTTTGAGTCTTGCGACACCTGTCCGACGTTATGCAGTTTTGAGAAAGTCCATCAAACAAGGTTATTATACGATAACCGAAAGGAATTGTCAATCAGCGTCAATCATCTTTCGTGTACCCGTCCATGTCATCGAAACCACGAAACGAGCCGAAGCCCTCGGCACTGCCATTCCCGTCCATGCGGCGATGATTGATGGCCGAAAGGCCGTGGTAGACCGTTGAGAGGTCGATGCCCTCGCCACGGTTCTCCATGTATTTTTCAAGCTTGCGCTTGACGCGCTGGAGCGCGTTGTCGATGGATTTGACATGGCGGTGCAGCTCGGCCGCAATCTCCTGGTACGACTTGCCGTCGAGGTAGCTCATGAGCACCTGCCACTCGAGGTCAGAAAGGATTTCCTCCATCTTCTTCTCGATGTCAACGAACTCCTCCTGGCTGATAACGAGCTCTTCCGGGTCGGAGACCTTCGCGCCTGAGAGCACATCGAGCAGCGTGCGGTCGCTGTCCTCGTCATAGATGGGCTTGTTGAGCGAGATGTACGAGTTCAGCGGGATGTGCTTCTGCCGCGTCGCCGTCTTGATGGCCGTGATGATCTGGCGCGTGACGCAGAGCTCGGCAAAGGCGCGGAACGACGAGAGCTTGTCGTTCCGGAAATCGCGCACAGCCTTGTAGAAGCCGATCATGCCTTCCTGGATGATGTCTTCGCGGTCGGCACCGATGAGGAAGTACGAACGCGCTTTCGCGCGCACGAAGTTCCGATACTTGTTGATGAGGTAGTCGAGTGCCGTACTGTTGCAGTGGTCTTTGATTTCGGTGATGAGTTCTTCGTCGGTCATGTGATCGAACTCACTGATCTCCTCGGGGCTCATCCCCATGTTTTCATTCGCTTCTGCTTCCATCGCACGATCCCCTTCGTGTTCTTCTTTTACTCATTTCCTATTACAAAGGAAATTATACCTCAGAAAGGAGGGATGCGTCAAGGCAGGGGACATATGACCTACTCGCACCCGCGAAAGTCACAATCTGCCGCCTCAACAGTCGTGCAAGGGACTCCCCCCGCCCTTCGGGCCCCGCAAAGTCTCCGCTGGAGACTTTGCGCCTCTGAGAGGGGGCTCCAATCTCAAGCGCTGCCGCAGGGACTCGTAAAGCAGGATGGAGCCTGCGACCGAGGCGTTGAGCGAATTGATGCGGCCGACCATCGGGAGGCTGACGACGATGTCGCAGTTCTCGCGCGTGAGGCGGCTCATCCCCTTGCCCTCGCTGCCGACGACGAGCACCATCGGGCCCGTGAGGTCGGCTTTGTCATACGGCGTGCCATCCATGTCGGCGCCGACGACCCAGAGGCCGCGCTCTTTGAGCTTTTTCAGCGTCTGTACGACGTTGCCGATGCGCGCGACCGGCACGTATTCGACGGCGCCTGCCGACGTCTTTGCGACCGTCGCATTGAGCGGCACGCTGCGACGCTTCGGGATCAGGATGCCGTGGACGCCGGCCGCATCGGCCGTGCGCAACAGGGCGCCGAGGTTGTGCGGGTCTTCGAGCTCGTCGAGCAGCAGCAGGAACGGCGGCTCGCCCTTCGCCTCGGCGCGTGCGAGGATGTCTTCGACTTCGACGTACGGCACGGGTGCGACAAAGGCCAGCACGCCCTGATGGCGATGGCCGCCTGCCAGCGACTCGATTTTCGCACGCTCCACCGTCTGCGTCAGGACGCCGCGCTCCTTTGCGAGTGCGAGCAGCTCCTCGATGTCATGCGCACGATCGCCCTGCGCCAGCAGAATCTTGTTGATGCCGCGGCCCGATTTCAGCGCTTCCGTGACGGCATTTCGGCCGACGAGAACGTCATCGGGCAGCTCTGCCGCCGCTTTCGGTGCTTTCGGACGCCCGCCGTCTGGGCGATGGCCGCCCTTCGTAGTTTTGCGCTCAGACGCGTTTCGGCGCATCGTCGTGTCGTAGCGCAATCCTTCGTGACGTTTCGGCGCGCCGTGCTTCTTGTCATTTCGTTCCATATCGTTTTCCTCAGTCGTCCGGCTCGCGGAGCTTGATCATCTCGGCAAAGCGGCCGCAGGTCATGTCGCCTTCGGGGCAGCGGCCCGTGTTGACGCAGCTCGCGCCCGCATTGTGGAAGAGCGTCGGCGCGACCTGCTTGACCTCGGCGAGCATCTTGTTTGCGAGCTCGCGAATCTCCCACTGCGCGCGATAGCAGCAGCGCAGATTAAAGAAATGCAGCAGCGAACGCGCGTTCATCGTCACGAGAATCTTCGTCTCCGTCGCATTGGCGAGCACATAGCGTGCATCTTCCTTCGGGATGCCGAGCTCCGTGAGCTCGTCGTACGTCTTGCGGATGTCCGCAATCAGCGCGTCAAACTTCGCCTTTGCCTCGGGATTTTCGGCAATCGTCGGCGGCGTGATGTACTGAAAGCCGTGCGCGGCGACATAGCGCTGCGACTGCTGGTCGTAGCTCGCGATGCGATGGCGCACGAGCTGGTGCGTCAGCACGCGCGAGACACCCTCGATGCCGAACGTGAACGAGACGTGCTCGATCGTCGAGGCATGGCCGAGCTTGACCATTTTCTTCACCATCGCGCGGACTTTCTCGTCGCTGAGCTTTTCCGAGAGCTCTTCCGCGCCGACGGCGGAATAACAGAGGCGCGCCGCCATGGCAACGACGCGCTCGGGTTCTGGCGTGTAATCCAGAAGTTTCACCTTGATGGGCAAAATCAGTTCTCCTTTTCTTGTATCTCTTTCATCATAGCCTTCGAGATGACCTCGAACGAGGCCTCGGCAATCTCGTAGAGGCGTTCATCCTCGTCGCGCAGATAGAGGCTGCCGAGAAGCGCCTCGAAACCCGTACTCGAATGGTATTCGGCAACGGTCGAGCTGCGCGGTGCATGGCTTTTCGCGTTGCGCGCGCGGCGGTAGATGGCTTTCTCATCGTCCGTCAGCATAGATTCGATGCCGAGGTATGCCTTGTGCTGCCACTTCGCTGAGACAATCTGCGCGCTGAACGCGTGGAGTGCCTGCACCTTGGCCTGCTCGTACGAAAGCAGACGCGTGCGGACGAAGAGATGGAAGTAGGCGTCGCCGACATAGGCGAGGACAAGCGGGTTCAGCTGGCGGACGTCGATATCATCATAATGCTGCTGAACGCCGCCTGTGCCGTCGGGCGTGAACATCATGCGGACGAGGCGTTGAAAATGAGTGAAGTTCATGAGACACGTCCTTCCTTCGCAGAATACAACCGTGCAAATTGACGTGTCCTACCTTCGACACTCCCCCTGCCACTCACGTGGCCCTCCCCCCTCTGAGAGGGGGGCTGTCTCAAAAGGAACTTCACATTCTTTTCCATCTTACTCCGTTCTTCGTATCTTCCAGTGCAATTCCAGCATCTTTGAGATTGTCGCGAATCTTGTCGGCGATGGCCCAGTTCTTGTTCTTGCGAGCATCCTGGCGGATGGAGATGATGAGGTCCATGAGCTTTTCCGTCAGGCCGTCGTCTGCAGATGCTTCCTGCTGCTCGAAGAGGCCGATGATGCCTGCCATCGCATCCCAGAGTGCCTTGGCTTTCTGGAAGTTTTCAGCGTCGAACGCTTTGCCTGCCGTGACGTCCTGATAATAGATGTTGATTTCTTTCGAGAGCGCGAAGAGCTGGCTGATGGCGAGTGCCGTGTTGAAGTCGTCATCCATGGCCTCGTCAAAGGTTTTGCGGAGCTCTTCCGCCTTCTGCGCGAGGTCTGCCGCCGTCGCTTCACCTGCCCCCGGCTTCTTTGCGAGCTCTTCGATATAGCCCTGCGTCGTCTGCAGGCGTGCAAGGCTCGTCTGCGCCTCTTTGAGACGGTCGTCGCTGAAATCGAGCGGGCTGCGGTAATGTGTCTGGAGGATGAAGAAGCGCACGACTTCGCCTGGATATTCCTTCAGGATGTCCTCGACGGTGAAGAAGTTGTTCTTCGACTTCGACATCTTTTCATTGTGAATTGTGATGAAACCGTTGTGCAGCCAGTACTGCGCGAAGCTATGGTCATCGCCGATGCATGCCTGGCTCTGCGCAATCTCGTTTTCGTGATGCGGGAAAATCAGGTCGCTGCCGCCGCCATGAAAATCGAATTTTTCGCCGAGGTATTTGAGCGACATCGTCGAGCACTCGATGTGCCAGCCGGGGCGTCCCTTGCCCCATGGGCTGTCCCACGATGGCTCGCCGGGCTTTGCCGATTTCCAGAGCGCGAAGTCCATCGGATGATGCTTGCGCTCATCGACTTCGATGCGCGCACCCGCCTGCATGTCGGAGAGCTTGCGGCCGCTGAGCTTGCCGTAGCCCTTGAATTTTTCGACGCTGTAGAAGACGTCGCCATTCTCGAGTGCATAGGCATAGCCCTTGTCGATGAGCTTCTGCACCATGGCGATGATGTCCGCCATCGTCTCGCTGACGCGCGGATACTTCTCGGCACGGCGCACGCCAAGCGCGTCCATCGAGTGGAAATAAATCGCGATGTTGCGGTCAGCGACATCCTTCCAGGTCGTGTGCTCGCTATTTGCCGTGCGGATGATCTTGTCATCGACATCCGTGAAATTCTGGATGTAATGGACGGTCAGCCCTTTGGATGCGAAATAGCGGCGGATGACATCCCAGGTGACGAAGGGACGCGCGTTGCCGATATGCGGTGCATTATAGGGCGTGACGCCGCAGCAGTAAATCGAAACCTCGCCCGGCTTCAGCGGGTGGAATTCCTCTTTCTGGCGGGTCATCGTATTGTAGACTTTCAGCATAAAGTTCTCCCTTATCTCTTTTTCGGAAGCACTGATAAAATCCGCCAGCCCATCTTGGCATATCTTTTCTGTCCTCTCGTCGTCGACAAATCCTCGACGTAGCTCTGCTACGCCTGCGGTTTGTCTCCTAGATAGAAACAGAAAATCTATACCAATCTGGACTGCCGTCTTTCATCATCGCTTCCGTTCGATTCCGGCGACGGCATAGGAGGAAATTCCCTCCCCGCTGCCGGTGAAGCCGAGCTTCTCCTCCGTCGTGGCCTTGACGTTGACCTGATCAATTGCAAGGCCGAGCGTCTCTGCAATATTCTCTGCCATCTGCGGGATGAAGTCTTTGAGCTTCGGCCGCTGGGCGACGATGGTTGCGTCGATGTTTCCGATTTCATAGCCGTGCTCTTCGAGCAGCTTCCCCACATGCGCGAGGAGTTTCCGGCTGTCCACGCCCGCATAGGCGGGGTCGGTGTCCGGGAAATGGCGGCCGATGTCGCCGAGCGCCGCCGCGCCGAGCAGCGCATCCATGATGGCGTGCAGCAGCACATCGGCATCACTGTGGCCGAGCAGGCCCTTCTCATACGGGACATCGACGCCGCCGAGGATGAGCTTCCTCCCCTCGACGAGACGATGGACATCATATCCCATGCCGAATCGCGTCATGCGCGCAGCCCCCTTCCCACTGGCACCGTGATTTCGTCAGATTCCTGACGCGCCTTCCAGAACGACTCGGCGATGATGAGGTCGCCCGGCGTCGTAATCTTGATGTTTTCATAACTGCTGAGCGAGAGTTCGACAGGTGCGCCGAGGCGTTCGACGAGGCTCGCGTCGTCCGTGCCGCGGAAGCCATCAGCGATGGCCTTCTCATTTGCGCGGACGAGCAGGTCTTTCTGGAAGCCCTGCGGCGTCTGGACGGCCCAGAGCGTGCTGCGGTCTGGCGTCGATGCGACATTGCCGTCATCACCAGCGACTTTGATTGTGTCCTTGACGGGGACGGCCGCGACCGCACCGCCCGTGCGGCGGGCGGCCCGGATGACGCGGCCGATGATGGCAGGCGTCACGAGCGGCCGCGCAGCGTCGTGGACGAGGACGATGTCGGCCTCGGGGCTCACGACCTGCAGGCCGTTCCAGACGGAATCCTGCCGTTCCTCTCCGCCTGTGACGATGCGACAGTCTGGCAGATGATGAACGGAAGAAGCGGATTTCAAGAGTTCGTATGTCTCCTGTTCCTCGCCCTTGCCGACGACGACGATGCATTCGCCGACCTCCTCGACCTCAGCGAACTGCCGCAGGGTATGCACGAGGATCGGCTCCTTTGCGAGCATGAGGAAGATCTTGTTATGATGGGCCTGCATCCGCCGACCTTGTCCGGCGGCGGGAATGATCACGCTGACCATGGCGGTGTTCCTTCCTTTCTATTCGTGCCTGTGATATGGATTATTTCGGTTTTGCAAAAATCATGCGGCCGGCGGCCGTCTGCAAAGCGCTCGTGACCTCGACCGTGATGGTCTCGCCCATGCGGCGGTGGCCGTTCTCGATGACGATCATCGTGCCATCATCGAGATACGCAACGCCCTGTCCGGGTTCCTTGCCACTCTTGACGACGGTGACCGTCATGCTCTCGCCGGGGATGACGACGGGCTTGACGGCATTCGAGAGCTCGTTGATGTTCAACACTTCGACGCCGCGCAGTTTCGCGACCTTGTTGAGGTTGAAATCATTCGTGATGATCTTGCCCTTCACTTCCTGCGCGAGGCGCACGAGCTTTGAATCAACTTCGTTGATGTCGTCGAAATCCTTGTTCGTGACCTCGACCTTCATGCGCGAATCCGTGCGGATGCGCTGGAGGATATCGAGGCCGCGGCGGCCGCGCGTGCGTTTCAGAGCGTCGGCGGAATCCGCGATGTGCTGGAGTTCCTCGAGCACGAAAACGGGCAGCAGCAGCGTGCCCTCGACAAACCCCGTGTCGATGATGTCGGCGATGCGGCCGTCGATGATGACGCTCGTATCGAGCAGCTTGTAGCTTGCGGCCTCAGGCGCTTCCGCAGGAGCATCCCCTGCCGCTGCCACCGTACCTGCCGCGGCTACGGCTGCGGCCGCAGCTGCCTTTGCCGTCTCCGCCGCTTTTGCCGCTTCTGCCGCCTGCTTGGCCTCGCGGGCCTTCACGGCTTCACGGATGGCTTTCGGGATGAAGTCAAAAAGCGCCGTAAGCTCCTTGCGCTTGCGGATCGTGATGTGGATGCCGAGATAGCCAAGCACGATGCTGAAGATGACGGGAATGTAATCGCCGACGACTGGGATGCGCGCGAAGGCCGAGCTGAAAAGATTTGCGATGATAAGTCCGATGGCAAGACCGATGGCGCCTGCGATGACGTCATGAATCGGCATCTTGCCGAGCTGCTGCTCGACCCAGACGGCGAACTTCTTGAGCTTGCCGATAAAATATGGAGAGACGATGAATCCGATGATGCCGCCGACAATGGCACCGACGACGATGCAGAGAAAGCTCACGAGCGTGATTTTGAAGATTCCCATCTCCATCTTGAGAATCTCCGTGCTGATGATGAGTGCAAATAAAGGGCTCGCGAGCTCGAAGAGTGCACCGCCTGCGATGGCCAGGAACGCCGTGATGAGGAAGCGCAAGACTCTGTCAAGCATCAAATGAACCACCTCCTGTGGTGAAAAACAAAAATCCCCTGCCTTCTTTCCTCAGAGAGCAAGGGGACTCTTTCAAAATCATGTCATGCCGACTTGCGATCGAGCTGGTCGTCAATCCACTGTTCGACCTCCTCCGGCGTCTTGTCGCAGGCATAGACGAGCTCGCTGACGAGCATCTGCCGCGCGAGATCCATGAGGCGGCGTTCGCCGCTCGAAATCTTGCGGCGGCGGTCCTGCAAGGAGAGGTTGCGCGCGACGGCAGCGACATCGAGAATGTCGCCTTTCTTCATGCGTTCGAGGATGGCATGGAACCGCTTGTTCCAGCTGCCCATGACGCGCTCGGGCTTGTCGCGGAGCACGGCCTGGATGTCCTCGACGTCTTCTTTCGAGATGATGTCTCTGAGGCCGAGGTTTTCGACATTGTCCGTCGGAATCATGACCTTCATGCTGCCCAGCGGCATCTTGAGAACGAAATACTCTTTGTTCTCCCCGAGAACCTCGCACGATTCGACGGCGGAGATGACGCCAGCACCGTGCATCGGGTAGAACACTTTGTCACCAATCTGCAAGTAGATACACCTCCAATAGTTCGTTGTTCAAAGTTCTGCTATGTTCATTATAACACGAAAATGGAGGTTTTTAAAAAGAAAATATTGTATCACGGTTCTATATACGTGTCAAGCGCCTCTTTGCGGCTGTACGCCAGCAAGTGCTCGGACGACATAACCAGCCAGAATCAGGCCCACAACGGAGGGCACGAACGAAATCGAGCCTGGCGTGGCGCGCTTTTTTTCGCAGTTGTTGGCGGCACCCGGCGGGCAGATGCAGTTTTTGCCGCAACCGCCTGGTAGGGCGACGGGGATGGGGCGCTCTTTGGAATAGACGACAGGGAGATGATGGATGCCCGCGGCCTTGAGCTTCTTGCGCATGACGCGGGCAATCGGATCGACGCTCGTCTTGTAGATGTCTGCGACTTCGAACTGCGTCGGGTCGAGCTTGTTGCCCGCGCCCATGCTGCAGATGATGGGAATCTTGCGCGCGTGGCACGCGAGAACGAGGTCGATTTTGGCCGTGACGGTATCGACGGCGTCAATGACGTAGTCGTAAAGCTGGCCAAAAAACGCGTCAGCGTTCTCCGGCAGATAGAATTCTTCGATGGTATCGACGATGGCTTTTGGGTTGATGTCCAAGATGCGCGCCTTCATGGCATCCGTCTTCTTCTGCCCGACCGTCTTTGTCGTCGCGTGAATCTGGCGGTTGATGTTTGTGAGGCAGACGCTGTCGTTGTCAATGAGGACGAGGTGGCCGATGCCCGCGCGCGCGAGGCCTTCCACGGCATACGAGCCGACGCCGCCGATGCCGAAGACGGCAACCGTGCTCGCGGCAAGCTTGTCCATCGCCGCATCACCGAGGAGCAGCGTCGTGCGCGAAAATCTTCCTAACTTGCTCATTTCTTTTCCTCTGGGTTCGGCGTAAGGCGGAACGCAGGGATGGCGAATGCACCGGCGTTTTTTTCCTGTTTCGGCGGCTGGGGCGGCTCAGGCGCATGCGGTGCCTGCGGAGCTTTCGGCTGCTGCATGAACGACGGCGTCGAAAGCTCGATGCCTTTCGGCTTCTGGAGCTTTGACTGCGGCACGTCAAGCTTCGGTGCCTTGATGGCCGTACTGCCCGCAAAATCCGTCGCGATAATCGTCGCCTGCACCTTGCCCTTCATATCTTCGTCGATGACGGTGCCGAGGATGATGTTGACATTCGGATCTGTCTGCTCGCAGATGAACTTCGTCGCATTGTCCACGTCGTAGAGGCTCATGTTTTCGTCGCCCGTGAGGTTCAGGATGACGCCGCGCGCCCCCTTGAGCGACTTGTCGAGCAGCGGGCTCTTGGCGGCGGCTGCGACGGCCGTGGCCGCATCATCGGCGAGGCCGATGCCGAGCAACGCGTCGCTGCTCTCGCTCTGCGTGAAAATCGTCGTGACATCCGCGAAATCGACGTTGATGACGCCCGTTTTGAGAATCAGTTCCGCGATGCAGCGGATGGCCTGCTCGAGTACGGAATCCGCGACCTTGAACGCATCGACGAGCGTGATTTTGCGGTTCTCCGGCATCTTCATGAGGTTGTCGTTGTGGATGGCGAGGAGTGCGTCCATGTAGCCCTGCATCGCCGTGATGCTCTGCTGGGCAAGCCGCGTCTTGCGCGAACCCTCGAACGCGAACGGCAGCGTCACGACGCCGACCGTCAGGATGCCGAGATCCTTCGCGACCTCCGCGACCGTCGGGACAGCGCCCGTGCCCGTGCCGCCGCCGAGGCTGCCCGTGATGAAGACGATGTCCGCGCCCGTGATGGCGTTCTTGATTTTCGCTTCGTCTGCCTTGGCGGCCGCTTCGCCCACAGCCGCATTGCCGCCCGTGCCGCGTCCCTGCGTGAGCTGCTCGCCGATCTGCAGGCACGTGATGCCCATGTTTTCCAGCAGGGCGAGCTGTGCCGCTTCCGTATTGATTCCAATGAGCTCGATGTCCTCAATGTTCTGCGCATGGATGAAATCGCTCTGCGCCATGCGCGCAAGGACGTGGTTGCCGCCGCCGCCGACGCCAATCACCTTGATTGTTACGCGCGCCCGCTTGAGCGCCGTATCATCTGCCATCATAAAATCAAGCCCCTCTCTGTCCGTCACAAATCTTCTACACTATTCTACACGAAAATGGGAAATCCTGCCACCCATCCAAAAAAATAATGGCAAACAGAACATCTTCGTCCTATTTGCCATTCGTTATTCCTTCATAAAACGTGCTTCAGCTGAAAAGCACGACGGCCAGGCAGGCCAAGAGAATCTTCATCGTATCGAGCTTCACGCCGTTCCACTTCCTTTGATTTGAAGATAAGAAAAGTATACACCTGGTATGAACGAAAGTCAACACACTCGCACCCGCGGAAGGGCATACGCACTTCTCAAATGTCTTACAAGGGACTCCCCCCGCCCTTCGGGCCCTCCCCCCTCTGAGAAGGGGGCTGAACAGGAATGGAACGATGTCGGAATTGCGCAGCCTGCGTCACGAGCGCGCCGGCGAGCATCAGGACGCAGCCTGTGATTTCGCGGGCCGAGAGCACTTCGCCGAGGAGCAGGCATCCGGAGAGCGCGCCGAAGACGGCTTCGAAACTCATGAGGATAGCAGCTGGACCCGGGTCGGCGTATTTCTGGCCGAAAATCTGGAGCGTGAACGCAACGCCTGCCGACATGACGCCGCCGTAGATGATGGCAAACCAACTGTCAGCAAACGCCATCATCGTCGGCGCCTCGAAGATACCCATCAGAATGAGACTGCCCATCATGCAGACGAAAATCTGTGCGACGGAAAGCTCGATGGCATCGACGCGCGAAGCAAAGCGGTCGATGAAGAGAATCTGGCCTGCCCAGAAGAACGAGCCCGCAAGCTCGAGCGAATCACCGAACGAGAGCTCGAAGCTCCCGTTCAGCGACAGCAGGTAGAGACCGACGAGCGCGACGGCCGCGCCCGCCCAGTTTTCCTTTCGGATATGACGTCCGAGCAGCACGGCGCCAATCGGCACAATCACGATGTAGAGTGATGTGATGAACGCCGCCTTGCCCGCCGTCGTGCCCGTCATGCCAACCTGCTGCAGAAGCGAGCCGACGAGCATGAAGGAGCCTGCGCCGAGACCGGCCTTCCAGCCCGGCTGATACGTCCCTGCAGCTTTCGCCCGCGCGCGCTGCCCGCGGAAGGCTATCCATATCACCAGTGCAGAAACAAGGCCGATCAGATAGCGTCCGAACGAATAACTGTAGGGACCCAACTCGTCCATACCTGTCATCTGGGCGACAAATGTCGTTCCCCAGAGAAAGGCTGCACCGAGAAGATAGAGATTACCACGAAGTTGCCGAGACAAATAATCCCTCCTAGAAATATGAAGTTGTAAAAATATACGCTTTACTAGTTTACATCTTCAGCAGATGCCTGTCAACAGGAAGAAGATGACGCAGAGATATGGCACAAGGAATTTGAGCGCCATACAGATGGCGATGTCGCCATACGAATCGCTGTGCGTGAGGCCGCAGATGGCCAGGAGCGTCACGAGCGCACCGCAGTGCGGCACGGGATCGACACCGACCGAAGCGATGGCGACGATGCGGTGCAACGCCTCCAGAGGAATGCCCTGCGCGAGCGCCATCTGCATCCACTGGTCACCGAGCGCCGAGAGCGCGATGGTCAGGCCGCCCGAGGCCGAGCCCGTGATGCCGCACATGATGTTCGTCGTCACGACCGCCGAGACGAGCGGGCCGAACGACTGCGCGAGGCCGATGAGCCCTTCCGTCACAGGTGCGAAGCCCGGCAGCGTCGTCAGCACGCAGCCGAACGCATAGCCCGATGCGACGTTGAGCGCAGCAGCCGCCGACGAGAGTGCACCGTAGTTGATGGGCGCGAGGAAGCCGTCCATGACGATGAAGCGCTTGCGCCCGATCCAGGCCGCCGCGACCGAGCTCACGATGAGTGCGACGCTGATGGACCAGATGGCCGAGACCTTGCCCACCTTTTCCGCAAGGAGGGTCAGGTGCAGCGGCGCAAAGACTGCGAGCGCGTCCTCGCTCCAATGATAGCCCCATGCCCAATGGAACGGATTCGAGAGCACGACATTGATGACGATGACCATGAGCAGCGGGAACGCCGCCCAGTACCATGGAATCTTGATTTTCGGCTCGCGGCGCTTGCGCCCTTCCGTATGGGTGCCATAGCCCTCGCCCGCGGCCTGCAGGCGCTTCGCGCGGAAGCTGACCCAGCCCCAGCCGATGGCGAGGAACAAGATGGAAGCGAAGATGCCGATGCCCGGCCCGGCCCATGTCGATGTCTGGAAATACGACGAAGGGATAATGTTCTGAATTTGAGGCGTGCCCGGCAGCGAAACCATCGCGAACGAGAAAATGCCCATCCAAAGCGCCGCTGGCAGCAGCCGCTTCGGGATGTCCGCCCGCCGGAACACATAGGCGCCGAACGGATACATGACGAATGCGACGACGAAGACGGACAGGCCGCCGTACGTCAGTGCGCCGCAGCCCAGGAGTACGGCGAGCACGGCTCGCTTCTCACCGAGCACTTCGACAATCTTGCCTGCGACCGCTGCCGCAAGGCCGCCTTTTTCCATCAACCGCGCGAAAACCGCACCGAACAAGAAGACTGGATAATACGTTTTGACGTATTCTGCCATGCGCGTCATGTAGAGCTCCGTGTACGTCGGCAGCACGCCGAACGTGCTCGCGAGCGCTGCAATGCCCGCAAAAAGTGGCGCAATCAGGATGATTGACCACCCTCGATACGCAAAATACATCAGGCCGACGAGGGCCACAGCGATACAGAAAGCCTCCATCCGATGAAACCGCTCCTCTCAAAAAACACGAAATAACGTATCTTATGCTATCATGCATCTCAGTTATTGTCAACGAGAGGAGGGGCACCAATTTCACGAAAAGAACGTCAATGTCGTGCAACAGCCTCATCTGCGAGGACATGATCGAGCACCCAGGCAACGAGATTCTCCTCGACAGGACAGCCGACAACGTCTGCTGCTGCGCGGACTTCTTCGCGCGCGCCGCCCGCGCAGACGCCGATGTCAGCATTCCGCAGCATCTCGACATCGTTGCGTTCATCGCCGAGCGCGATGATACGCCAGCCCTGATATTCTGGCAGCGTGCGGATGACTTCGAGCATCGCGCCCTTCGACGTGCCCTGCGCGACAAATTCATAATACTCGACTTCCGAATAGAATCCATGCGCGAGCTTCGGGATGCCTGCCGCTGCCGCCTCGCGTTCGAGCTGCCGCAGATGCTCCGGCGTATCGCGCACGAAGAACTTCAGCCACGGCGTCTTCGCAATGTCTGACACTTCTTCAAGCGCGACATGGCGATAGCGATAGTACTCATGCGGCAGGCGCGGATCGTCATTTTTCGGGTTGCTCACGATGTTGCAGTCCGTCACCGTGTAGACCTCGATGCAGGCCTCAGGAAACTCTGCAAGGCAGCGCGCGGCAAACTGCGGCCATGCTTCGCCGCCCGGCAGCGGCCGCTCGGCGAGTACGCGCTTTTCCGTCCAGTCATAGAGCATCGCACCATTGAAGAAGACGCTCGGCGCGCTGATGGACAGGCCGCTGATATAGCCGCCAGCCGCCTCGGGCGTCCGCCCCGTCGCCACGCCGAAGCGGCCGCCGCCACGGACGAAGCGCTCGATGGCCGCGCGGTTTCCCTCCGAAACGCGCCCGCCGCGCGGAATCAGCGTCCCATCGAGGTCGCTCAGAAGAATGGTATGTTCGAATGTTTTTGTCATGAGTTCTCCTCTCCTGCCGCCGCGCACCAAGCACGCGGAGACACCTGCAAGTATTTCTTGAAGACCTGGCTGAAGTTCTTGTAATCGCCAAAGCCCGTCGCCTCGGCCACTTCATAAACGCGCAGCCGCCTGGCCTGCAACAGCGGCAGGCTCGCCTGTACGCGCGTACGCGCGAGCAGGCTGACAAACGTATGGCCCGTCGCCTCCTTGAGCTTGCGCGACAGATAGCTGGCGGAAACGCCCTCGGCGTCTGCAAGCTCTTCGATGCTGAGACGTTCGCGGTAGCGCGTCTGGACGGCCGCGAGCACATCAGACACATAGGGATTGCCATCAGCATCGTCGAGCGACCAGTCCACAAGCACTGGAAGCCTGGATGCATCTTCCCCGCTCTTCGCCTCCTGCCGCTTGGCGAGCGCGCCGAGCACGCGCGCAAGCTCCACCTCATCCACAGGCTTCAATAGATAGTCGAATGCGCCGAGACGTACCGCCCGCTGTGCATACGAAAAATCTGCATAGCTCGTCAGGAAGATGATGGGCGTATCATCGCCAGCCGCACGCACGTTCTCAGCGAAATCAAGTCCTGAAAGGCGCGGCATCCGGATGTCGGCAAAGACAGCGTCAGGGTGCTCCGCCCTCAATACTTCGAGCGCTTCGATGCCATCCGCTGCTTCGCCGACGACTTCGGCACCGAGTGCCGCCCAGTCAATGGTCTCGACAAGGCCGCGCCGGATCATTTCTTCATCCTCGGCAATCACGATGCGGAGCAATCGTTCCGCCTCCCTTCCCGTACTTTAGACACGTCATTCAAATTTGGTCGGTTATCGTACCTTACTACTCCCCCCGCCGCTTCGCGGCCCGTCCCCCCTCAACGAGGGGGGCTGAAGTTTGAGCGTGCCGCCACGGCAGAGTGAGTATAACAATTGTGCCTTTTCCTATCGCGCTTTGGAACTGGACGCCATACAATGCACCGAACAACAGCTGCAGGCGACGATGCACGTTGTAGAGACCCGTATGGTTCGCGGGGTCTTCCGCGCGAGCGAGCAGGTCGCGCAGGCGCTCGCTTTCCTCTGGCTCCATGCCACGCCCGTCATCGCGCACGGTCAGCATGAGTACGTCCTCCGAGGAACTCTGCCGCCTCTGTGCCTGCACAGTTACACGGATTGTGCCATCGGCCGCTTCGCCATACTTGATGGCATTCTCGATGATGGGCTGCAAGATCAGGCGCGGCACGGCGCAATCGAGCGCCTCTTCAGGAATCTCTTCTTCATATTGGAACCGCCGTCCGAAACGCGCTTTCTGGATCTCGAGAAAACCATGCGTATACGAAAGGTCTTCCGCAAACGAGACGAGGCGCTGCTGTCCGTGGATGCTGTATCGCAGGAGCCGCGAGAGCGCCATGACCATCTGCGCCGCCTTGTCCGGCTCGAGCTTGATCATATACTTGATGTTCTCAAGCGTATTGAAGAGGAAATGCGGCTGGAACTGGCTCTCGAACCGGCGGATGTCCGCGATGGCCGTCGCTCGCGCCGCCGCTTCCTGCACGGCACGGGCGCGCGCATCTCCTTCGCGCCGCGCACTCTGCCAGAGAATCGGCAGGAAGAGCAGCAGCACGAGGACGAAGCTCCCGATGCTGATGGCGTATCGCGTCAAAAGATCGGTCACAGGCAATACCGTCGTGACGCGCCACCCCGTGGAAAGCGTCGCATGTGTGACGTAGTAATGCTGTCCGCCGTGCTCTGCAATCGTCCGGTCGGCACTTCGAAGTTCCGGCGACAATTTGCGCGGCGCCGTTTCCCCGCGCTCGAGATAGCGGCCGCCCGTCGCCAGCACGACATTGTCATACGCGTCCGTCACGATGATGTCGAGATACGGCGAAAAAAGTTCCTGCATGAGGAATTTCCCGGGCAGCAGGAAGAAGACCATGCCGCCCGGCAGGCTCCGACCAATGGCGAGGTCGAGTTCCGGAGCGCTCACGCCCTCGACCCACTCGGCGATTGGCGCGCCATCCGACTGCTGCAGGCGCGCGAGCAAGCCCATATTTTCTGGTGCCTCGCCAATCGGGGCCGGCAGATATTTCCATGTCCCGAGCACGATCTGCCGCTCGTCATCGAGCAGGAAGAACAAGGCCCCCGACCGCGACGTATTTGCTGCATGGTAGAGCTGCGCCGAGAGCGCGGCGCGTACCGTCGCATCCTGCCGCAGCCACGCGATATTCGTGTCTTCCGGCAAGTCCGTCGCTGCTTCGTATCCAGCAATCCATGATTCCAACCGCCCGGCTGCCGCCATGCGCACGTCGTTGCTGCGCTGCACGACGTAATGCTGCCAGCTCGCCACAGCAAAAACCGCGCCAAGCAGCAGGAAAACGAGGATTGGACCGCAGGCATAGAGCATCAGCGTCTTCTGCGCCTCGCGCTGGAACGATGTCGATTTCATCCGCCTGCCTCCTCTCTTTCTTCAGTATACCAAAAGGATCGGTCCACCGCAAAAAATCAGCAGGCAGCGCCGGCCGCCTGCTGATACTTTCAAAGATTCGATTTTTTACTGCACGCTCGTAAAGATGTCCTTGAACTTGTCGAGCCATGCCTTCTTGTTCTGGTTCACGACCGTCTCGTCATCCGTGATGATATGGATTTCGGACTTCTCGAGCAGACCTTTCGGTGCGGGCACGTCATCGCGGACGCTGCGGCGATGAAGCTGCTGCGTGATGAGCGTCTGCGCTTCCTTGCTCGTGATGAAGTCGATGAACTTCTTCGCGTTCTCCATGTGCTTTGCGTTCTTGATGATGTAGATGCCGTCCGGCTTCGAGATGACGCCTTCCTTCATGTAGACGAGCCTGACCGGTGCGCCATCGGCGACATACTTCGCGCCGCCTTCCTCGAACGTGCAGCCGACGACGTACTCGCCATCGGCAACGCCCTTATAGACGGCCGACGAACCCGAGAGCAGCTTGCCATCGAGGTTCTTGCAGAATTTCTCAACGTAGTCCCAGCCCTGGTCAGGGTTGCCATTTCCCATCGCATAGAGCATGTTGATGAGGTGCTCATACGACGAAGAGGACTTTGACGGATCGGCCATCGCAATCTTGCCTTTGAGTGCAGGATTCAAGAGGTCTTCATACCCTTCGACCTTGATGTCGCCGATGAGGTCCGTATTGACCATGATAACGCTCGGGATGTCCGTAAAACGCGTCATCGAGCCTTCCTCGTTCTTGAACGCCGCCTGCACATGCTCTTCATTCGCCGACTTGTACGGCTCGAAGAGGTCGGCTTTCGGCTTCATCGTCGAGAGCGAGCCGCCCCAGAAAATGTCGCCGAGCGGATTAGCCTTCTCGGATTCGACGCGCTTCAGGAGCTCGCCCGTGCCAGCCGCCACGACATCGACCTTGATGCCGCTTTCCTTTTCAAACTCCTCGACGAGCGGATTGATGAACGCCAGAGGATGCGGGCAATAGACGACGAGCGTATTGTCATCGCCGCCCGAACCGCTGCCGCTCGTAGCCGCCTGCTGTCCCCCGCCGCCGCAGCCGGCGAATGACATCGTAATCATGGCAGCGCCCAAAAGGGATGCCATCAACTTCTTGAACTTCATCAAAACTTCCCCCTTTGAAAGATATGTGAACCCTTGGTGAAACATCAAAGTGTGACATCATGACGTCCGGAGACCTTGAAGAAAATCACCATCGCCGTGATGGTCGTGAGCGTCAGGATGGTCGAGAGCGCGGCGGCTGTGCCGTAGCTCGCACGGATGACTTCGGTGTAGATGGCAACGGACATCGTCTTCGTCGCACCTGTAAACAAGATGACGGAACTCGAAAGCTCATTGATGGCCGTGATCCACGAGAGGATTGCACCGCTCATGACACCAGGCAGCATCATGATGGCCGTCACCTTGAAGAACGTCCGCACAGGTGAAGCGCCGAGGCTGATGGACGCCTCTTCGAGGCTCGGACTCAGCTGGTAGAGGATGGCCGAGCTCGAACGCAGCGTGTATGGCAGGCGCCGGATGACGAGCGAGATGATGATGATGGCCGCCGTGCCGGAAAGTAGCAACGGTTCATCATTGAACGCCAGAAGCAGCGTGATGCCGAGCACGGAACCTGGGATGATGTACGGGAACATCGACAGCGTATCGATAACCTCGGTCAGCCAGCTCTTCCGCCGCGTCGTCAGATACGCGATCGTCATGCCGAGGAAGATGATCGCGATGATTGCTGTCGTGCTGAAGAGGTACGTGTTCGAAATCGCCGTGCCGAGGCTCGAAAAAATCGTCCGATAACTGTCAAGCGAATAGCCATCAACAAAGATGGAGCCGCTCGTCTTGAGGAATGATGTGTAGATGACGACGAGTTGCGGGATGAGCGACAAAGCAACGAGCGCGTAGATGCAGACATGGAGGAGGACATTCTTCCAGCCGTGGAGCGCTCCCATCTGCATCGGCCTGAGAGAGCTCATCGTGAACGACTTGCGGTTGACGATGTATTTCTGCACCATGAAGATGCTCGACGTGATCAGCACCATGATGGCCGCCATCGCCGCCGCGAAATTCGCCTGGTCGCCGACCTCGTTGATGAACTCGGAGTAAATCATGACCGGCATGACGTTGAAGCCCTCGCCGATCAGCATTGGCGTGCCGAAATCTGCCATCGCATTCATGAAGACCATCAGCGCGCCCGCGAGAATCGTCGGCGTAATCAGCGGCACGATGATCGTCACGACCTTGCGGATGCCGCTGCACCCGAGGCTTTCGGCCGCCTCGATGAGCGCCGAGTCGATGTTCTTCATCGCACCTGCAACGTAGAGGTAGATGAAAGGATAGAGCTTCAGCGTGAGCACCAAGAGAATGCCGGCAAAGCCATAAATCGACGGAAAATCAATGCCGTACTGCGCGAGGAACTTCGTAATATAGCCGTTGCGCCCGCCAATCAGAATCCACGAGTACGCGCCGATGAATGGCGGCGACAAGAGCGAGATGACGATGCAGATTTCGACGGCATTCTTGAATCGCACACGGTAGAGCGTCATGAAATACGCAACGGCTGTGCCGATGATGACGGCCAGCACCGTCACGCATGTCGTGACGTAGAAGCTGTTGATCATCGATTGGTAGTAATACTTGCGTTCGAAGAAATGCGCGAAATTCGCCATGCTCCACGCACCTGTCTCCGCATCCTGGAATGCACTGACGAACAGCGAGAACAATGGATAGATCAGGAAGAGCGCGAAGACCGCGATGGAGAGCACCGTGATGCCCGCCCAGAAATCCCAATGAAACTTCCTATTCATCGCGCACCACACCTTCCATGAGGCTGTGGCTGCCATCCGCCGTGAAGAGGTTTACCTTCGCCGGATTCGGATGCAGCGTGACGACGTCGCCAACTTCGAGAATGTGCTCGGCATGGCCGACGTCCTGGCTGTACTCGATGGACGGCTGGCCCGGCACGAGCATGTCGTCAGGGAATGTGAGGCCGTACTGGATATACTTGCCGAGGAAGACCTTGCTCTTGACCGTACAACGTACACCTTCGCCTTCCCCGCGAATCGAGAACTCTTCCGGACGCACGGCGATGATGACATCCATGCCCTCGGCCGCTTCCTTGGAAAGCCCTTCCATCGGCAGCACATAGCCGTCAGCAAACGCCGCAGCAAGGCCGCCATCCTGCGCGACGAGACGCCCGCAGAACAAGTTCGAATGACCGATAAACGTCGCGACGAACGTGTTGTACGGCCGCGCATAAATCGTATGCGGCCGTGCCGTCTGCTGGATGACGCCTTTCTTCATGACCGCGATGCGGTCGGAAATCGAAAGCGCTTCCTCTTGGTCATGCGTGACGTAGACCGTCGTGATGCCGACCTGCTTCTGCACGGCACGGATGGCCGAGCGCATCTCGATGCGGAGTTTCGCGTCGAGGTTCGAGAGTGGCTCGTCCATCAGCAGCACGCTCGGATGGATGACGATGGCGCGCGCGAGTGCGACACGCTGCTGCTGGCCGCCCGAGAGGCGCTCCGGCAATCGGTCCTGATACTCCGTGATCTGTACGACGTCGAGAATCTTGTCGACCTTTTCCCTCATCTCGTCCTTTGGCAGCTTGCGGAGCTTCAAGCCGTACTCGACATTCTCGCGCACCGTCAGATGCGGGAAGATGGCATAGCTCTGGAACACCATGCCGATGTTGCGCTTGTGCGCCGGAATGTCGTTGATGACCTTGTCATTGAAGCGGATCTCGCCGCCCTCGATGGTGTTGAATCCGGCAATCATGCGCAGAAGCGTCGTCTTTCCACAGCCCGACGGCCCCAGAAGCGTAAAGAATTCGCCGTTCTTGATATGCTCCGTGAGCCCCGGAATGATCGTCAGGTCTCCATAGCGCTTGATGACATTTTCGATTTCGATGGCAACACTCACGTCTCCCACCTCTTTCAGAAGATTTCTATATCTATAGTATAAAAAAAGAAGCAGGATGGAACAATCCGAAATCCTGCAACTTTATCTCCGATTCTGAACTGAAAACGTTTTATTCTGTTTTTGCTGCCGGCTTTGCTGCCGCCGCTGCCATCTTTGCCTGCTTTGCCGCCAGGTACTTCTGCTTGAGCTGAAGCTTGCGCTGCATGGCATGAACGAATTCCTTCGCCGCCACGACGTCGCCTTCGTCAGGATGCGTCGAGGCGAGTTTCCAGCGCTCGATGCTCTGCGGGCCGCCATGCGGATCGTCGGGGCCTGCGTTCTTGCGATGCTCCAAGAGGCTCGGATTGATCTTGCCGCGGCAGCCGAACGTGCCGAGGATCTCGCAGCCTTTGCCGAGCTGGTAGCCTGCGCGCGCAAACGATGTGATGGCGTGCTCGCTCGTCGGGTCGGTGCCATGCGTCTGGAAAAAGCAGACGCGCGCATCATGCACCATCGGCAGATATTTCAGCATCCGCGGATCCGGCGCGCCGAGGCGCAGCCAGTAGCCGAGCAGGACAACTTCATAGTCATCGAGCTTCTGCGGCGCATCCTGTACGCGAAAGACATCGACATTCCCCTCAAGCGCTTCCGCCATGGCATCGGCAATCTTCTTCGTATTGCCTGTGACAGACGAATAAATGATGGCCCATTTCTTCATTTCACATGTCCCCCTGTTTCAACGGTTCATTTTTTACTATTATAGCAGAACATGTGAGATTTTCCTGTAACTTTTGTTTCAATCATCAAACGGGCATTCCCGCTTGTCAAAATACTTGTGGATGATTTCGACAGCGCAGTAATCGCCGCACATCGAGCAGGCCTTTTCATCCTCAGGATTGCGCGCGCCGCGCTTCTGGCGCGTGAGTTCCGGGTCGATGGCGAGCTCCATCTGCGCCTTCCAGTCGAGCTGCTTGCGCGCCTCGGCCATCTTGCGGTCCCAGTCACGCGCCCCCGGCACGTTCTTGACGAGGTCGGCCGCGTGCGCCGCGATGCGCGCCGTGATGACGCCCGTGTGCACGTCCTCGATCGTCGGCAGCGCCAGATGCTCGGCGGGCGTCACATAGCAGAGGAAGTCCGCGCCCGACGCGGCCGCGAGCGTGCCGCCGATGGCCGACGTGATGTGGTCGTAGCCTGGTGCGATGTCCGTCACGAGCGGGCCGAGCACGTAGAACGGCGCATTGCGGCAGAGACGCTTCTCGAGCTGCATATTCGCCTTGATCTGGTCAAACGGCACATGTCCCGGCCCCTCGACCATGACCTGCACGCCGCGCTTCCAAGCACGGTCGACGAGGCTGCCGAGCGTGATGAGTTCCGTCAGCTGTGCACGGTCTGTTGCATCCGCCGTGCAGCCCGGCCGCATACCGTCGCCGAGGCTGATCGTCACATCGTATTTCTCGCAGATGTCGAGGATGTCGTCAAAATGCTCGTAGAGCGGATTTTCCTGCTCGTTGTGCAACATCCAGCCCGCGATGAACGAACCGCCGCGGCTCACGATGTCCATGACGCGTCCCTGCGCGCGCATCGCCTCGATGGCCGCCCGCGTCACGCCGCAGTGCAGCGTCATGAAGTCCGCACCATCCTTCGCCTGCGCTTCGATCGTCTCGAGGATGTCGTCATCCGTCATCTCGACGACGGCGCCATGCTCGCAAATCGACCGTACCGTCGCCTGATAGAGCGGCACCGTGCCGACCATGATGGGCGAATGCTCGATGATGCGCCGCCGTGACTCGTCAATGCCGTCGCCCGTCGAGAGATCCATGACGGCATCCGCACCGCATTTCACCGCCTCGTCGAGCTTCTCGAGCTCCGGCGCAATTTCCGGAAACGTGCTCGACGTCCCGATGTTCGCATTGACCTTCGTGCGCAGCCCTTCGCCGACGCCGCGCGGCGAAAACTTCCCATGCGCCAAGTGGTTGACGTTCGCGCAGATGGCGATCGTGCCCTTCGCCACGCGCTCGCGCACCGTCTCGACAGCGATGTGCTCCTCTTCGGCGACGCCGCGCATCGCATCCGTGACCTTGCCTTCGCGGGCCAGCTGCATCTGTGTTGCCATGAAAAAGACCTCCGTTTTTGAATGCAGAACAAAACAAAAACGCCAGACGGTGGTACTCCGTCTGACGTCAAACGCGTGCCACTTCCCTACGCAGGTATTACCCCGACAGGTTCCAAGGGTCGGCCGCCATGCAGGCAGCCTCTCAGCAAATGCTCCCCTAGTGGAAAATCTTCAATTGCTTTCTTCAGTCTAGCAAAGAAACGATGAAAAAGCAAGGCAAGCACGCAGAAATCCTTCAAAAGAAAAATTTTGCCTTCTTTCGAAAATAATGCTTGACAGTAGTGTCTCCCATGAGTATAATATTACTTGTGTTTACGGGATGTGGCACAGTTTGGTAGCGCGCTTCGTTCGGGACGAAGAGGCCGCAGGTTCGAATCCTGTCATCCCGACCATTTGAAAATGCAGCGGACATCGTCATGATGTCCGCTTTTTCGTGTCTTTAAAGGCTCTCCCAATGGGAGAGCCTTATTTTTCATTCAGCCGACGAGCTGTTCTTCCTTCGCATCGGCAGCTTCCATCTTTGCGACGAATGCATCCGTCACATGGAACTCGAGCTTCGTGATGGTCGGCGTGCTGAACGCCTCGACGAACGCCTGGTCGCCGAAGACCTTCGCGAGCTCGGCCGGGTTCGCTGCGATGCCTTCCTCGGCAAGGTAGCGGACGAGGATCTTGTAATCCATCGCCGCAGGCTCCACCTGCGTGCCATCAGCCTCATAGACGAGGAAGGACGGCTCTTCGTGCGTGCCCGTGAAGACGAGGACGCGGTCTGCACCGACGCCCCGGCGGCGGTCCGCCAGCAAGCGGATGGCTGCCGTTCCCGGCATGACGCGCATTTCGCTCCCGTTCAGGACCATGTATTCTTTCTCGGCCGTCGTATAATTTTTGATTTCCATCATGTCGGTCGCCTCCGTTTCAATTTCTGTGCTTAGTATAGCAGGCATTTTCCGCAAGAGAAATGCAGGAAGTGCTGTAAAGATTGCAAAAAGTGCTCTGCTCGCCTATAATGGAGAAAATGATTTGGAGGCGATACTTTGGAGACGTACGAAAAGAAGGGCTACCTGCTGCGCGACTTCCGCGTGTTCCGCCTGAAAGACCAGCGCCTGTCGCCGATTCCCTTCCATTATCATGACTTCCACAAGATCATCCTGTTCCTCGGCGGCCATGCCGACTACATCATCGAAGGCCGCAGCTACCCGCTCGTGCCGCGCGACATCATCTTCGTCTCGGCAGGCGAAATCCACCGGCCCGTGCTCTCGCCCGATGTGCCGTACGAACGCATCGTCATCTACGTCGCGCCCGCGTTCCTCGCACGCTGCCAGAAAGACGGCGACGACCTCGCCGCATGCTTTCAGAAAGCACGGGCGGGGTCGTCGGTCATGCATGCAGGCACGGGACTTTCCCACGACCTGCTGTTCCATATGGAAAAGCTCGAGCACACGTCGCGCGAAGAAGGCTTCGCAAACGGGCTCTATACAGAAATCCTCTTCATCGAGTTCATGATTCTGCTGAACCGCGCGATGCTCGCGCACGAGCTCGGCGAGCTGCACGCGTCGTCGTATGACGAAAAAATCCAGCAGGTGCTCAAATACATCAACAGCCACCTCGACGCCGAGCTCTCGATCGAATCCCTCGCGGAACACGTCTACCTCAGCAAGTACTATCTCATGCGGAAGTTCAAGCAGGAGACAGGCTACAGCATCCATCAGTACATCACGAGCAAGCGCCTGCTCGCAGCGCGGAAGATGCTCTCTGGTGACGAGTCCGTGACGGACATCTGCTATGCCTGCGGCTTTCGCGATTACTCGACATTTTCCCGCGCCTTCCACACCATGTTTCACATGACGCCAAAAGAATGGCGGGCGCAGGTGAATTCCGTCACTTCGCTGCCTTCGCTTCCTCGATGACGGCAGCGGCCTGTTTCTCGGGCACGACTTCGTAGCGCAGGAACTCGCGCGCGTACGTACCACGGCCCTGGGTCTGGGAGCGGAGGTCGGTCGCGTACTGGTAGAGTTCGGCCTCGGGGACTTCGGCGCGGATGACCATCTGGCCTTTGTCGCCCGTTTCGGTGCCGAGAATGCGGGCGCGCTTGCTGTTGAGGCTGCCGATGATGCCGCCGACGTAGTACTCCGGCGCCGCGACCGTCACGGTGTCGATGGGTTCGAGCAGGACGGGCGAGGCATCGAGAACGCCTTTCTTGAGCGCGATGGCCGTTGCGGACTTGAACGACGCTTCGGACGAATCGACGGGATGATACGAGCCGTCGTAGAGGTTGACTTTGACATCGACGACGGGATAGCCTGCAAGGATGCCGTTGGCGAGCGTTTCCTGCGTGCCCTTTTCGACGGCCGGGATGAACTGGCGCGGCACGCTGCCGCCGAAGATCGTCTCGGTGAATTCGTTGCCCTCGCCCGCTTTCTGTGGCGTGATTTCGAGCAGGACGTGGCCGTACTGGCCGTGGCCGCCGCTCTGCTTCTTGTACTTGCCTTCGGCCTTTGTCGCCTTCTTGATGGTCTCACGGTAGGCGATGCGCGGCTTCGTGAGCGTCAGGCCGACATGGTATTTGCTTTCGAGCTTCTCTTCGAGAATCTTGAGCTGCATCTCGCCGATGCCCGCGAGGATGGTTTCCTTCGTGCCCTGCTCTTTGCGCACAGCGAGCGTCGGGTCGGCTTCCTCGCATTTCGCGATAGCGGCAAAGAGCTTGTCCTCCTCGCCCTTCTTCTTCGGATGGACGGCCATCTCGAGCATCGGCGTCGGGAATGCGGCCGCCTCGTAGGCGATGGGATGCGCGGCGTCGGCAAGCGTGTCGCCCGTCTGGACGTTCATGAGCTTCGACGTAACGACGATGTCGCCGGCATGCGCGACGGCGACGCTGTGCGCCTGCTTGCCGCGCAGCGTCTGGAGCGCGCCGATGCGCTCCGTGCGGCCGGTCGTGACGTCGAGCACGCTCGTGTCGGCCTTGAGCTTGCCCGAATAGATGCGCAGGTACGTCTGACGGCCCGCAAGCGGATCGACGGTCGTCTTCCATGCATAGGCCGAGAACGCATCGCCCACCGCACGCTCGACGAGCTCTTCCGAGCCGGGCACGGTGCCGATGACCGTGTGGTCCGCTGGCGACGGCAGGTAGGCCGCGATGCCATTCAGGAGCTTCTTGACGCCGATGTCGGCTTTGGCCGAGCCGCAGAAGACCGGGAAGAGCTTGCCATCCGCGATGCCTTTCCGCAGTGCCTCGCCGACCTCGTCCTCGCTGATTTCTTCGCCTTCGAGATATTTCTCGAGGAGCTCGTTGTTGTAGTCGGCGACCGCCTCGATGAGCGTCTGGCGCGCCAATTCGACGTCATGGTCGAGGTATTCCGGGATGTCCGTCACGACGCAGTCGTCTTCGTCATGCGGCACGATCTTGCCGTGCATCTTGAGGAGATCGACGACGCCCTGGAATGCCGCTTCCTGACCGATGGGCAACTGGACGGGCACGACGCCCGAGCCGAAGCGCACGCGCAGCTCGTCGATGACGCCATGAAAGTCCGTGTGCTCGCGGTCCATCTTGTTGAGGAAGAACATGCGCGGCAGTTCCTGCTCCTTCGCGAGGTTCCAGAACTTCTCTGTCTCGACCTCGATGCCCGAGTGCGCCGAGACGACGATGACGGCGGCATCGGCCGCGTTCATGGCCTCGATGGCCTCGCCGACGAAATCGGGATAGCCCGGCGTGTCGAGCAGGTTCAGCTTGCAGTCGCCCCATTCGCAGGAAGCGAGCTTTGCCTCCATCGTCAGATGGCGTTCCTGCTCCTCCGGCGTCATGTCGAGGAGGCTCGTGCCGTCATCGACGTTGCCGCGGCGCTTCGCCGTGCCCGTGTGGAAGAGCGCATCGTCGAGCAGGCTCGTCTTGCCGCAGTTGCCGTGCCCGAGGAAGACGACATTCCGAAGATTCTTGCTTTGAAATTCTTTCATCATGACCCCTCCAATAGTTTTGCTTTTTCACATACTATAGTATTCGCCAAATCAGAAAAAACTCCTGCAAAATCTGACGAAATTGCAGGAGTTTTCAAATTGTTGCTTCGTATTTTTTCTACCGCTCAGACGTTCGTTTCCTCGAGGCGCATGAGCAAGAATGCGTAATCCGAGAGGCGGTTGAGGAAGCGGCGATCCGTGCCGTGGACGTCCTCGTGCTCCGCAAGCTCGCAGAAGCGGCGCTCAGCGCGGCGCACAACCGTACGCGCATGGTCGAGGCAGGCCCCGGCCGGCGTGTCGCCTGGAATCAGGAACGATGTGAGCTTCGGCAGGCGCTCTTCGATGGCGTCCATCGCCGATTCGAGTGCGATGACATCCTCCTCATGAATCAGCGGCCCCTTGTCGAGGCTCGCGATGTCGGCCATGAGGGCGGACAGTTTTTTCTGGATGCCGAGGATGGCCGTCTTGACTTCCGCTTTCGTCGCGAAGGCGCGTGCCATGCCGAACGCGGCGTCAGCCTCGTCAATCGTGCCATAGACATCGACGCGCAGCGAGGATTTCTTCACACGTTCCCCCGTGTAGAGTCCCGTCTCGCCCGCATCGCCGGTTTTCGTATAGACATGCATGGGAGTCCCCTCCTCAGTCGTCGTAGATTTCCGTCTCGTTGAAGAAGATATGGATTTCGCGCTCGGCGCTCTCGGGGCTGTCGGAAGCATGGACGGCGTTGCGGCGACCGCTCGTCGCATAGAGCTTGCGGATCGTGCCCTCGGCTGCCTCGGCCGGATTCGTCTTGCCGTGGAGCTCGCGCACGCGATGGATGACATTGTCGCCCATGAGCACCATCGCGACAATCGGCCCCGACGTCATGAAACCGCTGAGGTCTTCGTAATACGGCCGTCCGATGTGCTCGGCATAGTGAATCGACGCGAGCCGCCGATCCATCTTGAGCATCTTCATCGCGGCGATGCGGAAGCCTTTCTCTTCATAAATCTTGATGATGTCGCCCACATGATGGGCAGCGAAAGCATCCGGCTTGATGAGTACGAGCGTTTTTTCCATAAAACAGGTTTCTCCTTTGGGTGGTTTTTCAAAACTTCAAAGCAATTCTGCCTTGTATTTCTTTGCGAGCTCCGCATGCGCCAGCGCGGATTCGTGCAGCGCCTGGATCTCGTCGTCGCGCAGTGCGCGGATGATTTTGGCAGGATTGCCGTAGACAATGGAATTGTCAGGAATCTTCTTGTGCTGGGTAATCAGCGACCCTGCACCGATGATGCAGTTCTCGCCGATCTCCGTGTAGCCGAGCAGGATGGCGCCCATGCCGATCAGCGTGTTCGAACCGATGGACTTGCTGTGCACGATGGCGTTGTGGCCGATCATGACATAGCTGCCGATTGTCAGCGGGCAGTCGCCCATGACATGGATCGTCGCGTTGTCCTGGATGTTCGTGCAGCGCCCGATGCGGATTGGCTGGAAATCGCCGCGCACGACGCTGGCAAACCAGACGCTCGAATCCTTGCCGATGACGACGTCGCCGGCCACGCATGCCGTCGGCGCAATGAAGACCGACGGATCGACCTTTGGCCGCTTGCCCTTGTATGGTACGATGAGCCCCATAAAAATCGCCTCCATGATAAATTTGTTATTATCTTATCTCATTTCCTACTGTCTATTATAGCCGAATAGAAATGAGATGTAAACACTTCCAATCAATTCATCATCAAGACGTTGGCTTCGAGTTTCATCGCATCGTTATCATGCTTTTATAAGAACGCGGAGGCGTGCCGCCTGCTGGGCAAAAATCCAGTCGGCAATCGCGCGGCCTTCGAGCGTTTCAGGCGCATCGCGGCCTGAAATCTTCACGAGCTCGGCTGTCCAGGCTTCTCCATTTTCAAGATACGGCGGCAGGCTGCCGTGGTCGGCGCGGATGACAGCGTTGAATCCCGCAAAAGAAAGCGGCGATTTCCGGATGGCGAGCAGGAGCTGCGTGATTTTTCCGAGCTTCGTCAAGCGCGCCGCGCGCATGTGCTCGCGGATGACGAATGCTGCCGCCTGCCGCCACGCTTTCGGGAAATGCATGCGCGCATCCCACGCTGCGAGAACGTCCCCGCCCTTGAGCTCGTGGCCGTAGTGATGCGGCAGCATGTCGGCTGGCGTCACGCCCTTGCCGATGTCGTGCGCGAGACCGCAAAACCGCGAGAGAACGTCGTCGGTCTCCGCCGCGACCTTGTCAACGACGAGCATCGTGTGCTCGAATGCATCACCCTCGGGATGGAACGCCGCTGGCTGCGTCTTGCCAATCAGCGCGAAGAGTTCTGGGAACGTCGCATCGAGCAGCCCCGCGGCCTGCAGATAGCGGAAGAACTGCGACGGCCGACGCGCCGTGAGTGCCCGCGAGAGCTCGCCGAACAGCCGCTCCGCTGGCTCGGCCACGAGTTCCTCACGGCAGGCGTGCATGTAGGAGAGCGTCTCATCCGTGATGGCAAAATCAAACAGCGCCGCCTGCCGCGCCGCCCGCAGCGCCCGCACGGGGTCTTCCGTGAAGTGCTCCGAGACAGCGCGCACGCGATGCTGCGCGATGTCCTCCCGCCCGCCATACGGGTCGAGCAACTTTCCGTCCGGCAACTCCCGCGCCATGCTGTTCATCGTCGTGTCGCGGCGGTAGAGGTCTTCCTCGATTGTGACCTCGGGCGAAAACGCAACATCGAAGCCGCGGTACCCCGCCCCCGTCTTTCGCTCGCGCCGCGCAAACGCAACCTCGCAGGAATGACCGTCGATGGACACGAGATAGACGGGGAACGAACGGCCGACACGCGGCGCGTCGGGAAGCATCGCACGAAAATCATCCTCGGCGATGCCGCTCACGACATAGTCCTTGTCAGCCGCCGCTACGCCGCGCAGTTCGTCGCGCACGCAGCCGCCGACGAGGAAGACGCGTGCGCCCGCCGTGCGGAGCTTCGCGACAAAATCCATTTCGTTCACGGACATCCCCTCTTCCATCAAAAATGGCCCCCTCACAGAGGGGGCACATATCAAAGAATCCATCAGCGATGGTTATTGACAATATGCGCGCCGCGGGTGTCGAGCCCGAGGTGCTTGATTTCGGCCTTGACGTCATGCTTCTCGAATGCTTCCCGCATGGCCTCGCCGACTGCTTCTTCGCGCTCGTCCCGTTCCTCCACGAAGGAAATCAGGCAGGGGCCGGCGCCCGAGAGCACCGTGCCGAGCGCTCCGGCCGCACGAGCCGCGCGGAAGACATCGTACATGCCCGGGATGAGCTGCGCGCGGTACGGCTGGTGCAGAGCATCATCAAACGACCGCCGCAGGAAATAGGCGCTGCCCTTCATGAGCGACGCCACGAGCATCGACGCGCGGCCGATGTTGAAGATGGCGTCGGCACGCGGCACAGTGTCCGGCAGAACCTCGCGCGCCTTCTTCGTCGGCAGGAAGAAATCCGGCACGGCGACGACGAAGCGCAAGTGGATTTTGGGCAGGAACGAGAAGCTTTCAACATGACGCCCCTTCATCGTGCTGACCGTGAAGCCACCGAAAATCGCGGGCGCGACATTGTCAGGATGGCCCTCGATCTCCGTCGCGAGCTGCAGGAGTTCGCGGCGGTTGTACTTGTTGCCGATGATGACGTTCGCGGCCTTGAGGCCCGAAACGATGGCCGTCGCACTCGAGCCGAGGCCGCGCGAGAGCGGCACCTCGTTCTTCATGCGGATGATGGCGCCTTGGTATTCCTCGTCATGATGCGAGCGCTCAAGCAGCAGCTGGATGGAACGCCAGACGATGTTGCGGTCGTCCTCCGGAATGCGGCCCGCACCCTCGCCCTCGACGGAAATCGAGAGACCCGGCCGCTCCGTCAGCGTCAGTTCGAGTTCATTATAGATATTGCACGCGAGTCCGAGCGTGTCAAAGCCGGCGCCGAGATTGGCGCTCGTGCCCGGCACGCGGACGCGGATGCTGCGATCTGCCATGTGCGATTACCCCCGGTCATTTTCTACGCGGATGAGATTGCGGACTTCGCTCACGACCGGCAGCGCCTTCAGCACGCCGAGCGCTGCGAGGATGTTCGCATGCGAGACGCAGTGCGTGATGGCCACGATTTCCGCATGCTCGTTGCCGTCGCGCTGCGTCTGGATGACCGACTGCAGGCTCACATCGGCATTGCCGAACGCCGTCGCAATCGCGCCGAGCACGCCGGGCTTGTCCTCGACGAGCAGGCGCACATAGTACGACGACTGCGTCTTCTCGATCGGGCAGAGCACTTTTTCCCGATAGCAGGTGCAGTTCAGGCGCCCGAACGAATGCGTGACGATGTCGCGCGAAACGTCGATGATGTCGGCGACGACGGCCGACGCTGTCGGCAGGCTGCCCGCGCCCGGGCCATAGAACATCGCCTCGCCGATGGCGTTGCCGCGCACGAAGATGGCATTGTAAACGCCATTCACGGACGCGAGCGGATGCTCTTTCGGCAAAAAGACCGGATGGACGCGCACGTTGATGCCGTCCTCCGTTTCCTTGCCAATCGCAAGCAGCTTCACGACATAGCCGAGGTTCTTCGCATAGCTGATGTCCTCCGGCGTGATTTTCGTAATGCCCTCGACGGAAACATCCGCGAGGCTGATGCGCATGTTGAACGCGATGGACGAAAGGATGGCCGCCTTGCGCGCCGCATCGAGGCCATCGACATCCGCCGAAGGATTCGCCTCAGCGTAGCCTTTCTCCTGCGCCTCTTTGAGCACGTCGTCGTAACTCATGCCCTCCTCGCTCATCTTCGTCAGCATGTAGTTCGTCGTGCCATTTACGATGCCGAGGACTTCCGAGATGCGGTTCGCCGTCAGGCACTGCTTCAGCGGCATGATGATCGGGATGCCGCCGCCGACGCTCGCCTCGAAGCGGAAATCGACGTCATGCTTCTCCGCCATGTCGAAGAGCTCCTGGCCGAACTGCGCGACGACGTCCTTGTTCGCCGTCACGACGCTCTTGCCCGCCTCCATCGCGCGGAGCATGTACTCCTTTGCCGGATGCAGGCCGCCCATGACTTCGACGACAACCGAGATTTCCTCATCCTCGAGGATGTCCTCGACGCGGTCCGTGAGCTCGACGTCTTCGAGGTACGGACGCGGCTTCTTCTTGTCACGCACGAGGACTTTCGCCAGCACGAGACGTGTGCCGACGCGCGCCGTGATTTCCTCCATATTCTCCTTCAGCACGCGGACAACGCCTGAACCGACCGTGCCGGACCCGAGGAGACCGATCTTGATGGCTTCTTTCATCATCGACACACCTCTTTCCTTCACGCCTGTCCGAGCACTTCGAGCCGCTTGACGCCGTCCACCATGCGGAGCTTGTCGAGCAGCGCCTCGAGATCGACGGAAAGCTGCGCCGTCTCGATGGAGACCGTTGCATTCGCCACGCCCTGCAAGGGGATGCCCTGATTGATTGTCAGCACGCTGCCCGAATCCGCCGAAATCGTGTTGAGCACGCTCGAAAGCACGCCTTTCTTATGCTCGAGGAGAAACGTCAGCGTGACAATCTTGTTCTGGCTCGCCTCGTAAAACGGGAACACGTAATCCTTGTACTTGTAATACGCACTGCGCGAGAGGTCCATCTTCTCGACCGCCTCATTGATCGTGCGCGCATCCCCGCGCTTCAGCATCTCCTTGACGCGGATCGTCTTCTTGATGGCTTCCGGCAGAATCTCCTCGCGTACGAGGAAGAACCCATTTTTCTCTTTTCCCATGTTCTGGCCTCCAAGGTATCATACATCGTATGTTTATTTAGCATTCTTGTTCGTGTCTGTGGGATATTATACCATCAAACGTCCATAAATGCTACCCTGGATTTTAAAAATGTCCACGAAAAGAGGGCAGATGATCTGAAAACGTTACAAAAAACTGGTACGTCAGCGGGGACGTACCAGTTCGATGGGCGAGAGTACCGTGACGCCCTGGCTGTTTGTGAAGAAGTCGGCGCGGACGCCGTAGACGTTCGCAACAGTCTCGACGGTCATGAGTTCTTTCGGCGTGCCCTGGCCGTAGATGCCGTGGTCTTTGATGACGACAATCTCGTCTGCGTATTGGAGCGCGTGGTTGATGTCGTGAAGCACCATGATGATCGTCATCTGGTATTTGCGGTTAATCTCCGTGATGATGTTCATGACCTCGAGCTGATGCGCGATGTCGAGGTAGGTCGTCGGCTCGTCGAGCAGCAGAATCTCGGGCTGCTGTGCGAGCGCCATGGCGAGGAACGCGCGCTGGCGTTCGCCGCCTGAGAGCGTCATGACCTGCTGCTTGCGATAGTCCGCGAGGTGCGTGGCGTCAATAGCCCAGGCGACGGCCTCGCGGTCGGCTTTCGCATCTTCGGCGCCGAGCAGGCCGCGATAGGGAAAGCGGCCATAGTCGACGAGCTGCTCGACCGTCGTATCGGGCGGCGCCGTCATGCCCTGCGGCAGGATGGCGAGCTTGCGCGCGAGCATCTTGCGCTTCATCTGGCGCACGTCCTCGCCATCGAGCAAGACTTGTCCCGTGCGTGGCTTCATCGTACCCGAGATGGTTTTGAGCAGCGTCGACTTGCCTGCGCCATTCGGCCCGATGATGGCCGTGCGCTTTCCCTCGGGAAATGTCAGACTGATGTCCTGCAGGATGACTTTTTTCTCGATGGCGACCGTGATATTTTTGACAGAGAGTTCCATAAAATAAAATCAGAGCTCCCTTCTGAGCAAAAACAGGAAGAACGGCGCACCGAGCGCGGCCATGAGGATGCCGACGGGGAGCTCGACAGGTGCAAACGCCACGCGCGCAACCGTGTCGCTCGCCGTCAGCACCGCCGCGCCGAGGAGCGCCGCGCCCGGCAGCAGGAAGCGGTAGTCCGTGCCGAGCATGAGCCGCGCCGCATGCGGCACGATGAGGCCGACGAAGCCGAGGAGCCCGACGACGGACACCGAACTCGCCGCAAGGAGCGCCGCGATGGCCGTCATGACGATGCGCGTGAGCTCGACGCGCAAGCCGAGGCCGCGCGCCATCTCGTCGCCGAGCTGCAAGATGTTGAGATGCCTGGCGCCGAGGAATGCGAGGCATGTGCCAATGAGCGCATACGGCCAGAGCATCGCGACATGCGGCCAGCTGCGCGCCGACAGGCCGCCAACCATGAAGAGCAGCGCACTGTGCACGCGGTCGCTGTAAATAATCATGAGCGCCGAAATGCCCGCGCCAAGGAACGCCGAGACCGCGACGCCTGCGAGGATGATGCGCACGGGACGGATGCCGTTCTTCCATGCGAGGATGTAGATGAGCACGGCTGCACCGAGCGCGCCGACGAATGCCGCCGGTGTCACGAGGGCGCCATACTCCGGCAGCAGCAGCATGACGAGAATGCCCGTGAGGCCCGCGCCCGACGAGATGCCGATGATGTGCGGATCGGCAAGCGGGTTCTTCATAACGGCCTGCAGGATGGCGCCCGACAGCGCGAGGTTCACGCCGACAAGCAAGGCCACAATCGTGCGCGGCAGACGGATGTTCATGAGAATCTGCGCGTGCGTCCCCTGCTCGCCCGCCATCGCGCCGAGGATTTCCTCAAGCGGAATCTCGACAGAGCCCTTCATGATGGAAAACACGGCAGCCAGGCATGCCAAAACGGCAAATGCCACCAGAAGCAGCACTTGCCGTCCATGCGCATTTCCGCGCATCATTTGAACGCCTCAGGATAGACGAGCTTTGCCATCGTCTCGACGGCCTCCGGATAATGGATGCCGGGGCTCAGCAGAAAGAGATCCTGCGGCAGATAATAGAGCTTGCCCTGCTGGATGGCAGGCAGCGTCTGCCAGGCCGGATTATCGGCAATCGTCTGCTCCATGCTCGCTTTGATTTCGTCAAGCTTGCCCATGCTCGTGACGAAGATGATTTCCGGATTCTGCTGCACGAGCGTTTCGAGGCTGTACGGCGCCGCGTCCGGGTTCTTTTCGAGCGGCGTCTCGCCTGACGCGACGTTCTCCCAGCCGAGCATCTTCGTGACGGAGCCCGCGATGCTGCCGTCGAGCTGCACCGTCAGGCCCTGGTTCGTGCTGTGGAGGATGGCGACGCGGTGCTTGTCCTGCGGAATCTTCTTCGTAATGGCCGCAATCTTGTTGTCCATCGACTTCACGAGCTCATCACCCTTTGTCACCTCGCCCGTGACCTGTGAGAAAATCTTGACCATGTTCTTGACATCGTCATAGCTCTTCATATCGACGACAATTGTCTTGATGCCGCTCTCTTCGAGCGAGCCGACGAGCTTCTCGTTCATGCCCTTGTTGACGATGACGAGATCCGGCTCGCAGGCGAGGACTTTCTCGAGGTCGATCTGGTAGACCTTGCCGACCGAGGCCTTGTCCTTCGCGTAGTCCGGCATCTGCGTCTTCGAATCCGGACGGCCGACAACATCGCCGCCGACTTCATGCAGCGGCTCGAGGAACGACGCCGACGTCACGACGATGCGCTCCGGCTTCTTGTCGAGCGTGACCGTACGGCCCATCGCGTCGTCAATTGTCGCAAACGTCGCCGAAGAGCTCGCGCTCGAGGACGACGAAGCCCCCTGCGGCGCGCCGCCGCAGCCCGCGAAGACGAGCAGCATGCAACCGATCAGGAAACCGAGAATGATGCGTTTCATGAAATTGCGCCTCCTAAAGCTCAGTCTTTGCGCGTGAGGATTGTCGAGAGGTAATTGAGCTTCTCGCCCTTGTGTGCCGAGATGTCGCGGATGATGCGCTCTTCGGGCAGGCCGAGGCGGCTCACGAGCACGGCCTGCTTCGCAAGTCCCTGCTGCTCAAGGAGCTCCGTGACCTCATCCGAATTCTTGTAGACCTTCATGAGCACGACATTGTCCGATGCCGCAAGCGCCTTCTCGATTTTTTCTTTCGGCGCCGTTGCCGGGATGACGGACAGCACATCGTCACCCTCGACAATCGGATAGCCGACCTGGCTGCCGATGCCGATGAACGCCGGGATGCCCGGAATCGTCTCGACCGTGACATCCTCTTTTTCGAGCAGGCGGAAGACGTAGATGTACGTGCTGTAGAACATCGGGTCGCCGAGCGTCAGGAACGCGACATTCTTGCCCGCCTTGAGGAGCGAGAGGATTTCCTCCTTGTTCGCCTTCCATGCGGAATCATCCTCGGCAAAGCCCTTGACCATCGGGAAGACCTGATAGACGATCTCGATGTCCGGCTTCAGATACGGTTTTGCGATGCTCAGCGCGACACTGCCGTCCTTCTTCTCCGTCTTCGGCGCAATGAGGACGTCTGCTTTCTTGATAGCGTTGATGGCTTTGACCGTCAAGAGTTCCGGGTCGCCAGGGCCGACGCCGATACCGTAAAAAATTCCGCTCATGTGATGTGGTACCCCCTGTTTCTTGCATTTACTTGATAACCCAAGTGCATTGATTCGTTTTGTTTATCATACAACGGAAAATTTTTCATGTCAATCATCCGCACACAAGAAAAAGGCTCCCCCGAAAACGAGGAAGCTTGAGATGCTTTCGAAACGTTATTTCATCATGGCAAGCATCGTGCCAGCGGCGACCGCTGTGCCGATGACACCGGCGACGTTCGGACCCATGGCATGCATGAGCAGGTAGTTGCCCGGTTTTGCCTTCATGCCGACGACCTGGCTGACGCGTGCGGCCATCGGGACAGCGGAGACGCCGGCCGAACCGATGAGCGGGTTGACTTTCCAGCCCGAGACGCGGCACATGATCTTGCCGAACAGGACGCCGCCCGCCGTACCGAAAATGAACGCGACGAGGCCGAGGAAGATGATCTCGAGCGTCTGCGCCGTCAGGAACTTGTCCGCGCTCATCGTCATGCCCGTGCCGGTGGCGAGGAATATCGTGACGATGTTGCAGAGCGAGTTCTGTGCCGTATCCGAGAGGCGATCCATGACGCCGGACTCACGGAAGAGGTTGCCGAGCATCAGCATGCCGAGCAGGGATGCAATCGGCGGCAGCAGCAGGCTGATGAGGATGGCAGCGACAATCGGGAAGCAGATGCGCTCGAAACGCGTGACCGTGCGCAGCTGCTCCATGACGACCTCGCGCTCTTTCTGCGTCGTGAGGAGCTTCATGACCGGCGGCTGGATCAGCGGGACGAGCGACATGTACGAGTACGCTGCGACGGCGATGGCGCCGAGGAGCTCCGGTGCGAGCACGGACGACAGGTAGATGGCCGTCGGGCCGTCTGCGCCGCCGATGATGCCGATAGCGCCTGCCTGCTTCTCCGTGAAGCCGAGGAGCATCGCGCCGACAAGTGCGATGAAGACGCCGATCTGCGCAGCAGCACCGAGCAAAAGCGTCGACGGACGCGCGAGCAGCGGACCGAAGTCCGTCATCGCGCCGATGCCGAGGAAGATCAGCGGCGGGAAGATCTCGAACTTGATACCGAAGTTGATGGCCATCATGACGCCCATCTCATCGAGGAATCCCGTGTTCGGAAAGTTCGCGAGGATGCAGCCAAACGCGATCGGGCCAAGGAGCAACGGCTCGAATTCCTTTGCAATGGCCATGTAGAGAAGCACGAGGCCTACGAGAATCATGATGCCGTTGCCCATCGTGAACGAAGCGAAACCGCTGTTCGCCCAGACGGCTTGCAGCGATACGACGAATGCATTCAAAAGTTCCATAGATAATTCCTCCTTTCCGCCTTAATCGACTGTCTGCGTGACGCCGAACGTACGGCCGGAATTCTTCCAGCTGTTCCGCTCGATCGGGCGCACGGCGCGAATCTGCTGCGGCCCGTAGCCATAGCTCATGAGCGCGGCAGCGATGACGGCGACAACTTCCTGCGGCACGCCATCGACGACCTCCGGCTCTGGCTCAGCAACAGGAGCTGGTGCCGGTGCTGGTGCTTCTGCCTTCGGCTCCTCCTTGGCTGCTTTCGGCTTTGTCGGGTCGAGATAATGAATCAAGTTGATGACGAACCCCAGCGCGATCAGAACGGCGAAAACGACCGTCATGTTGATCAGCATGATGATGAAGGGGTTTGTCGTGACTGGTTGTGACATACACTCACCTCATTTAAGAATCTCCATCATGGAATCAGAATTGGTACGATTGCATGGATGAGAGACGTTTTCTTCCCTCATTCCTTAGTATAAATCATTGTCTATACAATTTGAAATATTTTCTTAGCATTCGAACTATGCACAAAAGTTATCGTTCTTACATGGCCGCCTCGGCCTTGTCGAGATAGAGCGCACGAAACGCAGGATACTCGCCGAGCCCGTAAAGGCTCACGCGCACATTGTACCCTGCGGCCTCGAGACGCGATTTCCACGAATCCGGGCCGTCACCTGCCATATCCTCCTGCACATGCGTGCCGCCCGTCAGGAGCAGCGGCGCGAGCAGGACGTCCTTGTGGCCTGTTTTCCCGAGGCGCTCGAGAACGTCGTCAAAACTCGGACGATCCGTCGGCTCAATGACGCCGATATGGACGGGCAGGTCTTCACAATCGACATACTGCTGGAGGCGGTCATAGACGGGATTGTGCTGGTGCGGCGAGCCATGCCCCATGAGCACGAGCTCCTCGCGCGGACGTACATGGAGGTCGAGCAGCAGCGCCGTCAGCACGCGCTGGTCATCGGCAGGCCCCGCAAAGACGGGATCTGCGAGCGCGAGGCGCGCGATGCGGCCTTTGTATGCCTCATAGGCTGCGCGGACTTTTTTCTCGTATTCCTCGCCCGGCGTCAGATGCGACGGCAGGATCAGCACACGCGGGCAGCCGTCCTGCGCGAGCTTTTCGAGCGCTTCCTCGAGCGACGGAATCGTGACGCCTTCGTCTTTCGCAATCTTTTTGCGCAGAAACACGGACGTATAAGCCTCGATGACGTCCCAGTCCTTGAACTTTGCGCGCAGGTCGAGCACGACACTGCCGAGCGTGCGCTCACGCGCGTCCTTATCCGCGACGCCGAAGCTCGTGAAGATGATGACTGGCTTCATTTCAACCCTGCTCCTTTTTAACGACGTCTGCAATCGCGTTGCAGATCACGTCAAGCTGCTTCTGGTCCGGGCCTTCGGCCATGACGCGGATCAGCGGCTCCGTGCCGGAAGGACGCACGAGGATGCGGCCATCGCTGCCGAGCTCTTCCTCGCCCTTCTTGATGGCGGCCTTGATGGCCTCATTTTCTTCCCAGCCGTCCTTCGTTGCGACCTTGACGTTGACGAGGAGCTGCGGATATGTCGTCATGAGGTTCGTGAGATCAGATGCCTTGCGGCCGCTGCGCTTCAGCGACGAAAGCACCTGCAGCGCCGTGATCGGGCCGTCACCCGTCGTGCTGAAGTCCGTGAAGATGATGTGGCCGGACTGCTCGCCGCCGATCTTGTAGCCATTCTTAAGCATGTTCTCGAGGACGTAGCGGTCGCCGACCTGCGTGATTTCGGCGCGGCCGCCCGCCGCCTTGATGGCCTTGTGGAAACCGATGTTCGCCATGACCGTCGTGACGACCGTGTTGTACGGCAGCGTTCCTGCCTTGATCATGTCCTGCGCGCACATCACGAGGATGTGGTCGCCATCGATGATCTGGCCTTTTTCATCGACGCAGAGGCAGCGGTCCGCATCGCCGTCGTGTGCGATGCCGAAATCCGCATGCGTCTCGAGCACCGTGCGCTGCAGCGACTCGAGATGCGTCGAGCCGCACCCGTCGTTGATGTTGACACCGTTCGGCAGCGCATGGATGACTTTGACCTTTGCGCCGAGCTCGCGCAGCACGCGCGGCATGACCTGGTACGACGCGCCATTCGCGCAGTCGAGCACGATGTTCATGCCGTCGAAGCGCTCCTTGCACGTCGAGAGCACGAAGTCGATGTACTGGTTCAGGAGGTCGGCGCGATATTCGATGTGCCCGATTTTCTCGCCGGACGGACGCGCGAGCGTGTCGTCCTTCTCGAGCTGGTGCACGATGGCCTCGAGCTCGTCCTCGACGGCATCCGGCAGCTTGTAGCCGTCACCGCCGAAGAACTTGATGCCGTTGTCATGAAACGGATTGTGCGAGGCCGAGATCACGATGCCCGCTTTCGCCTTGTGGCGGCGTGCGAGGTACGCGATGGCCGGCGTCGGGATGACGCCCGCGAGCATCGCGCGGCCGCCTGCCGAGCAGATGCCCGCCGTCAGCGCCGCCTCGAACATCTCGCCCGAAATGCGCGTGTCACGGCCAATGAGGATCAGCGGCTGCTCGTCTTCCTTGCCGAAATACAGCGTCGCGGCCCGGCCGAGACGGTACGCCATCTCCGGCAGCAGCGTCACATTGGCCTCGCCGCGGACGCCGTCAGTTCCAAAAAGTCTTGCCATGGATATTTCCCTCCATTATCTTGAAAGATATGCCAGCGCCGCCTTCATTCCATCGACGGCCGCGCTCATGATGCCTCCTGCATAGCCTGCGCCCTCGCCAATCGGGTAGATGCCGGGCGTGCGCTCCGCGACGAACGTCGCGCGGTCGCGCCGGATGCGGCACGGCGCCGACGACCGCGTTTCGATGCCCGTCATCGGCACATCGGGCGCGTCAAAGCCCGGAATTTTCCGCCCGAACTGCGGCAGCGCATGCGCAAGCGTCGCCGTCACGGTGCCGGGCAGGCAGTCGTGCAGGTCGGCGGGCACGACGCCCGGCCGATACGACGGCGCGACGAGGAAGTCCGTGCTCCCCCGCCGTCCCGCGAGAAAGTCGCCGACCGTCTGCACGGGCGCGAAATACTTCCGCCCGCCAAGCTCGTACGCCAGCTGCTCGTACTTCCGCTGGAACGCGATGCCAGAAAGCACGCCATCGCCGAAATCCTCCGGCGTGACCTGCACCAAGAGCGCCGCATTTGCCACGCCCGAGTCTCGCGCATAATCGCTCATACCATTCGTCACGAGACGGCCCGCTTCCGACGCCGCCGCGACGACATGGCCGCCCGGGCACATGCAGAACGAATACGCCCCGCGCCCCGTCTCATGGTCCTGGAACGTCAGCGCATAGTCGGCGACCGGCAGACGCGGGTCGCCTGCGTCTTCGCCATACTGCGCGCGGTCGATGAATTCCTGCGGATGCTCGATGCGCACGCCGATGGCGAACGCCTTCGCCTCCATCGCGAGGCCCTTTTCATAGAGCATCGCATACGTGTCACGCGCCGAGTGGCCGATGCCGAAGAACGCCGCGTCCGCCGTGATGCGCTCCTCGCCATTCACGATGAGCGCCGCGAGCTGTCCGCCCGCGAGCTCCACATCCGTGACCTGCACGCCGAAGCGCACCTCGCCACCGAGGCGGATGACCTCCTTGCGGATATTTTTCACGATTGTCCGCAGGAGATCCGTGCCGATATGCGGCTTATGGAGGTAGCGGATTTCCTCCGGTGCGCCCGCCGTGATGAACGCTTCGAGCACGTCGCGGATATGCGGGTCATTCGTGCGCGTCGTGAGCTTGCCGTCCGAAAACGTGCCTGCGCCGCCCTCACCGAACTGCACGTTCGACTGCGGAGAGAAAGACCCGCCCTGCCAGAAGCGCTCGATGTCATCATGGCGCGTATCGACATCCTGCCCGCGTTCCAGGACGAGCGGGCACTGCCCCGCCCTTGCCAGCGTCAGCGCCGCAAACATCCCGGCCGGGCCGAAGCCCACGACGACAGGACGATGCTCGCCATCCGCGAGCGGCCGCTCGGGCACGGGCTCGCCCGTCGTTTTCGGATGCTGTGCGACATTCTTGTCGCGACGCAGATGCGCGAGCACGCGCTTTTCCGTTTTCGCATCGCACAGGGCGACATCGAGCATATAGACGAACGAAATCGGCGCGCCGCGATACCGCCGCGCATCGACGGCCTTGCGGACGACCGTGACATCTGCGATGTCCTGCACCGCCGCCTTGAGTCGCTTTGCCGCCAGTTTTTCGAGCGGCGAAGCATCGTCAAACGGCACGGAAAAATTCGTGATACGGAGCAAGCTCTCCCCTCCCTTCCATCCAGCCTTTCACTGTCCATCGAAAAAGAGGCTGTTGCATACGATGAATGCAACAGCCTCCGAAAAAGTCTTCCGCTCAGCGCTCGACCGTGGAACGGAGGTTGAGCTTCGCGATGATGGAGCGATAACGCTCGATGTCCTTCTTGTAGAGATAGCTGAGGAGACGGCGACGATGGCCGACCATCTTCAGCAGGCCGCGACGGGAATGATGATCCTTCTTGTGCTGCTTGAGATGATCCGTGAGGTACTGGATGCGAGCCGTCAGAACGGCAATCTGCACCTCAGGCGAACCCGTGTCGCCCTCGTGAACGGCATACTTTGCCATGATTTCCTGTTTTGCTTCCTGTGTCAGCATGTTTGTTTCCTCCTAAACACGATAAATTTGTAGAGCCCCAACAGCAAGGAGACGGCTGGAGTCGCCGGAATCTGTGCTACGGGATGGTTTTCCGATTTGAAAAACCTTGGATAGTATATCATAAGAAAGTTTTTCTGGCAAGAGATGACTTTAGATACATCATCTTTTATTTTTAGGCTAGTGCATCCTACTACTCCCACCACCGCTTCGCGGTCCCCCTCCCTCACAGAGGGAGGCTTCTGTTCCAGACCTTTTCAGCATTCATTAAATCTTTTTTGAGTTGTCGTACAAGCTGATCTACATTCGAAAATTTCTGTTCATCGCGGAGCTTGGCGAGGAAGTCGACGACGATGACGCGGTCGTAAAGGTCGCCGGAGAACCCCTCTATGTGGACTTCGACGCGGCGATTGCAGCCGGCAAATGTCGGGTTGTCGCCGATGTTCGCCATGCCGCCATACCAGCGACCGCCCGCCTGCACGCGGACGGCATAGGCGCCGTTCGGCAGCATGGCGGCCTGCGGCTGGATGGGCAGGTTCGCCGTCGGAAAACCGATCGTGCGGCCGCGGCGGTCGCCGTGGATGACGCGCTCGACGAGGCGGAACGGATGGCCGAGGAAGTCATTAGCTTCGTCGAGATTGCCGTCCGCAATCAGCGCACGGATGCGCGTCGAGCTTACGGGACGGCCGCCGCGCAGGACGGCGGGGCAGATTTCGGCATGAAAGCCGTAGTCCGCGCCTTCGCGCAGGAGCTGGCGGTGCGTGCCGCGGCCTTTCTGTCCGAACGTGTAGTTCGGCCCCGTGACGACGTAGCGCGGCGCGAAGTCATCGCGCAGGAGTGCCAGAAATTCTTCCGGCGTCCGCTGGGCAAAGTCGCGCGTGAACGGGATGCAGACGAAGAGATCGACGCCGAGCTCGCAGGCCTGCTGCTCCTTGAGCGCCTCCGTGCCGATCTGGAGCGGCATGTGCTCGGGCGACAGCACGGACAGCGGATGATTGCTGAACGTGAAGACGGCGCTCGTTCCATGCACTTTGCGCGCGAGCTCGACAGCGCGGCGGATGATGCTCTGGTGTCCGATGTGGACGCCGTCAAACATGCCGAGCGCGACGGAAACGCGCGGATATTTCTGTGTGAAATCCTTGAGTTTATGATACACCTGCATAGTATCAGGCTCCTGTTTTCGTTGATTTTGGCTTTTGTGGCGGCGCCACGATGACCTTCTCCGGCGTCACGGCCGCAGCGGCTCTGTCGATGCGGCCGATGCCGAGGAACGTGTCCATGCCATAGACGCGCACGATGGCCCCGTCCTTGCAGGCGGCTTCGGCCTCTGCCAGATGAAAATCATGCGTTGAAAGGCCATTGCAGAATGCATTCTCACGACCTGCAGGCAAATCGTAGCGCGGCAGGCCCGAAAGCATCGTTTCGGGTGCGAGCAGCGCCTTTTCCCCTGCCGCAGAAAGTTCTTCGAGCGTCATGGCATCGGCAAGCGTAAAGTCGCCGACGCGCGTGCGCACGAGGAACGTCATGACGGCAGGAAGGCCGAGCGCCCGCCCGAGGTCGATGCAGAGCGTGCGGATATACGTGCCGCGTGAGCATGTGACATCGAGCAGCAAGCGGTGCGTCCCTGCATCATAGCCGATGAGGTCGAGCGCATGAATCGTGACATGGCGCTCGGGAATCTCGACCGTCTTGCCTTCGCGCACGAGCTCGTACGCCCGGCGGCCGCCGATCTTGATGGCGGAGTGCGCGGGCGGCACCTGCGTGATGTCGCCGCGAAACTTTGAAAGCGCCTCTTCGACGGCTTCACGGCTCAGCATCGAAAACGACGATGCCTCGAGCTTTTCCAGCACCGTGCCGCTCGTGTCGCCGGAATCCGTCGCGATGCCGAGCACGAGCTCGGCACGATACGATTTGTCCGCGTGCTCGAGGTACTCGATAAGCCTCGTCGCACGGCCGACGGCGACGGGCAATACCCCCGCCGCACCGGGGTCGAGCGTGCCCGCATGGCCGACTTTCCGGATGCCGAGCGTATGGCGCACGAAGCCGACGATGTCATGCGAGCTCATGCCCGGCGGCTTGAGCACGTTGAGGAAACCACTGGTTTCCAACGGTTTCACCGTCATGCAATCCATCCTTCGCGGATGGCCTTTTCGATGGCCTCCATGATTGTCGCCTTCGCCTGCTCGAACGGCATCTTCAGCGTGCAACCCGCCGCGCGGACGTGGCCGCCGCCGTCAAACATCGTCGCGATGCGGCTGACGTCGACATGCTTCGAGCGCATGGAGACGCGGCAGAGTTCGGGCTCCTTGCATTTCAGCACGACAGCGACATCGACGCCGTCAATGACGCGGATGTGGCCGATGAAGCTCTCCGTCGATTCCATGCGCGCTGTCTGCGCCTGCGTCAGGAAGATGCCCGACGCCTTGCCGTCCGCGAACATCTCCATCTGCGAGAGCGCCTCGCCGAGGTCCTTGACCGTCTGCAGTGGCTTTACTTCGAGCGCCTCCGAGATGACGTTCGGCTGTGCGCCAGCGTCCAAGAGATCGGCCGCCGCGCGATATGTATGCGACGCCGCATTCGAAAAGCGGAAGAAGCCCGTATCGGTCGCAAGACCCGTATAGAGGCACATCGCCGCTTCTTTGGAAAGCGTTGCGTCCATTTCTTTCGCGAGGTCGTAGATGATTTCGCAGGTCGCGGCACGCGTAGCGTCGAGATAGAGGTCTTCTTTGTCGTTTCCAGGGTTCGTGTGATGATGATCGATGTTGATGAGGCGCGGTGCATGCACGGAGGCTGCCGCCTTTCCGATACGGTCCGTCATCGTGTCGAGCACGACGAAGAGGTCGCAGGCGATTTTCTCATCTTCGGAGGGTCTCCGGATAACATCATATCCCGGCAGGACATGAAAGCCCGCCGGGATATCATCATCGAGCAGAACCGTGACGTCTTTGCCGAGGCCGCGCAGAAGGTGCATGAGGCCAAGCGTGCTGCCGATGGCATCACCATCGGGGTTCACATGGGCCGTGACCACGAGCTTCTTCGCGCCCGAAAGCGCTGCCGCTGTTTCACTCAATGTCAGTTTCATTTAATTGTCTCCTTCAGTCGAAGGTTCTGCGGACGCATGGCGCGCCGCATCCTCCCGCTGGATTTTCAGCAGGAGTTCCTGGATATGTGCGCTGTAATCAAGCGACTTGTCGAGCGCGAACGAGAGTTCCGGCGTGAAGCGCAAACGGATGCGTTTGCCAATCTCGTGGCGGATGAAGCCGAGGGAGCTATTGAGCCCCTTCCAGCAATCCGCGACCTGCTGCTCGCTCCCCATGAGGCTCACGTAGATCTTTGCCTCGCGGAGGTCGCCGGTACATTCGACGGAGGTCACCGTCACGAACCCGATGCGCGGGTCCTTCAGTTCGCGCAGGATGATTTCAGAAATCTCCTGCTTCATGAGCTCCTGGACTTTTTCGACCCGAAGCTGGCTCATGGTATCGCCTCTCTTTCAAGCAGTTTCAGATATGTTCAGCTGCAGATCAGTTCTCTTCTGCAGCAGCAGCTTTCTCAGCTTTTTCCTTGGCCTCGGCCTCGCGCTTTTCCGCAGCGGCCTTGTTGGCCTCGGTGATGCTCGTCTCGATCTCTTCCATCGTATAGGCTTCGATGATGTCGCCTTCCTTGAAATCGCGGAAGTCGATGATCGAGATGCCGCACTCGTAGCCTGCATTGACTTCCTTGACCTCGTCCTTGAAGCGGCGCAGCGAGTCGATCTCGCCGTCGAAGATTTCGACGTTGTCGCGGATGATGCGGATCTTGGAATTGTTGCAGATCTTGCCTTCGAGCACGTAGGAACCAGCGACGAGCGCCTTCGAGAACTTCATGACCTGGCGGATCTCGACGCGGCCTTGAACGACTTCCTTGTACTTCGGCTTCAGCATGCCGCTCATGGCATCCTTGACGTCGTTGATGGCATCGTAGATGACGCGGTACGTGCGGATGTCGACGCTCTCCGTGTCAGCGACGCGGCGCGCATTCGCATCCGGACGCACGTTGAATGCGATGATGATGGCGTTCGATGCCGAAGCGAGCATGACATCGGACTCGTTGACCGCGCCGACGCCCGAATGGACGATGGAAACGCGGACTTCGTCGTTCTTGTTGAGCTTGAGGAGCGAACTCGAGAGTGCCTCGACAGAACCTTGCACATCGGCCTTGATGACGATGTTGAGATCCTTGATTTCGCCTTCCTGAATCTGGTTGAAGAGGTCGTCGAGCGAGACCTTCTTCGCCTTGACGAGGTTGCTCTTCTGGCGCTCGATGCGGGCTTCCGCAATGGAGCGCGCCTGCTTCTCGTCGAGCACGGCCAGCACGTCGCCAGCTTCCGGCACGTCGTTGAGGCCGAGGATCTCGACCGGCACGGACGGTGCTGCCTTCTTGACGTTCTCGCCACGGTCGTTCAGCATCGCACGGACCTTGCCGTACGTCGTACCGCAGACGACGGAATCGCCGATGCGCAGCGTACCGTTCTGCACGAGGACGGTCGCGACCGGGCCGCGGCCCTTGTCGAGCTTTGCCTCGACGATGACGCCGCGTGCATCGCGGTTCGGGTTTGCCTTGAGCTCTTCGACTTCCGCGACGAGCAGGACGTTCTCGAGCAGGTCGTCGATGCCGATCTGCTTCTTTGCCGACACCGGCACCATGATCGTGTCTCCGCCGTATTCTTCCGGCACGAGGCCCTGCTCCATGAGCTCCTGCTTGACGTGGTCGGGGTTCGCGCCCGGCTTGTCAATTTTGTTGATGGCGACGATGATGGGCACTTCGGCCGACTTCGCATGATGAATGGCCTCGATGGTCTGCGGCATGACGCCGTCATCGGCTGCGACGACGAGGATTGCGATATCCGTGATCTGGGCGCCGCGCGCGCGCATCGCCGTGAATGCCTCATGGCCCGGCGTATCGAGGAAGACGATCTTCTTGCCCTTGCAGTTGACCTGGTAAGCACCGATGTGCTGCGTGATGCCGCCGGCCTCGTGCGTCTGCACATGCGTGTTGCGGATGCAGTCGAGGAGCGACGTCTTGCCGTGGTCGACATGGCCCATGACCGTGACGACTGGCGGACGGAGCTTCAGGCTCTTCGGATCGTCCTCGATTTCCGGAATCTCCGTCGGATCGACATCTGGCGGCAGCTCCTCGCAGGAAACGCCGAACTCGGACGCGACGAGTGCAGCCGTATCGAAATCGATTTCCTGGTTGATTGTCGCCATAACGCCCATCATGAAGAGCTTCTTGACGACTTCGGCTGCCGTGCAGCTCATCTTCGAAGCGAGATCCTTGACAGCGATCGACTCCGGTACCTTGATGTGCTTCGGACGTGCGATCTCGACCTTTGGTGCCGGCTGCTGGCGGCCGTTTCTGCGGTTGTTCTTGTTATTGCGGCGCTCGTTGCGGCTGCTGCGGCGCTCGCTGCCTCTGCCCTCGCTGCGGCGGTCGCTGCGATGGTTGTCGTTGCGGTTGCTGTGGCCGCTGCGGCGGTCGCTGCGGCTATTGCTGTTACCGCCATTGTTGCCGCCCATCGTGCTCATCGCCATGCTTATGGCAGCGCTGCCGCCACGACGATTCTCCCCGCCGCGGCTGCGATTGCCGCCACGGTTCTCGCTGCTGCGTGCTGGCGCAGACGCCGATTCCTCGCGCTTGTGGGACGGTGCCGGAGAGACGATGCGCAGGCCCATGCCCGGCAACGTCGCGCGGAGGACTTTGTGCTCCTCTTCCTTCGGCTTCTCGGCCTTCTTCTCAGAAGCTGCCTCTTTCTTCGGCTCGACTTTGGCCTGAGCTTCTTTCTTCGGCGGTTCCGTTTTCGCGCTCACGCGGCGGTCGTCATCCTTGCGGGATGCAGCATTCGCATCCTGAGCAGCGCTTTCCTTCTTCGGAGCGGATTTCGATTTTCCCGAAACCGGTGGATTCACGCGGCCATCAGCAACGCTGTAATCCGTGATTTTCGGCTTGGCAGCTTCTTTTGCCGCTGCCTTGCCCGCGTTGCGCGCAACGTACTCGCGGATGGCGGCACGCTCCGGATCGCCGACGCTCGAGAAGTTGTTCTGCGCCCGGAAATGATGCTGCTTGAGGACGCCGAGGACCTCCTTCGCGTCCATATGGAACTCTTTTGCCAATTCAAAAACCCTGTATTTTGACATTGATCCACCCCCGTATAAGGTCATCCCTCCAGCAGAGCCTGCAGCTTCTTCGCAAAGCCGTCATCGAGCAGCACAGCCGCCGCCCGATACTCCTTGCCGAGGCAGGCGCCGAGCTCTTCCCGCGTGAGGAAGCGATCGGCAGGGATTCCGTATGTATCAGATAAAGTTTCGTATTTCTTTTGGGAAGCTGGCTCGCAGTCCTCCGCGATGAGCAGGAACTTTGCCTTGCCCTTCTTCGCGGCTTCCTCGACGGCGAATGCCCCCGAGGCGATGCGGCGAGCCCGCGCGGCCATGCTCAAAAGGTTCGTGACCTTCGTCTTTTTCATGTCCGCGTTCATGCTTTCGCGCCTTTCCCGTTTTCCGCGAGCCCTTTTTCGAGCTCGGCGGCCAGCGCGTCATAGACAGACGCGTCAATGGCGCATTCGAACGAGCGTTCGAGGCGATGGCCCTTGCGGGCCTTCTCGAAGCACTCCTGCTTCGGGCAGATGTAGGCACCGCGGCCGGATTTCTTACCCGTGAGATCGACGGAGAACTCGCCTTCGGGGCTCTTCACGATGCGGATGAGCTCTTTCTTCGGTCGCTTCTCCTGACAGCCGACGCAGAGGCGTTCGGGAATCTTCTTGACCTTTCCTGCCTTCGTCGCCATATCACTCGACCTCTGACGCAGCAGCCGGTGCCGACGTGAAAGCTTCGTCGCTCTCGACTTCGACCTCGTTCATGCTCTCGTCGAGCACGTCGTCCTTCGCCTGCGTTTCGCTCTTGATGTCGATTTTCCAGCCCGTGAGCTTCGCGGCGAGGCGGGCATTCTGGCCTTCCTTGCCGATTGCAAGCGAAAGCTGGTAATCCGGCACGACGACGCGCGAGACCTTCTCGTCCTCGTTGACGGCGACAGAAACGACCTTCGCCGGCGAAAGCGCATTCGCGATGAACTTCGCGCTGTCCTCGTTCCACTTGACGATGTCGATTTTCTCGCTGCCGAGCTCGTCGACGATGGCCTGCACGCGCATGCCCTTGTGGCCGACGCAGGAGCCGACCGGATCGACGTCCTCTTCCTTCGACCAGACAGCGATTTTCGAGCGCATGCCCGGTTCGCGCGCCACGGACTTGATCTCGACGATGCCTTCCTGGATTTCAGGAACTTCGAGCTCAAAGAGGCGTTTCAAGAGGCCCGGATGCGTGCGCGAAACGACGATCTGCGGGCCCTTGCTCGTGCGCTTGACTTCGACGATGTACGCCTTGATGCGGTCGCCATGCTCGTACGTTTCGCCAGCAATCTGCTCGGCCGGCATGAGGATGGCTTCCGTCTTGCCGAGGTCGATGAAGACGTTGCGGTTCTCGACGCGCGAGACGAGGCCCGTGATGATATCGCCCTCGCGGCTCATGAATTCTTCGTAGATGATGCCGCGCTCGGCCTCGCGCACACGCTGCACGACGACCTGTTTTGCCGCCTGCGCCGCGATGCGGCCGAAGTTCGCCGGCGTGACCTCGATCTCGATGATGTCGCCCGGCTCGTACTCTGCACGGATCGTGCGGGCCTGCGCGAGCGAAATCTCGAGGATGTCATCCTCCACCTCTTCGACGACCGTCTTGATCGCATAGACGTGGTAGGCGCCCGTGTGGCGGTCGAGCACGACGCGCACGTTCTGCGCCGAGCCGAAGTTGCGCTTGTACGCAGAAATCAGCGCTGCCTCGATGGCATCGAACAGCACTTCCTCCTCGACGCCCTTCTCGGCGGCGAGTTCCTTGAGTGCGTCAAGGAAGCCCGTTTCCTCTTTCTTTGCCTTTGCCTTGCTTCTTCTTGCTGCCAAAACAAATTTCCTTTCTATGTCAAAAATCAATGTGCAAACGGATGACCGAGATTTTTTCGAGCGGCCATGCTTTGCCGTCCATCGTCACCGTTTTTGCGTCCTCGTCATAGCCTTCGAGCACGCCCGTGAATTCCTTCGTGCCGTCCACGGGCGCATAGAGCGTGACATCGACCTTCTTGCCCTGCTCGCGCACGAAATCGCGCGGCTTCTTGAGCTGGCGGTCGAGCCCCGGCGATGAGACTTCGAGGATGTAGCTGTCACGAATGATATCTTTCTCGTCAAGCACTTTCTCGAGCCGCTCGCTGAGCGCCTGGCAGTCATCAATCTCGATGCCGCCCGCCTTGTCGATGAAGACGCGCAGATACCAGTCGCGCTCCTTGACATACTCGACATCGACGAGCTCGATCTCGCTCTGGTCTTTCAAGAGTTCCTCAGCAATCGCCATGACGTCGTTTTCTACTTGCTGCTTGCTCATATAGCACCTCCTGCCGTGCCGAATTTGTCCATACATAATAGAAAGAGTGGGCAGGCACCCACTCTTTCTAAGAAAAAGCTGTAATTTTCGTTCGCCGTTTCCGACGTGACTAGAAGAAGTATAACACGGCTGGAAACGTTTGTCCAGCTTTCTCTGCAAATTCTTACTTGAAATTCTTATGGCGATTCTGTTGATGATTCGTACTGCGCCAGCGTGTTTTTCAGCAGCTCGACGAGGTGATTGCGGACGGATGGCGGCGACAGCACTTTCACGTTGTCCGCGCGCTGCAAAAGCCAGAAGTAAAGCCCTGCTCCATCCTGCACCGTCATGCGTGGGGAGTGTAAAATAGTTTGTGTAAAAGGCCTTTACAAGTCAACGTCGGTTCTGGCATACTGACAGAATCACTCGCAACCGCAAAGGATGAACACAATGGCAAAACGAAAACGCGAACTCACGCCCGAACAGCAACTAGCTCAACAAATCTACGCGACCCTCAAGCCGCAGACCGTTGGAGATGTCACCGAAGGTCTGAAGAAAATCTTTGGCCCGATGATTGAAGCTGCGCTTCAGGGCGAGCTCGAAAACCACTTGGGCTACGACCATCACGAGCGCACGCCGGAATCCAAGGGGAACTCCCGCAACGGCTACTCGAAGAAGACCATCAAGACCTCGCAGGGCGAAACGGAAATCAAAGTCCCCCGCGACCGCAACGGCTCGTTCGAGCCGCAGATCGTCCCGAAGTACAAGCGCGACATCTCCGAAATCGAAGACAAGATCATCGCCATGTACGGGCGCGGCATGAGCCAGCGCGACATCGCCCAGACCATCGACGAAATCTATGGGTTCAAACTCTCTGCCGAGCAGATTTCCAGCATCACGGATTACGTCGTGGAAGCCGTGGAAGAATGGCAGACGCGCCCACTGGAGGCGTTCTACCCCTTCGCTTTCGTGGATTGCATGTACGTCTCCATGCGTACTGAGCGCGGCGTCCGGAACGTCGCCGTCTACACGGTGCTCGCCTATTCCGTGAACGGCCGGAAGGACATCCTCGGCCTCTGGATCGGCGACACGGAGAGCAAGCACTTCTGGATGCAGGTCTTCGACGAGCTGAAATCACGCGGCGTGGAAGACCTCGGCTTCCTTTCCATCGACGGCGTCAGCGGCCTCGAAGCCGGCGCGAAGTCCATCTTCCCGCACGTCGTCGTGCAGCGCTGCATCGTGCATCTGATCCGCAATTCCACGAAATATATCCCCCGCAAGGAATGGAGCCGCTTCACGAAGGAACTGCGGACGCTGTACAGCGCCGTCAACGTCCAGCAGGCGCGGAAGAACTTCGAAGCGTTCAGAGAGCACTGGTCGTCCTATCCTGGCGCCCTGCGCGTCTGGGAGAACAACTTCACGCACGTCGAGCAGCTGTACAATTACGGCGGGGCCGTGCGGAAATTGATGTACACGACGAATGCCATCGAGAGCGTGAACTCCAGCTTCCGCAAAGTGACGAAGCAAGGCGCGTTCCCCAATGAAACCGCCGTGTTCAAGCTGCTCTATCTGCGCGTGCAGGA
>JALEZZ010000076.1 GCA_022773585.1 Selenomonas sp. | reverse complement strand
GGGTCTTGTACATGGTGCTCGCTCCTGAAAAAGTGCATGGATTTTAGGATTCGTCGTCTGAAATATCTGTAGTTTATATTCGACACAGACTATCTAAATTCCTGCTTTTTCGTGGCTTTAGAGTTATTTAGCAGTCATTAGATAGGAACAGAAAATCTGCGCCAATCTGGACTACCGTCTTTAATCATCGCTTCCCTAAGGAAAATTATTCGACGCAGGGAAATATTGTTCTGCTATTTCAAGTGTTCTTCCATGAACTCCTCAAACGCCTCCTGCTTCATCGGCTTGGCGTAGAGATACCCCTGGCCGTACGTGCAGCCGAGGTCTTTGAGGAGTTTTTCTTGTGCCTCGGTCTCGATGCCTTCGCAGAGGATTTTCATATCGAGGGAAGCGCCGAGCTGGATGACGTTCTGGAGGATGCGCAGGGAGCGGTCGTCGTGTTCGGCGGCGAGGAGGATGCTGCGGTCGATCTTCATGCTGTCCATCGGGAGGTTTTGCAGCATGGCGATGGAGCTGTAGCCAGTGCAGAAGTCGTCCATGGACGTAGTGTAGCCGTAGCTTTTGAGGCTGTCGATGATGTGGCGCGAGCTTTCTCGCGCCTCTTTTGTCTTGAAATCGACGAAGGCCGTCTCGGTGACTTCGAGGTCGAGGAGGCCGGCGGGGAGGCCGTAGGCTTCGGCCGTCTCCTTCATCTTGCGCAGGTAGCCGTCTTCGCCGATGTGGAGGGCCGACTGGTTGACGGAAATGGGGACGACGGGGAGGCCGTGGCGCAGGCGGTCTTCGAGGAAGCGCGCGACATGGCCGAGCATGTAGTAGTCGAGGCGGACGGCGAAGCCGTTGCGCTCGAAGACTTCGATGAAGCGGCTGGGCGGCAGCAGGCCGAGCTCGGGGCTCTGCCAGCGGACGAGGGCCTCCGCGCCGACGAGGGCATGCGTGGCGAGGTCGTATTTCGGCTGGTACCAGACTTCAAATTCCTGTCGTGCAAGCGCTTTGGGCGCGAGGGCTTCGAGGCGGCTCGCCCAGGAAAATTCTTCTTCCATCTGCTGGTTGAAGAGCAGGAACGGTTGGTTTTCCGTGCGCGCGAGGTCGAGCGTCGTCGAGGCGTCGTTGATGAGCTTCGCGATGTCGAGGCGGCCGTTCGGGACGGGCACGGCGCTGATATGGTAGCGGATGCGCGTCATGACGTCGCCAAACGGGATGACGGAAGCACCTTCCGTGACCTGCTGGGCGGCTTTTTCCGGCGAAAGGCCGGCGGGGAGCTCCCAGAGCGTGTAGAGGCGCGTGCGGTCGCCAGAGAGCGCGGCGAGCTGGAACCAGGGGAACGCAGACTGTGCGCGCTGGATCTCGTGAACGAAGCTTTCGGCGAGGACGCTCCTCGAGTAAGTCGAGCGGTAGTAGGCCATCTGCCGCACGCAGATGGCGACAAGGTAGAGGCGGCCATCTGTGCGGGCGCTCTGTGCGCGGTCGATGGCGTCCGGCAGCTGGCGCTCGAGCCAGCGCTCGTTGTGCAGGCCCGTGACGGGTTCGGTATAGGCGATGCGGGAGATTTCGGCGAGGTGGCGTCTGCGGATGCGCAGGACGAACAGAGTGATGGCGAGCGGCGCGAAGAAGATCAGGACGAGGACGCAGAGGCTTTCGACGGGATGGCGATAGATGAACGAGACGAGGGAGGTCTGGTCCGTCGTCGCCCGTGTTTCTCTGTTGATGTCGCTCTGGATGGCCGAGGGGTCGAGGTGCGCGATTTCCTTGTTGAGGATGCGTACGAAGATGGGATCGACGCGTTCGCTGACGGCAATGCTCGTGCCCTGCGTGTAGATGACGGAGCTGTCGGCCTCGAGGCGGAACAGGCCGTTCTTGTAGATGAGGGCCTGTGCGATGATGCTCTTGACGGCGGCGATGTCGGCATGGCCGTCATTGACAGCGCGCAGGCAGTCTTCATCGGTGTCGCAGTAGCGGATGTCTTTTTCTGGATAATTGCGCTCGACGTATTGGCGCGTGAAGTTGCGGCTGCGCGGCGCGGCGATGACGGGGGAGGCAGGGATGTTCTCATTGCGGCGGTGGACGAGCACATAGTTCACGATGAGGTAGGGATTTGTGATGTTCATGCGGTGCTCGTGCGCCCAGTTGTAGTCAAAGAAGAAATCGCACATGACATCGACCTCGCCGTCGTCGAGGCGGTCTTTGAGCGCATCTTCGCCCGGACGATAGAGGATATAGTGCGAGAACAGGTACAGGTTGCCGTATGGCTGCGTGTCAGGCTGCGGATGCAGGCCGTCGTTCGCGACGCCCTGCAGGGCGCCGTTCTCGATGGCCTGGTCGAGAGCATGAGGGTCTGGGTAAGGGAGGAGCGCATAGTGTCCGGGTGGGAGGAAGCGCGCGAGCTGGTGGTCAATCGCGTCGCGGTCGTAGGCATCTTTGATGTAGCCGATGCGGAGCGGGCTCGGCGCCTCTGGATCGACGCCGCTGGCAAGCGAGAGCTGGAGCGGCGTGCGGCCGATGCTGTGCTCACTGAAGAGGAAGCGCGGGTCACCAGGCTGGAGCGTGCTGCCAATCAGGAGATCGACGTTCCCCGCGAGCAAATTCAGCGATGTGTTCGTGCGCGTGAGGTCGATGTACTCGAAGCGGCAGCCCGCGTAGACGGCAAGCTGCTCGAGGTATTCATAGCCTGAACCGCGGTAATGGCCGTCGGCATCCTTCGTGAGAAAGCCGGGCACGCTGATGTAGCCGACGCGGTACGTCGGGACAGTCGGTTCGTCCGCTGCGGCGCGTGGCAGCGGCGCAGATGCGAGCAGGCAGAGGAGGACGAAAAGTGCGAGGAAGAGCCGTTTCATGATGCGGGGTTCCTCCTTTCCATTCAAAATCTTTCTTCTCATTCTATTCGAGTTTTCTTTGAAAATCCCTGCTATTGACAAGCGGCCATAAAAACCATACAATGGAATCGTTAATCCCGAGCATTTTTATAAGGATTCGCGCATGAGCGGCACGAAAGCCTGCGAATCCTCGCGATACAGTAAGGAGAGTTTGATTCTATGGCAGAAAATCTTCTCGAAATCCAGGACCTGCACGCAGGTGTCGAGGACAAGGAAATTCTGAAAGGCTTATCCCTCACGGTCGGCAAGGGCGAAGTGCATGTCATTCTCGGCCCGAACGGCTCCGGCAAGTCGACGCTGATGAACGTCATCATGGGCCATCCGAAATATCAGGTCACGAGCGGCACGATGAAGTTCGAAGGCGAGGACCTCACGGCGATGAAGACGTTCGAGCGCGCACGCAAGGGATTGTTCCTCTCATTCCAGACGCCGGAGGAAATCCCGGGCATCTCGGTCGAGAACATGATCCGCACGGCAAAGCAGGCCATCACGGGCGAGCGCGTCAAGATCCTGCCGTTCCGCAAGAAACTCCGCGCGATGATGGAAGAGCTCAAGATTTCGCCGGAGTATGCTGACCGCTACATGAATGTCGGCTTCTCGGGTGGCGAGAAGAAGCGCAACGAAATCCTCCAGCTGCTCATGCTCGAACCGAAGCTCGCACTGCTCGATGAGACGGACTCCGGCCTCGATGTCGATGCCGTGCAGATCGTCTCGGAAGGCGTTGCGAAGTTCCACAACGACGACAACAGCTGCCTGATCATCACGCACAACACGCGCATCCTCGAGAAGCTCAAAGTTGACAAAGTCCACGTTCTCATGAATGGCGAAATCGTCGAAGAAGGCGGCGCGGAGCTCATCGACACGATCAATGAAAAGGGCTTCACGCACATTCTCGACGACGCACAGGCTGGGAAGTGAGGCGCGCTATGGCAAAGAAGAAAACCTTCGTCGAAGACATCGAGCGCACGCTCTACGACATCAAGGACGCGGACAACAGCGCGTACAAGTCGGAAAGCGGCCTGACGGAAGACATCATCCGCGACATCTCGGCGCGCAAGCACGACCCACAGTGGATGCTGGAGTTCCGCCTGAAGTCGCTCGAAACATACAACAAGATCGGCCTGCCGACCTGGGGGCCGAGCCTCGCGGACCTCGACATGGACAAGATCGTCACGTACGTCCAGCCGGACGCGAAGATGACGGGCAACTGGAAGGACGTGCCGGAGGATATCAAGGACACGTTTGACCGCCTCGGCATCCCCGAGGCTGAGCAGACGTCGCTCGGCGGCGTCGGCGCGCAGTACGACTCCGAGGTCGTCTACCATTCCATCCAGGAAGACATGGTCAAGCAAGGCGTCATCTACACGGACATGGAGACGGCCATCCGCGAGCACGAGGACATCGTGAAGGAATACTTCATGAAGCTCGTGCCGCCGAAAGACCACAAGTTCGCAGCGCTCCACGGCGCGGTCTGGTCCGGCGGCTCGTTCGTCTACGTGCCGGCGGGCGTGCAGGTCAAAATGCCGCTCCAGAGCTATTTCCGCCTCAATGCGGCCGGCGCCGGCCAGTTCGAGCACACGCTCATCATCGTCGAGCCGGGCGCGAGCCTGCATTTCATCGAAGGCTGTTCCGCGCCGAAGTACAACGTCACGAATCTCCACGCCGGCTGCGTCGAGCTCTACGTCAAAGAAGGCGCGCGCCTGCGCTATTCCACGATTGAAAACTGGTCGCGCAACATGATGAACCTCAACACGAAACGCGCCCTCGTCGAAAAAGACGGCATCATCGAGTGGGTGTCGGGCTCGTTCGGCTCGCACGTCTCATGCCTCTACCCGTGCAGCATCCTGCACGGCGAGCGCGCGCGCTGCGAGTTCACGGGCGTCACGTTCGCGTCGAAAGGGCAGGACCTCGACACGGGCGCGAGCGTCATCCTGACGGCGCCGGACACGTCGGCGAACATCAACACGCGCACGATCTCAAAAGCGGGCGGCAAGGCGACGTACCGCAGCGCCGTCAAGGTCACGAAAAACGCGCGGCGCGCGAAGTGTTCCGTGAACTGCGAATCGCTGATGCTCGATAACGAGTCGCGCAGCGACACGCTCCCCGTCATGGACATCGAGGGCGCGGACGCGGACGTCGGGCATGAGGCGAAGATCGGCCGCATCAGCGACGAGGCCGTCTTTTACCTGACGTGCCGCGGCATCGATGAGGACGAGGCGCGCGCCATGATCGTGCGCGGCTTCGTCGAGCCGATTGCGAAGGAGCTGCCGCTCGAGTACGCCGTCGAGATGAACAATCTCGTCAACATCGAGCTCGAAGGCACGATGGGCTGAGGGGGGGATACCATGGATACGAACGAAATCTACTCCGAAATCCCCATGCGCACATGGCGGTGGCTCGGGGTCAATGAAATCAAAACGCCGGCGAACATCGGCGATGACATCAAGAAACAGGAAATCACGGTCGAGGCCGGCCAGTCCGACGAGCTCGTGCTCGAGCATCGGAATGGCGGCCAGCACGAGACGGTCGTGCACGTCGGCGCGGGCGCGAAGCTCCACCTCGTGCTCGCGCAGCTCGTGCCGACGGACGCCCCAAATAGTTCATACACGAGCCGCGTGACGGTCGACGTCGCGGACGGCGGCGCGTTCTCGTACACGGGCGCGGAGCTCGGCGGCAGCACGATCGCGAGCGAGCTCACCGTGAACCTCACGGGCAAGGAGTCGACGGCCGACGTCTGGTCGCTCTATTTCGGCGACGGCGCGCGCCTGCTCGACCTCAACTACATCATCCGCCAAGCGGGCAAGAAGACGGACGCGAATATGCAGGTGCGCGGTACGCTCATGGGCACGTCCACGAAGAACTTCCGTGGCACACTCGATTTCCTCGAGGGCGCGAAAGGCTCGGTCGGCCGCGAGAACGAAGAAGTCATGCTGCTCGATGAAGGCGTGCGCAACCGCAGCGTGCCGATCATGCTGTCGCATGAAGACGATGTCGACGGCCATCATGCCGTCGCCGTCGGCCGCATGGACGAGGCGAAGCTCTTTTACCTCATGAGCCGCGGCCTCGACCTGGAAGAGGCGAAGAGCCTCGTCGTCGAGGCGTCGCTGCGCCCCGTCATCGATCGCATCCCGGACGCGAAGCTCCGTGAAGAAATCGACAGCTATCTCAAAGGGAGGCTTGCAAATGGCTGACGCACAGGAATTTTTGAAGGACTTCCCGCTCCTTCGCACGGAAATGAACGGCAAGCCCATCGCTTACCTCGACAATGGCGCGACGACGCAGAAACCGGAACAGGTCATCCGCGCACTCTGCGGCTACTATGGCGGCTGCAACGCGAACCCGCATCGCGGCGCGTACGCGCTGTCCGTCGAGGCGACGGAAATCTACGAAAACACGCGCAAACTCACGGCGAGCTTCATCAACGCCGCGCGCCCCGAGGAAATCATCTTCACGAAGAACGCGACGGAGGCGCTGAACCTCGTCGCGTACAGCTACGGCCTCACGAACATCGGCGCGGGCGACGAGATCGTGCTCACGATCGCCGAGCATCACAGCGATCTCGTGCCGTGGCAGTACGTCGCAAAGACAAAAGGCGCGACGCTGAAGTACATTTATCTTGAAAAAGACGGGAATCTCTCGGACGAGGATATCGAAACGAAGATCACGGAAAAGACGAAGCTCGTCGCCGTCACGCAGGTCTCGAACGTGCTCGGCCTCAAGAACGACGTGAAGAAGGTCGCGGAAAAAGCGCATAGTGTCGGCGCCGTCGTCGTCGTCGACGGCTCGCAGAGCGTCGCGCACCAGGCCGTCGACGTGCGGGACATCGACGCCGATTTCTTTGCCTTCTCCGGCCACAAGATGCTCTCGCCGATGGGCATCGGCGTGCTGTATGGCAAGTACGAACTCCTCGACGCGATGCCGCCGTTCCTCATGGGCGGCGACATGATCGAGTACGTGCAGGAACAGGAGACGACGTACGCCGAGCTCCCCGCGAAATTCGAAGCCGGCACGCAGAACGTCGGCGGCGCGGCCGGCCTCTCGGCGGCCATCCAGTACCTCCAGCACATCGGCTTCGACCGCATCGAGGCCATCGAGAAGGAACTCGTCGACTACGCGCTGCCGCAGCTCAGGGAGCTTCCGTACATCGAGACGTACGGTTGCGACACAACGCGCGACAACAAGACAGGCATCATCGCGTTCAATGTCCAGGACGTGCATCCGCACGACGTCGCGACGATCCTCGACAGCACGGGCGTCGCTGTCCGCGCCGGCCACCACTGCGCACAGCCCTTGCACCGCTATCTCGGCCTCAACGCCAGCTGCCGCGCGAGCTTCTATCTCTACAACACGAAAGAAGACGTCGACCGCTGGATTGCAGCGCTGAAAACCGTCCGCCCCACGCTCGGATATAAAGACTAAGAAGGTGAAAATATGGGCTTAGAAGACGTCTACACGGAACTCGTCAGCGAGCACAGCCGCAATCCCGAGAACCGTCACGCGCTCCCGGGCGCAAACTGTTCGCTGAAAGGACACAACCCGAGCTGCGGCGACGAGATCACGCTGCAGCTCAAGATTGAAGACGGCATCGTCAAAGACGCCGCGTTCACCGGCGTCGGCTGCGCCATCAGCCAGGCCTCGACGGACATGATGATCGACCTGATCCGCGGCAAGAGCGTCGAAAAAGCCAAGGAGCTCGCCGAAAAATTCATCGCCATGATCAAGCGCGAAATCACGGATGATGACGAGCTCGAAGAGCTCGACGAAGCCCTTTCCCTCAAAAACGTCAGCAATATGCCGGCCCGCGTCAAATGCGCCGTGCTGGCATGGCATACGCTCGATGACGCGCTGAAGGAAAAGAAATAAACACGTAGCAACAAGGCGGCCGCCTGCCGGAGTGATCAAATGCATCGCTCTCGGCAGGCGGTTTTTCTTTCATGCCGTGCACCGATATGTTATACTGAAAGAAAATGGAGGAATCGTTATGAAATACCTCGACTGCATCAAGGCACTTGTCTTGCAGGAACTGCAGGGCGAAGATGCCAGTGTGTTTCTTTTCGGTTCATGGGCGCGCGGCGAGCAAAAACGCAGTTCGGATGTCGATGTTGCCATCGAATATCATGGGCCGTCGAACCGACGGAAGATTGCTGGCCTGTGTGAAGCGCTTGAGGAGTCGACGATACCGTATCGCGTCGATATTGTCGATATGCAGAATGCATCGACGGCGCTGGTGAAAGAAATCCGAAAGGACGGCATCGTATGGAAAGCCTGACGCGTCACCGAAGAAAGTCATCCGCATGTCGCGCGAGGTCGGACTGCTGACGGATGAAGAGACGGAACACGCGCTCGAGATGGCGAATGATCGCAACCAGATATCGCACATGTACGACGAGCAGATGGCGGTGAAACTCGTGGAGAGAATCAGGAGATATGATGTGTTGATGCAGCGATGGTATCAAAAGATGAAAACTGTCTTTTTATAATGGACAAATCGTCCACTTTGTGCTAAACTAACAAACAGAAAAGCATTCAGGCAATGGAGCCGCGCATCACAGGAATCGTGTCTTGTGATGCGCGGCTTTTGGTTTGTCTTGCCGCAACGGCGGCATAGGAAAGGGGAAAGAATTTTTATGGGAGAGACAAAGTCTCACGGCATGAGCCTTGACAAGCTCGGCCTCTGGATCATCGTTGCGACGGTGCTCGGCGCTGTCGTCGGCCTCGTCATGGGCAAGCCGGCGCACATGTTCGCGCCGCTCGGCAACCTCTTCATGCAGCTCATCAAGATGGTCGTCGTGCCGCTCGTCCTGTTCTCGTTGATCGGCGGCGCGGCTGCACTCGGCAAGTCGAAGAGCGCGGGCAAGATCGGCCTTCTGACATTCGTCTACTATGGCATCACGACGGCCGTCGCCGTCGCGCTCGGCCTTGCGATGAGCACGATTTTCACGCCAGGCGCGGGCATCGACATGGCGACGCTCGAGAGTGCGGCCATTCATGTCGATCACATGGAGGAGAGCACGCAGATCCCGGGCTTCTGGGATACGGTCACAGGGTTTGTGCCGGCAAACCCGTTCAAGGCGCTCGTCGATGGCAACATTCTGCAGATCATCGTCTTCGCGATGTTCATGGGCTTTGCGGCGACGTTCCTCGATGATGAAAAGAAGCAGTTCGTGCTGAACTTCTTCAACTACCTCACGGAACTCTTCATCAAGGTCATGACGGCCATCATGTATGTCGCGCCGATCGGCGTCTTCTGCCTCATGGCGGATGCGACGGGCACGTTCGGCTACACGGTGCTTGCAAAAATCGGCTACCTCATCGTGCTCTACGTCATCGTCCTTGCGGTTGTCACGTACGGCATGATTGGCGGCACGGTTGCGATGTTCTCGAAGTGCACGACATACACGAAATTCTTCAAGGCGATGTGGAAAGTGCAGGTCTTCGCATTCTCGACAGCGTCCTCGATGGCGACGCTGCCGCTCAATATGCAGACGGCGCGCGAAGAGCTCGGCGTCTCGGCCGAGACGACATCGTTCGCGCTGCCGCTCGGCGCGACGATCAACATGAACGGCAACGCGGCCTACTACGCGATGGCCGCGACGTTCATCGCGCAGATGTACGGCATGGATCTCTCGATGCCGCAGTACATCGCCATCATCATCACGAGTACGCTCGGCGCTGTCGGCCAGGCCGGCGTGCCGGGGCCGACGCTGCTCGTCGTCGCCGTTCTCGTTTCGGCAGGCATCCCGATTGACGCTCTGCCGATTCTCTTCGGCGTTGACCGTATCTTCGACATGCTGCGCACGGCGGTCAACATCACCGGCGACGCGGCTTGCGCGACGATTGTCGATCGTTTCCGCGAAGAGGGCTGATTTCTGCAGCTCTGCGGAAATCGTGATTCTATCACTGCTTCCTTTATGCTATAATGAGCCTGTGGACTTTGAGCCGCAGGCTTTTTTGTGTCTGCGTGAGAGATAGAGAGGGAGTTCCATTTTGGAGAAAGAACGGCAGGGAAAGAACGAGATCCAGCGGCGCATCATGCGCGTACTCGCGGGAATGCTCGTGCTCATCGGCATCATCGTCGTGCGCTATGGCTATGTGCAGCTCGTGCAGGGCGACAAGCTCGCGGCGCGCATGAAGTCGCTCGTCGGACAGGAATACGAGCGCCAGTCGCCGCGCGGCGCCATCCTCGACCGCAACGGCCGCGAGCTCGCCGTGAGCTCCATGACGAAATCGCTCTTCATCGATCCGAGCCAGGCGTCGAAAAAGGAGCCGGACGCCATCGCAGCGGATCTCGCGCCGCTCATCGGCCAGTCGCCCGAGGATGTCCAGAACGCCATCGCCAAGGGCGGCGGCTTCGTCTGGCTCAAGCGGTTCCTCTCGCAGGACGAGTACGACGCGGTCAAGGCCTACATCCGCGAGAAAGAGCTCACGGACTGCCTCGGCTTTGTCGACGAGCCGAAACGCTACTATCCGAACGACGTGCTGGCGGCGAACGTGCTCGGCTTTGTCGGTACGGAGGACAAGGGACTTGACGGTGTCGAGCAGCAGTATGACAGCCTCATCAAGGGCGAGGTCACGGAGAGCTTCCTCTATACCGATTCGCGCTCGAAGCCGATTCTCGATTCGATTTTTCAGAAGCAGCCGTATCGCGGCAACCGCTGCAAGACCATCCAGCTTACGATTGACAGCTCGATGCAGTTCACCGTCGAACAGGAGCTCGACCGCGCCATGGCGGAAAATAATCCAACGGCCGTGACCTGCGTCGTCATGGATCCGAAGACGGGCGACGTGCTCGCGATGGCTTCGCGTCCGACGTACAACCCGAACAAGTATTACGATTACTCGCCTGAGGCGTGGAAGAACCGTGCCGTTTCCTTCATCTATGAACCGGGCTCGACGTTCAAGTCCGTTGTCGCAGGCGCGGCGCTGCAGGAAAAAGTCGTCACGCCGAACCAGGTCTTCGTCGATCCGGGCTATGTCATGGTCTCTGGGCGCCGCATCCAGAACTGGAATGGTGCGAGTTTCGGCACCGTCACGTTCACGGACGTCGTGAAGCAGTCGCTCAACACGGGCTTCGCGCAGGTCGGCTTGCGCCTCGGCGCGGAAAATCTCATGAAGTACGCGAAGGAATTCGGCTTTGGCGAGCCGACGGGCATCGGCCTGCCGGGCGAAGAAGCAGGCATCCTCTTCAACCCCGACGACATGCGCGCGTCCGACATCGCGACGACGGCCATCGGACAGTCCATCGCTGTCACGCCGATTCAGCTCGTGCGCGCCATGGCGGCCATCGCGAATGACGGCGTCGTGCTGAAACCGCACATCGTCAAGTCCATCCAGAACGCCGACGGCTCGACCTACATGGAATCACAGCGCGAGGAAGTCGGCCGCGCGCTCGAATCCGCGACAGACAAGACGCTCGTCGGCCTCCTGGAACAGGTCGTCGCCTCGGGTGGCGGCAAGAAGGCGGCTGTCAAGGGTTACCGTATCGCGGGCAAGACCGGTACGGCGCAGAAAATCCGTCCGGACGGCACGGGCTATATGGAAGGGCGCTACATCGCCTCGTTCTGCGGCTTCGCACCTGTCGAAGACCCGCAGATCGTCGTGCTCGTCATGATTGACGACCCGGGCACGGGCAACTTCTACGGCGGCCAGATCGCCGCGCCTGTCGCCCAGCGCATTTTCGCCCAGCTCCTGCGTTACTTGCGTGTCGAGCCGTCGACCGATCCGTTTGCCGACATGGAAAAGACGCAGCGCGAAAAGCCGCGTCCCGAGCCGAAGAAGTTCGAAGGCGAAATCCCGAAGGGCATGATCGTCGTGCCGGATTTCAGCGGCCTCTCCATCCGCGTCGCCGCGCAGAAAGCGGCCGCCGCCGGCCTTCAGTTCGAAAGCGAAGGCAGCGGCACGGCCGTCTCCCAGACCATCCCTGCCAACACCCTTGTCGAACAGGGCACGAGCGTCAGCGTGACGTTCGGGCAATAAAGAAATCGCCGTTGAAGAAATGCGTGGCACTTCTTCAACGGCGATTTTGTCATGCGAAGGAATGAAACGATGCGTTGGTTATTTCTTGAAGAACGTGATCTTCAGGCCGTTCGAAAGAACCGGCTGGCCCTTGCCTTTGAGGATGACCTGGCCGGGCATGGAGCCTTCAGCGTTGAAGACAAGCGTGCAATGGCCCTCTTCCTTGAGGTTCTGGTTGACGTCTTCGCCGACGGAGACGACGGTGTACTCGGAGCTGCCGATGGAGAGCTTGTCGCCCTTCTTGATTTCGCCCTTGAGCTCGCTGCCCGTGTGCTCGACGACCATCTCGGAGAGGTTCGGGCGGATGCCTTCGTCGAGCAGGATGACGCTCTGGTTGTTCATGAGGAAGGTGCGCGCGAGGTTGCCGATTGCCGTGATCGTGACTTCATATTTCGTTTCCATGGATGAGAAATCCCCTTTCGTCCCAGTTGTTGCAGGATAACGCTTGATTACCATTTATTATAGCATAAATCCTGATATTTTTGGAGGCTTCTCCCATAACTGTGGGTAAGCCAGCATGAAAAAAAGAAATCACTTGCACGCTCTGCTATAGTAGAAGCTGCTAAACAAACTGCCTTCGCAAAGGAGTCCGTGCAAGTGATTTCTGCTTCTACTCTA
>JALEZZ010000071.1 GCA_022773585.1 Selenomonas sp. | reverse complement strand
TTGTCGCGCCAGCGGCACAGCCGGGTAGCTGCGTCCGGAAGGGATAAACGCTGAAAGCATCTAAGCGTGAAGCCCGTCCCGAGATGAAGTATCTCATAGAGTAATCTAGTAAGACTCCTTGAAGAAGACAAGGTTGATAGGAAGAGTGTGGAAGAGCCGTAAGGCTTGAAGCTGATCTTTACTAATAAGTCGAGGGCTTTAACTAGAGAGCCAATTTTGAAGGAATGAAATGACGCGCAAAATTGTGCGAATCAGTTAGTTAAAAATCCGAAGGATTTTTAACATCCTTCAGTAGACGAACCTAGGATGTTCGATTGTTTCGTTCTTCTGTATAGTTTTGAGAGAACACCGCAAGGTCGCCAGTGATGGCGGCCTTTTTTCGTTGACGTCGTCTACGATGTCCTCTATAATAGAGAATAAAGTACGTAGGCAAAGGGGCCGATGGTTTGAAGATTTTAGCTCGTCAATTGACGATGGATTTTTATCATTGCAAGAACAGCAAGCTGCAGGAGATGGAGGCCATCAAGTCGATGCTCCGCGACCTGCTCGGCGGTTTCGGATGCAGGATCATCGATGTGCAGGGCCATGAGATTGAGAAGCAGCATTATGCGATTGCGGCGCTGTTCGGCGAAGGACATATCATGCTGCATGTCTATACGGATCTCCGCTATGTGGCAGGTGATGTATTCCTGTTTGCGGAGAATGCGCAGCCAGAGGATTTCTTCAAGGGCATCCGCAAGTTCTTCCAGCCGGACAAGACGAAGACAACATTCCTCAAGCGCGGCGAGATCGCAGCGTCATCGGACATCCGTCCGAAGGTCAAGACGCGCGTCGCACCGCTCCGCAAGATTCATAACACGGGTGCGAAGGTCATCCGCATTCTCGCGCGGCGCAACCGTTCGTGATACCAGACAGTTTCAGGCAGAAAGAAAGAGAGACACGGCAGAGCTATTTCTGTCATGTCTCTCTTTTTTCATGCATTCTTGTCAGCTGCGAGTACGGGCGCGAGCTTTTCCTCGTCGGGCGTGACGTAGACGGTGGTCTGGTTCGTGAAGATGACGAAGCCGGGCTTCGAGCCGGATGGTTTTTTGACGTAGCGGATCTGCGTGTAGTCGACAGGGGTGTTCGAACCTTCCTGTGCTTTCGAGAAGTGGGCGGCGAGCATGGCGGCGAGCTCCATGGTTTCTTTTGAGAGTTCGTTGCCGTCGTTGCGCACGATGACGTGGGAACCTGGGATGTTCTTCGTGTGGAACCACGTATCCATGCGGCCAGCGACCTTTGTTGTGAGCTTGTCGTTCTGGTAGTTGTTCTTTCCGACGAGGATGGACGTGCCGTCGGGCGCCGTGAAATGGAACGGCTTCGCGGGCTTGTCGTTGTTCTTTTTTTTCGGCTTTTCGCGCAGGTAGCCGCCGGCGATGAGTTCGTTGTGGATTTCGTTGATTTCCGCGAGGCTCTTTGAGGCGAAGAGGCCGGCTTCGATGGTTTCGAGGTAAGCGATGTTGTCTTCGCATTCCTTCCGCTGCTCGACGAGAAGCGACTGCGCGCGCTTGAGCTTGTCGTATTTCTTGTAGCAGAGCTGCATGTTGCCGACGATGGTCTCGCGCTGATCGAGCGGGATCGTGATGGTTTCGCCTGTCTCGCTGTAGATGTCGGGCACGATGATTTCTTTGTCGACGTGATCGCGGTATTCGTACTGGTACGTCATGAGGTTGTCGCCGTAGCGCTTCCATTCGTCAGCATTCTCGGCGGCTGCGATTTCGTCGTCAAGCTTTTGGAGCTTGGAGGTGGCACGGTTCTTTTCATTCTTGACGAGCTTGCGGAAGCGGTCTTTGTCCGGCAGCACGTAGCTGCCTGCAAGCTTGTCGGCAGCGTCGAGCATGGAGGAGATGCTGTCGTAGGTGGTCGACGTTCCCTCTTTGAGATAATGAAGCGGAAAGGCGGCGAGTGCGAGGAGCTTCTTGTGCTCGTCTGTGACGATGACGGGGGTCGGGGCCTCGGCATCGACGGCATCGCGCAGTTCGATGAGGGCATGGGCGAGGGCGTCGAGGTCATCCTTCGTGAGATCGACGGTGAACATGTTCATCGGGAGATGGGCGCGCGCACAGGCCTCTTTTGCTGAGACGGGGCCGAAGCCGAGGCAGGTCGCGAGAATGGCTTTCTGGAGCTTCATCTCGTGGAACGACTGGATGCGCGCGAGGATGTCTGCCATCGGCGCGGTGAAGAGGTCGAGCTTGTCCTGCGTGGGCGGCAGTTCGTAAGCATCGCCGGGCAGGACCGTGCGCACGCGGCTGTTGTTTGCGCCGATTTTTCGGATGGCGTCGATGATTGTGCCGTTTTCGACGAGGATGATGTTGCTGTATTTGCCCATGAGTTCGAGCACGAGCGTCTTTGTCGTGATGACGCCGCCGGCACCGATGGTGTCGATGTCCATGAGCAGCAGGCGGTCGAGGCCGTGCTGGCGGATGGAGGCGATGCGGCCCGTCTCGATCTGTTTGCGGAGCACCATGCAGAAGACGGGAGGCTCTGGCGGGTTCTCGAGCGGCTTTGCGAGCAGGTGCGCGGCCGGATTCGCCGGATTCGTCGTGATGTGGAGGAGAAAGTTCCGTCCAGGCTGGCGGACGGAAAGGATGATGGTCTGCTTGTTCGGCTGCGTGATTTTGTCGATGCGTCCGCCGGAGAGCGCGCGGTCGAGTTCGCGCGTCAGCGCATGCATGGAAAAGCCGTCGAAACTGCTCATGATGGTACCTCGTTTCTACGCCCCCTCAGCCCCCCCTCTTTGAGGGGGGAGGGCCGCAGAGCGGCAGGGGGAGTCCCTTGCAGGACATGTGGATTCGTACATTGTTTCTTCCGTGGGTGCGATAGAAACATGTTCATAAAGAAAAGTATACCATCAAGGCGCGAACACTTGCAAGCGGCGGCGAAAACAAGTAAAATGAAGTGATAGATTGAGATTTTGCAATTTCCTCAGGGGAGGCATATCAATATGAAATTCACGAAATGGCAGGGGTGCGGCAATGACTTCCTGCTGATCGACTGCCGGGAGAAGGAGCTCGCGGATTACGGCGCATTCGCGAAGAAGTCTTGCGACCGTCACTTCGGCGTCGGCGGTGATGGCGTGCTCGTCGTTCTGAATTCGGACAAGGCAGATTTCCGCATGCGCATTTTCAATACGGACGGCAGCGAGGCAGAGATGTGCGGCAACGGCATCCGCTGCTTTGCGCGCTATCTCTACGACAACCATATCGCGGACAAGAAAAAGTTCACGGTCGAGACGGGGGCTGGCATCCTCGTGCCGGAAATCGTCGAAAAAGACGGCGTCGTGACGGGCGTGTGCGTCGATATGGGCGAACCGGTGCTCGAAGCGGACAAGATTCCGATGGCAGGCTATGGCAGTCAGCGCGTCGTGAATGAGCCGGTCGAGGTCGCTGGCCGCAAGTGGAACATCACGGGCGTCTCGATGGGCAATCCGCACTGCGTCGTCTTTGTCGATGACATCAAAAAGACCCCCATCGAGGAAGTCGGCCCGGTTTTCGAGGTGCAGGAGCGCTATCCGAAAAAGACGAATACGGAATTCGTGCAGGTGCTCGACCGACAGCACATGCGCATGCGCGTCTGGGAACGCGGCGCGGCTATCACGCTCGCCTGCGGCACGGGCGCTTGCGCGACGCTGACGGCAGCCGTGCTGAATGGCAAGACGGATCGCCGTGCGGAAATCACGCTCGATGGCGGCAAGCTCAACATCGAATGGAGCGAGAAGGACAACCACATCTATATGACGGGCCCGGCCGTGCAGGTCTTCGCGGGCGAAGTCGAAGCCTGAGGAGGTCGCAGAATGCTCAAGAGCATGACAGGCTATGGCGAGGGCGCGGCGGAGAGTGCGGATTGGAAGATTCGCGTCGAGGTCAAGACGGTCAACCAGCGCTTCCTCGACATCGCGTTCCATACGCCGCGCCTCCTGAATGCCGAAGAAACGGTGATGCGCGACGTTATCAAGAAGCATGTCGCACGCGGCAAACTCGACCTTTTCGTGACGGTCGAAGACCTGCGCGAGGGACGTGCGACCATCCGCGTCGATCACAAGCTCGCGATGGCATACCATCAGGCGCTCAATGAGATGAGCGACCTGTTGCGCGTGGCACGTCCCGACGATGTCGCTGTGATTGCCTCGTATCCCGACGTGCTGACGGTCGAGGAGACGGCCTCGTTCGAGGGCGGCGAACCCGTGCTCGTGCAGGCGCTGACGCAGGCGCTCACGGCGCTCGACACGATGCGCCAGACGGAGGGCGGCAACCTCGAGAAGGATTTCCTGCACCGCATCGAGACGCTTTCGACTTTTGTCGAGAAGCTCCGGGCGCTTGCGCCGGACATCGTTGCGCATTATCGCGAACGCCTGCAGGCAACGATGGAGGAACTGCTCTCTGCCGAGGAAATCGACGAGAAGCGCATCATCGAGGAAACGGCGCTCTATGCGGACAAAGTGAATTTCACGGAAGAGGTCGTGCGCCTCGAAAGCCACTTCGCGCAGTTCCGTGCCATCATCGCAGGAGCGGAGGCTCCTGTCGGCCGCAAGCTCGATTTCCTGATCCAGGAGATGAATCGCGAGGCGAACACGATCGGCTCGAAATGCCAGAGCGCCGAAGCCGCGCAGACGGTCGTCGATATGAAGAGCGAGATCGAGAAGCTGCGCGAGCAGGTACAGAACATCGAATGAACGTCGCGAGGTGAATTATGGATATCAAACTCATCAACATCGGCTTCGGCAACATCGTGTCGGCGAGCCGCATCATCGCCATCGTGAGCCCGGAGTCCGCGCCCATCAAGCGCATCATCCAGGAAGCGCGCGACGCGCAGCGCCTCATCGATGCGACGTATGGCCGCCGCACGCGCGCCGTCGTCATCACGGACAGCGACCATGTCATTTTGTCTGCCGTGCAGCCGGAAACCGTCGCGCACCGCATGATCGGCAGCGATGACGGGGAGGCCAAAGAGGCGCAGGAACTGCCGCAGGATGCGGAGAAGGAGGAAGAGGCATGAAGAAAGGTCTGCTGATCGTCGTTTCCGGCCCTTCGGGGACGGGCAAGGGCACGGTCTGCCATGAACTGCTCGAGAAGACGCCGGAGCTCGCCTATTCCATCTCGGCAACGACGCGCGCGCCGCGCGAAGGCGAACAGGATGGCGTGAACTACTATTTCCTGTCAAAGGAACGGTTCGAGCAGCTCATTTCTGAAGGCGGATTCCTCGAATACGCAAATGTCTACGGCAACTACTATGGCACGCCGCTCGGGAAAATCGAAGAGCGCCGCGCGGCCGGGCAGGACATCCTGCTCGAGATTGACATCCAGGGCGCTTTGAACGTCATGAAGAAATGCCCGGACGGGCTGTTCATCTTTTTGCTGCCGCCATCCATCGAGGAACTGGAGCGCCGCTTGCGCGGCCGCGGTTCGGAGACGGAAGAAAGCCTCGCGCGCCGCATGGGCAACGCAAAGAAGGAAATCGGCATCGGCCGCAAATACAAATATGTCGTCGTCAATGATACGGTGGAAAACGCCGTGCGCGACATCAAGTCCATCCTCGCAGCGGAACACTGCCGCGTCGAGGGCAACGAACATCTTTTTGAGGAGTTAGAGAAAGAATGAAGAAGCAGAATCAGGTTATGAGCATGGTCAATCCGTCGACGGACACGCTGATGACGAAGGTCGACAGCCGCTACGCCCTCGTGGTCTGCGGGGCGAAGCGCGCCCGCCAGCTGCTCGACGGCGCAGAGCCGCTCGACGAGCTGCAGTCGACGAAGAACGTGACGAATGCGCTCGAGGAAATCGCCGAGGGCAAGATCAACTACGTCATCAAGAAGGAGCAGTGAGCGGCCGGGGAGGAAATGTTAAGAAACTAAAATTATAGACAATAGATGAAAAATATACTATAATGTGTTCATGGAGGATATACAATCATGAACACATCGAATGTCAAAAACTACAAGCCCAAAGACTTTGCAGAGCTTCTCGGAGTCAGCGTCAAGACGTTGCAACGCTGGGACAGGGAAGACATCCTGAAAGCCTATCGTTCGCCGACGAACCGAAGGTATTACACATACGACCAATATGTGCAATTCAAAAGCGGAGCCGTCGAGGATGGGAGAAAAACCGTCATCTATGCCCGCGTCTCCACGCGAAACCAGAAAGACGATCTGGAAAGCCAGGTGAAGTTCCTGCTGGATTACTGCAACGCCAAGGGCGTCATCGTTGACGAATGCATCGAAGACTTCGGGAGTGGGCTGAACTACAAACGAAAGAAATGGAACTGCCTTCTGGAAGACGTGATGAAACAGAAAGTCAAAACCATCATCGTAACGCACAAAGACCGTTTCATCCGCTTCGGCTTTGACTGGTTCGAACGCTTCTGTCTGAAATACGGCACGCAGATCCTCATCGTCAAGAATGAAACGCTCTCGCCGCACGAAGAACTCGTGCAAGACATCATGTCCATCCTCCATGTGTTCAGCTGCCGTCTCTATGGATTGCGCAAATACAAGAAAGAAATCAAGGAGGAATACCCGAATGTTAAAGAGCTACAAGACGGAGGTTCTTCCGACGCATGAGCAACGCGATAAAATCCGCCACTCCATTGGCATCTGCCGCTGGCTTTACAACGAGTACCTTGCGCGGAACAAGCGCCTGTATCATTTGTACCAGCGTGGATGCTTGGACGAGAAGCAGAAGCATTTCCTTACGGCGATGGACTTCGACAAATTCGTGAACCATCATCTGAAAAACACAGAAGAACTCGCATGGATCAACAGATGCGGCTCAAAAGCACGAAAGAAAGCCATCACGAATGCGGACGGCACGAAATTCAAGAACATCAACAAAACAGCCGCCGTCCGGCGGCTGGAGAAAAAGTTACGGCG
>JALEZZ010000047.1 GCA_022773585.1 Selenomonas sp. | reverse complement strand
CCGAGTTGATCTTCATGCCCGAAGAGACTTTCTTGAGGCTCGAAGAGAGTGCCGAAGAGTTCTTGTTCAGCGTGTTCAGCGTGGAGACTGCCGACATGTTGTTTTTGACTACCATTGACATGATAAATTCCTCCCTGATATTGTGGAATGTTTTTCTAACGGCCATCCGTGACCGCTATCGCCATTTATATAATAGGCAGGTGCCGCTGGGGTTGCTAGCTGACCAGAGCTGCTGCCTGCATATTATCGATTGGGGATCTGGATGAGCTCTCTTGCTCTTTCCACTCTATATATCGAATGTTTTTCGAAAAACTTAAGTGGTTTTGGAAAATTTTTTTGGAAATTTTTTTCGCACCCGCGGAAGATACTTCCTGCGAAACGTTTTGCCATGCAGGGGACTCCCCCCGCCCTTCGGGCCCGTCCCCCCTCTAGAGGGGGGCTGGACACAGGTGCTTTAATACTTCTTGTTGAAGATGTTGCCGACAGGATTCAGCGGCTCGAGGTCGTAGGCGTGGACGGCAGCCGTGCGGCGGCGGCTCTTGTTGAGCCAGGCCTTCGCCTTGTAGATGAGCTGCATGTCGAGCGGATGGATCTCGTCGATCAGCGCGGCGCACTCGGGCGTCTTGCGGTACGTTTCCGTCGCCGGGTTCGCCTTCATGCGGTCGACGAGGCGGCCGCGCTGCTCGGCGAGCGAGAGGAATTCGTCGATGTCCTCCTGCCCGATGAACTTCAGGAGTTCCTTCGAGAGCGTGAGGTAGAGCGTGAAGTCTCGCTTCGCCGCATCGACGCCCTCCTGTTTCTTTCCACCTGCTTCAGCCGACATAGCTGCCTCCCTGCACGCCCTGCGTGCCCTTCTCCTGCCGCGCCTTCTTCATGGCCTGCGCCCAAGCGTCGCGGAGCTCCTTGATGATGCCGCGCGCTTCTTCGAGCATCGCGGCATCGCTCTTCATATTGCCCTCGACGAGGCGGTCGTACGTGTAGTTGTAGAGCGGCATGAGCTGCTTGGAGATGTCGTAGTCCATGTCGAGCGTGATGCGGAACTCGGAGATGATGTTCTGCGCTTTCTGCAGCGACGTATTGGCATCTTCCCATTTCTTGTCCTTGACGCTCTGGATGCCTTCGTCGATGAACTTGAGACAGCCGTTGTAGAGCATGAGCGTGAGCGCCTCGGGCGTCGCCGTCATGATCTGCTGGCGCTTGTAGGCCTCTGCCGCGTTGTTTACCATTCAGGTTCCTCCTATTCTGTTCCCCCGTCCCCCATCATCCGGCGGCTCAGTTGCCGCCCGTGATGTAGCCGAGCTGGACGGAGAGCCGCTGGATGGCGGACTCCATCGCATCGTACTTGTCGTAGAGCGCGCTCTGGAATGCATCCATCTGCGTCTTGAAGTCGCTCATCTTCGTCTTGAGGTTCTCGATGAGCGTGCCGAGCGTACTGCCATCGGACGTCTCGGTCGAGTCGCCCGCATACGACTTCAGCGTCTTGAGGTTCTTGTAGAGCGCATCGCTGATGCGGTTCATGACGCCTTCCTGATCGTAGTCCGTCGTAGTCGTCGTCGTGCCGTCGGCATTCGTCGTCGTGACGTCGCCGCTTGCGGAGAAGACGCTGCGGACGCAGTTCGGATCCGCTGCGAGGGCTTTCTTGAGCTTCGTCTCGTCGAGCTTGATGTGGCCCTGATCCGTCGAGGACGTGATGCCGAGCGACATCATCGTGTTGTAGTCGCTGTCCGTGCCCTCGACCGGTGTGTAGAGCGCCTCGCGCATGGAGCTGATGATCTTGCCGAGCTGCGAGTCGTGGTACAGCAGGCCCGATTTCGCCTTCTCGTTCCACTTCGTGATCTGATCCTGCGTCATCGAGCTTTCCTGCGACTTCGTCAGCACGCCATAGTCGCTGTACTGCTGTTCGTAGTACTTCGTGTTGAGCGCATCGATCATTTTGTTGTAGTCCGTGACGAACTGTTTGACGTTCTCGACGACCTTGTCGGTGTCCTGCGCGACGGAAACCGTCGTCGTGCCCTTGCCGGCCAGCGTGTACGCGACGTTCGCGACCGTGATTTTCGAGCCCGTCGTCGTATACGTCTTGCCATCAATCGTGGCCTTGCCATCCTTGCCCTCCGCCGAGGACGATGTCGTCGTCTCATAATTGATAGCCGACCCGAGCGTCTGCGTGCCATCATCTGCCGTCGTGACGATGCCGAGGTTCAGGCTCGAGAGCAGCGTGCGTGCGCGCTTTTCCGAATCCGTCGAACCGCTGCCGACCGTGATGTTGATCTGGTTTGTCTTGCCGCCCGTTTTCTGGTAAAGCGAGAAACTGTCATTGACGCTGTCATACGACGCCTGGATGTTGACGCCGGAATTCTTGATCTTCGTCGCAAGGTCGTTGAGCGTCTGGTTGCTTTCGAAAAGGTCTTTGTATGTGAAGGAAATTTCCTTCGTCGTCGCATTCGAATTATCGGACGCGCCGTCGCTGATCGTGAACGAGAGCGCCGTCTCGAGCTTCTGCGAATCCGACATCGTGCTGTAGTTCGACGGCTCCTGCTCCGTACTCGACAGCAAGTCTTTGAGGTAGATGCTCGTGCTCGATGCCGAGGAGTTTTTGCGCGTGATGGCCTTCGTCGACTGCATGTAGGCGTTCGACGCGACTGACGAGACCGTAACCGTATGCGACATATTCGCCGCATCGGCGTTCGCCGTCGCTGTCGCGACACCCTCGCTCGAGCTCGTCGCTGTCATCGGGCTCGTCGTCGAGCTCATCTTGTACGTGGAGAGCGTCGACTGGTTGAATTCATTGACGCTGCTGTAGAGATCCGAATAGGCTTCTTTCATCCATTCGTTCTTGACCTCTTCCTTGTACATCTTGTCATACTGGTTCTGCTTCGTCAGCATGCCGACTTTGACCATGGAGTCAACGTCGATGCCGGAGCCTGAAAGGCCGTAGATGCCTGTCGTAGACATGGGGATTCCCTCCTTTGGTCAGTGTGGTCAGATGGTCTTGTCGAGGAAGGCGCCGAGCCAGTCCTTCGCCTTGATCATGTGCTTGATGAGCGCTTCGGGCGGGACTTCCTTGAGGACGTCGCCCGTCTTCTTGTCAAGCATCTTGACTGACATGGTATTGACTTCCTTGTGGTATTGGAATTCGAGGTTGCAGTTGATGCGGCTCATGAGCTTGTTGAGCTCTTCCGTGATGTAGCTGACGGATTTCTCGTCGAGCTTCTTGTCGTCGTCATCGTCCTGCTGATCCTGCGGATTCTTTGTCTTGTCCGTCTGGTCGGCGGCATTCTTGACCTGCTGCAAGATGTCGACGGAAGCCGCCGGCGTGTCCTGCGTGTTCGTCTTGTCCTGCTGATCCTGCTGCTGGCTGCCGGTCTGCGAAGCCGCCTGTGCTGCCTGCGCAGCCCCCGGCGTGCTGCTCGACGCCTCTGTCGCACCAATGACGACAGCCGCAGAGACAATGTCCTGAATCTGTCCAATCATGATAATCCCTCCGTAGATATGTTTCCTGTCAGTCCATTTTACAGTATTGCTTTATGGTTTCGGCAGGGCGCCGCTGAGGTCGATGTCCTTCGGCACCTCTCGGGCGGCCTGCTTGTTTTCTTCCTGGATGGCGCGGTAGATCTCGCCGCGATAGATCTTGATGGAGCGCGGCGCGTCGATGGCGATGCGGACGTTGTCGCCCTGCACCTCGACGATGTTGATGACGATGTCGTCACCGATCATGATCTGCTGGCGCGGCTTGCGTGTCAGAACGAGCATCAGCGCGCCTCCTTTCCAGCATCCTTTTCTGCAAAGAGGCGGTGCTTCGTCGTGTAGGCGCCCTTCTCGAGGACGAGCTGCTTGCCGGCCATCGTGCGCTGGTTGATGATGACGGGCGCCATGAGGTTGGCCGTCATGTCATCGATGCGCCCCTGCGGGATGGTCAGGAGCGTGTAGACGATGACGTCGTCGGGGCTTTCGAGCCCGAGCTGCTGCTCCGTCGCGTCGTCAATCTCGAACTCGTAATCCTTGAAGAAGAGATACGGGACGGTCATGAGGAACGCGAGGTCGGGCGTCGCGAGGCTCTGCAGGAAGACGTAGGGACTCTCTTCGTCATACGGGATGATGACGAACTCGTGTTCGTCCTCGAACGCGGGAATGCCCTGCGCGAAATGCACGACTTTCTTCTCATCGATCTCGATGGTGCCAAATCTCACGGTGTCGACTTTCTTCATCAAAAAATGCCTCCATAGGTTCGCTGCGCCTGTTGCTCCCTGCATCAGGCGTAGATATCATAGCGGCCTTCCGTGACCCACTGGTTGACTTCCGCTTTCTGCTTGACATATGTCTGTACCTGCCCCGGCGTGAAGTGCGTCTGCGCAAAGGCGTCCGTGTCGATGTGGACCGTGACATCGCCGGGATCCGGCGTGCCGCGGAGTTCGCTCTGGTGCACGGTGATCTTCGGGTCGGGAATGAGCTCCGTCACGATGTGGCGGTTCTTGCCGTTGCTGATGAACGTCCCGACCTGCTCGTTGTAAGCGATTTTATGAAGCTCGTTCGCATTGGGCTTCGCCGCATTGTCGATGATCTGCCATGCGTCCTGCGTATGACGTGATGTCGTCTTCTTGAGGCTCGAGAAGCCTTCCTGCCCGTGCTCCCTTGCGAAATCGTCATGATTCGTGTAGCCGTAGCTGTGGCGGCTCGGATACGAGTCGATGTCGATGGTCGCCTGCGTGCAGCCCTGATTCGACCGCGCCTGCCGGTTCTCGGTCGAGAGGCGGGCGGGCGTCGAGTACGCCTCGAGCTGGCCGAGCTGCGTGTGCACGGAAATCTGCGCCTGCGTCGAGCGGATATTGAGGTACAACATTCCTATTTCCCCCTCTCCCTGGCGGATTCCTGCCGGCCTTTCAAAGTTTCATGAAATTATCAGCTCAGATAGTCTGCGAGCGACGACGGCAGGATGCGTGCGCCGAGCGCAAGGCTCATGTTGTAGACGGTCTGCGATTCCATGAGCTTCGTCGCGAGTTCGGCGACATCGGCCGACATGACGTCGGTGATGTCCTGCTGGATCAGCGTCTGCTGGTTGCCGAGCATCGTCTTGACGGATGTGTAGAGCTGCTGGCGGGCGCCGAGCTTCGTCTCGGTGTTGACCGTCGTCGCATGCGACTCATCGGAAAGCGTCTGCCCGTCATCGGAGAGCCATTTGAAATTCGTGCCGACGACTTCGGCATGGACGGTCAGCATGCTGTTGAGCATGGCCGTGCCCGATGCCGTATTGCCGGAATCGGCATTGTCGAAGATGTCCGTGCCCCAGATGTCCTGGCCCGTGACGTTGACGGTATCGGACGTCGGCTCCGTCGTGCCGTTCTTCTTCGTCATCGAGATGTACTTCGCATCGCCCTGATATGTCGCGACCTGCTGCGCAACCGTCTGGAATGTGAAGCTCACGTTCGTGCCGTTCACGCTGATACTGCCAGGCGATGCCGTCTTGCTGATAATCTCGCCCGTATTCTTGAAGTACTTTGCGACAGTCTCTGTCGGCGTCGTGCCGCTCCAGCCTGAGAGCTGGCCGACAGCATCCGCCGAGGGATCGACAATGGCATTCGCATCTTCCGCCACTTTCTGCTTGTAGCCTTTCTCGACGAAGTCCTGCGTGTAGATGTAGCCATCCTTCGTGTTGAGGTAGTACGTGTTGCCGTCACTGCCCGTCATCGTGAGCATCTGGCGGATCGTGCCGGACTTCGTCGCCTGCCCCGTGCCGCTGAAGTAGGCGCTGGCCTTGTCATCGAGCGTCTTTGCGAGGCCGCGGTCGATCTGCGTCTCGGAGAGCGAGAACGGCATCGTCGTATCCTTCTGCCCCGCGAAGAGGTAGCGGTCACCCTGCATCGTGTTGCCGAGCGAGACGAGTTCCTGGATTTTGGCCATCATTTCCTTGCCGATGGCGGCCATGTCCGTGTCGGTCTTGTCGCCGTTGGCGGCCGAGACCGTCTTCTCTTTGAACGTCTTCTGGATGTTCGTCATCGAGACGAGGGCCGAGTCCGAAGCCTTCATCCACGAGACGCCGGTGTCGACGTTTTCCTGGTACTGCGTGTTCTCGGCACTCGACGTGTCGTAGCGCAGGTACTTCGTATAGGCGACGGAATCGTCGGACGGGCGGTGGAGCTTGTTGCCATCGCCCTGTTCGAGCAGCTTGTCGTTGCGGCTGTTGGCATCGTTGAGCTGCTTCTTGTAATTATAAACCATCTGGTTGCTGCTGACGCGGATTGCCATATGGAAATTCCTCCTATTTCATCGAATCATCAGCGGCCGACCATGCCGGTGCTGTTGATGAGCTTGTCGAGCATCTCGTCCATCGTCGTCAGGCAGCGCGAGCAGGCGCTGTAGCCCTGCTGGAACATGATCATGTTCGAGAGCTCTTCGTTCCAGTCGACGCCGGACGTCGAGGAACGCCAGTTCTTGATCTGCGTGATGAGCTTGTCCTGCGCATCCGACTTGTCATCGACAGACTCGGAATCGCTGCCGAGCTTTGCAACGGCCGCGGAATAATACGCATTGATGGAATCGTCCTTGATGGCACGCGACGTCATGTTGTTCGGATTCGTCGTGTTGCTCGTATCCATCAATGTCGTCGTGCCGCTCATGTAGACGATGTCAGACGTCGAATGGACATTCGTCATGTCCATGTTGATGATGGTCGAAATGTTCGTCGCATTCGTGCCATCACCCGAGCCATTGACCTTGACGCTGTAGGTGTTCTGGAGCGCGCCCGTGCTGCTGACGTCCTGCTCGATGACGAGCTTGCGCGCCGCGATGAGGTTCTGGCCGCCCGTGGATTTGAGGTTCGTGCAGATGCCGAGCTCATTGATGATGTTGATGCCCTTGAGGTTGTCCGTGCTCGAAGCCGTGCCTGTGATCGTGACCTTCGGCTGGCTCTGCGTCGTCGTGCTGCCCATGGGCGTGACCGAACGCTGGATGTTCGTCATGCGCGATGCGACGACCTGGTTGTTCGTCGCATCCCATGTGTAGAGCGAATCCTCTTCGCCCCAGAAGTTCAGGCCATAAGACGGGCCCGCATACGTGCCGGACGCTGGCGGGTTGTTGCCGAACGAGCTGTCCGTGCCGTCGACGCCGGCACCCTGCTGATGCATCGTATTGAACGTCGTCAGGAACGTCGCCGAGATGTTCGCGAGCTTGTCGATATAGCCCTTGTCCTCGGCAATCGTGTCGAACTGCGCCTTCATGCTGCCGTTCGTCGGCAGGAAGACGACGCCCGACTCCTTGATGTTGACGGAGTAGTCGCTGATGCCGTACTCCTTGTTCGCATACGGATCGGACATCTCGAGCGTCAGATGGCTGTTGCCGTTGACGAGCGTGATGCCGTTCGAGACGACAGAGTACATGCCCTTGTCGTCTTCGTAGATGTTGAGGTTCATGTATTCCGAGAGCTTGTCGACGATCTCGTCGCGCTGGTCGCGCAGGTCGTTTGCCGTGCCGCCCGAGGCTTCCGTCTGCATGATGTTCTGATTGAGCTGCGTGAGCTGGTCGCAGTAGTCGTTGATGGATTTGACGTTCAGGCGCATGTCGTCATACTGGGCCGTAATCTGCGACTGGAGCTGCTGCGCCGTCGTCTTGATGCGGTCAGCCACGACGTTGCCCTTCTCGATGACGGCGATGCGGTTGCTCGATGTCGAGGCATTCGTCGAGAGGTCGTTCCAGGCATTGTAGAACTCCGTGATGGCGTTCTTGAGGCCCGTATTCTTCGAATCGTCGAAGATGGCTTCGACCTTGTCATAGTTCGTCTGCTGCGTTGTGAAATATTTCTGCTGCGACGTCTCTGACCAGTACTGCTTGTCAGCGTAGACGTTGCGCGCACGCAGGATGGACGTCGAATCGACGCCCGTGCCGACGATGACTTCGCCGTAGATGGAGCCGACATTCTGGCCGCGCGTCGCAGCGAGGTTGACGCTCTGGCGGGAGTAGCCTTCCGTCGAGGCATTCGTGATGTTGTGGCCGGTCGTGTCGAGCGAGAGCTGGTTCGAGAAGATGCCTCGCACCATCGTGTTGAGTCCGGCAAATGTGGAACGCATATATGATCACCTATCTTCTTTGATTTCAAATGTTGGCATCGAACATCCGGCGGCCGCGCCGAAGCTCGGATTCGCTCCCGCTGCCGCCCGGCGGCGCGTACGTGTCGCTCGCGACGGTCTGGTTCAGGAGGTTGACATGGAACTCGATGAAGCCGCGGCTCTTTTCGAGGAGCCCTTGCGCGGCCGCAAGCGAGGATTTGAGCGCATGCTGCTGCTCGGCGGCGCGGCTGGCAAGCAGCAGCGCCTTTTCGCGGAGCGGCGAAGGAGGCGCTGCTGCGAGGACGGCCGCGAGGCTGTCCTTTCGCGCTGCATGCAGGAACGCATCCGTGTGCTGCCCGATTTTCGCGAGCTTCTGCAGCAGGACTTCGAGCGCTTTCGCTTCCTCGCGGACGCCTTTTCCCGACGTGCTTTCGAGCAGGGTCTTCTGGAGCGTCCCGACGGCCTGCGCAATCTCGCGTCCGCAAAGGTACTCTGCCTTGAGCAGCGCCGCAGCTTTCGCCGTCACGGCGTCCGGCTCATGCATTGTATTCAAAGTTGCGGGCATGCGTCACGACCTCCTGCCCGGAGCTGCCGTATGTGTTTTCTACATGCGTGCCTCCGATGCGGTTCAGATGATATGTCACGGCAGAAAGCGCTCCTTCAATCAGGACGCGGTTGTTCTCGCGGAGCTCCTGAGCTTTCGTCGTCGAGACGGTCAGCGCCTCGTGGAGCTTCTGCAGGAGCACGCGGATCTGCGGCGTCGGCGCATAGCGCGCGAGCTCCGCCATCCGCGTGTCCTTCTTGATGGCCCGGTTTTCCACAGCCAGGTGGATGAGGGCTTTCTGCCGCCGCTCTTCGAGCTGCCGGATGTCCTGCGTGAGCTTCGCCTCCGTGTCGTTCATGGCTTCGATGGATTTGAGGTCGATGAAGACAAGCGCCTTGTGCTTCTTCTGGCTCAGCTCAATCAGGGCTTCGTAGCTTTTGTTGAGTCCGTTCAGTACCTGGAGGAGTTCCTTCCAGCCCGTCCCAATGCCAGCTGCCTGGCGCGTGTTCTGTGATGTCATAGCTTCCTCCTCTCAGGATGATGCCCCGTCAGATGCGCTGGCCGAGCATGGCCGCAGCGATGTTCTCCGCAGACACCTGGTACGTGCCGTTCGCGATGGCCTTCGAATAGTACTCGACTTTGTCCTGACGGACTTCCGGCTCCTCGCGGAGCTTCTGGAGCATTTCGCTGAAGTTCTGCCCGGCTTCGGAAATCTCAACTTCGTCACGGGCGCTCTCAGCCGCCTTGCTGCGTGCGCGATACGAGCTCGTCGCCTGCGACGTGCCATAGAGGGACGTGACCGACTGGATGTTGTTGTTGATGATCATGGTTCCACCACCTTTTTTACCTTTCTGCTCAGAGTATCGAAAAAAAAAGCAAGAGACTTAACTCTTGCTTTTGGCGGATTATCATGATTCTGCTCTATTTTTCTCGTCCATGCTTCATTTTTGAACGATTCTTGTCTTTTCAAGCGAACCTCAGATTTTCGGAAGAAAATTCCCGTGTTTGCTGCCTCTTCACTTCTTCAGGCCGCGATAGCGGGTCGATGGCTTCTTTTCCGACTGTTTTTCGCGCTCGGAGCGGAACGAGGACGGACGCTCGCCATTCGTCGGGCGCGGGCCCTTGCCCGTGCCGCCGCCGAAACCGCCTCGCCCTGCCGCCGCGCTCGCAATCTTCTTTGCTGCGCCTGCAAGGTCTTTCTTGAGCGCCTCGGCGCACTTCGGGCAGAGCTTGCCCTGGACGATCGGCGCGCCGCACTTCTCGCATGGGTACGTCATCTTGACGCCTGTCTGGATGAAGCGGCCCTCGCGGATCATGCGCTTGATCATGTTCTCGGAAGCGCCCGTCGCCTCGATGAGCTCGGCGATCTTGACTTTCGGATGGTCGCGCACGTATTCGACAACCTCATGCTCTTTTTCGTGCAGCTTGTCCATGCAGTCCGGGCAGAGCTTCTGCGCGCCCGTCAGCGGCACGAAGAGACGCCCGCAGGACGGGCAGTTTTTCATTTTTGCTACCATATGAGACACCTCTCAAAACGAACTTTCAGATGCTATCTGTTATGGTATTCGCCGCGTTTTCCGAAAATCCTCTTTTTGCATTACATCGATTTGACCGGCACCGGCCCGCGCGAGAGCGCGATGGCGCCCGTGCGGGCGATCTCGATGATGCCATACTCTCTGAGCACTTCGCAGAGCGCGTCAATCTTGCTCTCGCCGCCCGTGAGCTCGATGACGACATCCTCTGTCGTGACATCGACGATGTTCGCGCGGAAGATGTTGACGACATTGATGATGTCGGCGCGCGATTCCTTCGACGCCTGCACTTTGATGAGCACGAGCTCGCGCTCGATAGAGTCCTCGAGCGTGAGGTTGACGATCTTGATGACGTCGATGAGCTTGCTGAGCTGGTTCACGACCTGCGAGAGCTCCTGCTCGCTCTCGACGGAGACGACGATGTTGATGCGCGTGACGTCAGGCTCCTCCGTGTAGCCTGCCGAGATGCTCTCGATATTGAACGCACGGCGGCTGATGAGACCCGCGACATGCGTCAGGACGCCCGGCTTGTTGTCGACGAGGACGGCCAAGAGGAATTTCTTCATTTTTCTTCTCCTTTCCCGAGCACCATCTGGTCGAGGCGCTTGCCGCCCGGCACCATGGGCAGGACGTCTTCTTCTTCCGGCACGTAGACGTCGATGAGCACCGTGCCCTTCTCCTGCAGCAGCTGCGGCAGCTTTGTCGCGAGCTCGCTCGCCTTCGTCAGGCGCGCGCCCTTGCAGCCCATGGACTCCGCGAGCTTCACGAGATCCGTCTTGCCCTTGAGCTCCGACTGCGCGTAATGATGATGATAGAACAGGCGCTGCCACTGGCCGACCATGCCGAGGATGAAGTTGTGCACGACGATGACTTTGACGTCGATGTCGTTGTCCGCGAGCGTCGCGAACTCCTGGCAGTTCATCATGATGCTGCCGTCGCCTGTGAAAAGCACAACGGGCTGGTCGGGTTTGCCGACTTTCGCACCGAGCGCAGCAGGCAGGCCGAAGCCCATCGTGCCGAGGCCGCCCGACGTGATGAACTGGCGCGGCTCGCGCGCAGAGTAGAACTGCGCGGCCCACATCTGGTGCTGGCCGACGTCCGTGACGACGACCGTGTCATCGCTGGAAAGCTTGCTGACCTGCTCGACGAGCTCGCCGGGATGGATGACGTCATCGGGGCCTTTCGCCGGGACGTATCCAAACGGGTGTTCCTGCGACATCTCGATCGCGTGCTGGAGCCATGGCGCGAACTGGCTGCGGAAGCCAGCGTCCATCGCCTCGAGCTTCGCGACGAGCAGCGGCAGCGACGCGCGCAGGTCGCCGGGCACGGCAAGGTCGACGGGCACGTTCTTATTGACCTCGGCCGCGTCGATCTCGAAATGGACGATTTTCGCTTTCGGCGCGAAGTCCTTGATCTTGCCCGTCACGCGGTCACTGAAGCGCATGCCGAGGCATAAGAGCAGGTCGCACTGCTGGATGGCCATGTTCGAAGCATACGAGCCATGCATGCCAGCGAGGCCGAGGAAGCCTTCGGTCTCCGACGCGATGCAGCCGAGGCCGAGGAGCGTCGAGACGGCCGGTACGCCGAGCCCTTCCTGGAGCTTTCGCACGAGCGGCGTCGTGTCGGACGTCGTCACGCCGCCGCCGACGAACAGCAGCGGGCGCTTCGCCTTGGTGAGCAGCTTCGCGACCTTGCCGACGGCGTTCTCGTCCGTCGGATACTGGCCGTCGTAACCCTTGAGCGTAACATTTTCGGGGTACTTGTAATCGAATTTCGTATCGAAGACGTCTTTTGCGACATCGACGACAACGGGGCCCGGACGGCCCGTACGCGCGATGAAGAATGCTTCCTTGAGCACGCGCGGCAGGTCGTGGACGTCTTTGACGAGGTAGTTGTGCTTTGTGATTGGCGTCGTGATGCCGACGATGTCCGCTTCCTGGAACGAGTCCTTTCCAATATAAGGGTTCGCGACCTGTCCCGTGATGCAGACGAGCGGCACGGAATCGATGTTCGCCGTCGCGATGCCCGTGATGAGGTTCCCCGCGCCCGGGCCCGACGTCGCAAAGACGACGCCGACCTTGCCCGTCGCGCGGGCATAGCCGTCGGCCGCATGGACCGCGCCCTGCTCGTGCCGCGTCAGCACATGCGGAAATTTCATCTGGTAGACTGCATCATACAGCGTCAGCACCGCGCCGCCCGGATAGCCGAACACGATATCGACGCCCTCTTTCTTCAGGCTCTCAAGGACTGCCTGTGCGCCATTCATCAACAAAATAACTTCCTCCTCCTCGAGTAAACACGTTTCCTTTTATTATCGCACATTGTATACATGTTTACAAGTCTTGCTGGAAAAAGAAAGAGACTTTATAATGAATGCATATCATAAACTCTATGCAGAAGGAGTGGCTTCTATGCACTTGTCTTTCAAAATCTTCATCGCGCTCGTGCTGTCCGTCATCTTCGGACTCGTCCTGGGTCCTGATGCCGTGCCGTTCATCAAATGGTGGATCGCGCCGATCGGCACGATGTTCATCAACCTCATCAAGATGATGATCGTGCCGGTCGTCTTCTCGTCGCTGATTGTCGGCATGACGAGCATCGGCGACACGAACAAGCTCGGCCGCATCGGCGTCAAGACCATCGCCATCTACCTCGTCACGACGGCCATCGCCATCCTCATCGGCTTCGGCGTCGCGGGGCTCCTGCATCCGGGCGTCGGCATGAGCCTGCCGACGGACGCGGCCGTCAAGGTCAAGGAAGCGCCGTCCATCATGCAGGTCTTCGTCGCGATGATTCCGGCGAACCCGATTGCCTCGATGGCGAAAGCCGACATCTTGCCGACCATCGTCTTCGCGCTGTTCGTCGGCGTCGGCATCATCCAGGTCGGCGGCAAGCGCGCGCAGCAGCTCATCAGCTTCTTCGACGCTTGCGCTGAAGTCTGCTACAAAATCATCAACATGATCATGCAGATTTCCCCGATTGGCGTGTTCTGCCTGCTGCTGCCCGTCGTCGCTGAAAACGGCCCGTCCGTGCTGCTGCCGCTGCTCTCCGTCATCGCCTGCATGGCCATCGGCTCCGTCATCCACGCTGTCGGCGTCTACTCGACGCTCGCGCGCGTCTGGGGCGGCCATTCGCCGATGAAGTTCTTCTCTGGCATGAGCGAGGCCATGATGATCGCGTTCACGACGTGCTCCTCGGCCGGCACGCTGCCGGTCAACATGAAGAACGTGCAGGAAAAGCTCGGCGTCTCGCGCGAGGTCACGTCGTTCGTGCTGCCGCTCGGCGCGACGATCAACATGGACGGCACGTCCGTCTACATGGGCGTCTGCTCTCTCTTCATCGCGAATGTCTTCGGCATCGACCTCTCGTTCGGCCAGATGGCGATGATCGTCCTGACGGGCACGCTCGCCTCCATCGGCACGGCCGGCGTCCCGGGCGCGGGCCTCATCATGCTCGCGATGGTGCTCCAGTCCGTCGGCCTGCCGCTCGAAGGCCTCGCTCTCGTCGCCGGCATCGACCGCGTGCTCGACATGTTCCGCACCTGCCTCAATATCACAGGCGATGCAGCCGTCGCATGCGTCATCAATGAGACGGAGAAGAAGTATTCAAACGCATGAAATCTGCTTGCCTGTCCTGCTGCAACGTGGTATGATAGGCATAGATACAGAGATACCAAAAGGACGCTGTTCCAGCAGCGTCCTTCGGTCGAGTACAATCGACGGTTCTACCAATGGATTCCTGCAAGCATGCAGAGCGCGGTCGCAACCGCGATGAAAAACTTGCTGGAAACGTGGAGCTTGAAGCCGTTTTTCGTTTCCAAGTCCATAGGTACCACCTCCTGTATTCAGTTTTGAGCGGCACATCATATTTCCGGTATGGTGTGCCGCTTGTTTCATTATAGCACTCTATATTCTCATTGCAATTTTTCTTTGTCAATCTTTCCGCAGTCATTGAGCGGCATTTCGTCAACGAATGTGATTTTGTCCGGCATCTCGGCATTCGGCAGGCCGTGGCGGATGGTCATGCGAACGTCGGCTTCGGGGATATCGGCCTCTTTGACAACGAAGACTTCGACGCCTTCGCCGCGCGTCTCGTCCTTTATCCGCAGGGCGACGGCCTCGCGGATGCCTGGCAGGCTCTGGAGCTCCGTTTCGAGCTTCAGGAGGTTCAGCTTTACGCCGCCGCGATTGACGAACGCGCCCGTGCGGCCGCCGAAGATCAGCTCGCCTTTTTCATTGATGCTGCCCGTGTCGCCGACGCTGAACGGAATCTTTGCGCCGCTGACATGGTACTGCGTATCGACGTAGATGAGCCCGTCCTGAATCGAGATGCTGACGCCGGGGAATGGATGGCCGAGGTTTTCCGGCGGGCGATACGGACTGTCGACGATGGCATACGTGATGTAGTTGAGCTCGCTTGCTCCATAATAGAGGATGAGCTGCGCGTTCGGCAGGAGTTCCATGATGTCCGTAATCATCGGCGGCGTCAGGAGCTGCGAACCCGTGAAGAGCGTGCAGACGCCGGGGAACGTATCGACGCCGTGCAGGGCCTCGGCCAGCAGCACGAGCTTCGTCGGAATCAGATAGATGCAGTTGACGTCATACTGGTGCAGGAGCTTTGCCCATCGGTGGGAGCGCATGTGGCGGCTCGTGACGACCGTGCCGCCTTCGTAGAGCACGGAGAGCAGCGAGTTCGTGTTGCCCGTAAAGGAAAGCGAGCCATGCAGGAACATGACCGTGTCCTCGCCGACAGAAAAGATTTCGTCCTGCGTCGGGAAGAAGCCCGCCCAGCTGTCATACGTGCGGTACATGACTTTCGGCGTGCCCGTCGAGCCCGAGCTCAGGACGCCGAGAATGTCGCGCTCGGCGTGCGGCTGCTGCGGCAGATTCGTCGGCGTGAAAGAGACCGTGGGCGCGTCCGCGTTTTCCGTCTCCGTCACCTGGACGAGTCCCTGCAGATCGTTCTCGCGCTGGACATCATCAAGCTCCGCACCCATGTCCTTGTGCGCGAGAATCGGCCGTGCGCCGAGATGCTGGAGCGCAAGGAACGCCGCGAGCTGGAGAGACGGCGTATCGGCAAGCAGGAGGACATCATCACCAGGACGGATGCCCGTCATGTCATCTGCAAGCTCGTCGGCCAGCTTTTGAAATGCTGCATACGTATATTCTGCGTGATCCACGACAAAGAAGAGCTTGTCGGGATGCGTTTTCACTTGTTGTTGGAGCAAATCATAGTAGTTCATGATATGTGCCTTTCTTAAACGCCATCATAACTTTTCGGCCCCCTCTCAGAGGGGCTGTTGAGCGAAGCGAAACTGGGGGAGTCTCACAAGATGGGCATATTCGATTCTGGATTGTTATTTACGCGGGATACGCAATCGCTTCTTTCGTTGCCCGCATAAATAACAATCGTACATTTCATGTTACATGCTTGTGAGACTCCCTCAGTCACCCATTCGGGTGACAGCTCCCTCTGAGAGGGAGCCATAAGGGCAAGAACGCACCAGCACGGCTTCCCCCAATCCTCCGGCTCCGGCAATCGACAGCAGGCCGAGGCCGGGATGTTCTCGGAGTGCCGCGAGGAGCTGGATGGCGAGGATGGCGCCCGAGGCGCCGTAAGGGTGGCCGTAGGCGAGAGCGCCGCCGTGGACGTTGTAACGAGCCATGACTTCAGGATGCGCGCGCTCCAGGAGGACGTCGATGACGGCAAAGGCTTCGTTGAATTCGATGGCCGCAAGATCCGTCCAGGCGACGTGCTGCTGCGTGAGGAGCTTTTCCGCCGTCGCCATCGCGCCGCGCGGGCTCTCTTCCGGGTTGACACCAGCCGCCGCTGTCGCGAGGATTTCGAGCGCTGGCGCGAGGTGATACTCGCGGACGAAGCGCTCGGAGGCCAGCAAGACAAATGCCGCGCCGTCATTCGTGCGGCAGGCATTCGCGGCCGTGAGCAGCGTGCCAGCACCGAGCACGGGCGGCAGGCGGTCGAGCAAACGCTGGTCCATGCGCGGCTTGATGCCTTCATCGCGGGTGCATCCCTCGATGGGCAGCATCCATTCACGGAAAACGCCAGCCTTTGCGGCAGCGGCCGCACGGTGATGGCTCTCGAGCACCCAGCGGTCGAGCTTAGCACGCGTGACATGCTCCTGCTCCATGACGCGCTCAGCACCCCAAAGCATGGCGTCCTGGCGCAGGTCGCCAGGCGCGAGCTCGGCCGTATAGTACGTGCCGCCCGTCGCGGCAAGCTGCGCGCGGCGCGGATCGCCTGCAGCGTACGTGCGGGCAGGCTGGAGCGAGACGCTTTCCATGCCGCCCGCGAGATAGCAGTCGCCCTGCCCCGCCGCGATTTTCGCAAACGCCAGCGAGATGGATGCTGCCGCCGAAGCGCACTGCATGTCGATTGTCACGGCAGGAACGGATGACGGAATGCCCGTAAGGAGGCTCATCAGCCGCGCGATGTTGCCGCCCGTGCCGACCGCGTTGCCCGCGAAGACACCGTCGAGAGATGCGGCGGGGATGTTCGTGCGGTGAAGGAGTTCGCGGACGATCGAGGCGGCGAAGACTTCGGGGCGGATATGAGAAAGGCCGCCACGGCGCAAAGCGATAGGCGTTCGGAGAGCGGTGATGAGAAAGACGCGTTGCATGTGGATAAAACACCTACCTTCGCAGTAACATTCGTGCAAACAATTACGGCCTACCTCCGACACTCCCACCACCGCTTCGCGGTTCCCCTCCCTCTGAGAGGGAGGCTGAAATACGATAATTGACCTCCTGCCCGACAAATACAGGCGTTTTGAATTTCATCGTAAGTTTCTGGCAATCCGTCAACACCTCCAGCAGCCGCTCCATGATCAGCAGCCCTGGCACGAGCGGATTTGCTCCTTCGTGCAGGGCATTCGTATCGTTGACGTCTTTGACGAAATCTTGGACGTCTTCGGCTGTGAACTTCAGGCGGATGCTGGATGCTGCAACGCCTTCGGCGCGGGCTTCGAGGTGCAGTGTTCCGTCCCCGCCTGCCAGACGCTCGGCTGGTGCTTTCCTGCCGAGCAGCATCTTGATGGTCAGCGTGCCGCTTTCGTCCGCTGCCTGCACGGTCATCATGCCGTGACGGTCAGAGAGGATGGCCGGCAGGCCGTCCGACGTGCGGCCGGGCACGCCGCCTTTCTCCCATGCTGCCGCCGCGATGATGGCGCCTTTGTAGCGCTCGCCCTTGAGACGCGCCGTGCATCGTGCGAGGTCTCGGAACATAGAAAACACCCCCTGTGCTTTCTTCATTTACGACAATGCTTTCCCGTCCAGCACCTTCTCGACGAGCTTGTCGCCGACATAGCGGAGCTTCAGCGAGAAGACTGGGCGGTTTTGTTTTTCCATCAGCTTGAAGAAAATCTTGTCCCCTTCCCAGATGGGCAGTTCTGGCACGAGCGCTTTCTCCACCCAGGCGAGCGTACCTTCGCGGCAATCGTCGCGGCCGATGAAATTGCCGCGCCAGCGGTCGGCCGTGTAGAGGAACATGTATTCCGTCTGCCATGCATCCGACTCGAACGTGATGATGCCGCGCAGGCGGAAGCGCTCGAGCGTGACGCCCGTCTCTTCCTTCACCTCGCGCAGCAGGCATTCCTCCGGGCTCTCATTCGGTTCGAAGTGTCCGCCGACGCCGACCCATTTGTCGTGATTGATGTCGTGTTCTTTCTTGACGCGGTGCATCATGAGATATTTGTCATCGCGCTCCAGATAGCAGAGCGTCGTGAGATTCGATTTTTTGTATCCGTCCAATCTGATTTCCTTTCCAAAAGCAATTTCATTCGCGCACGATCGTCTTGTTCTCCCAGCCATCGACCATGTCGACACGCACGTCTTTGCCACAGAACGCGATGGCATAGCTCCAGAGCTTTTTCACGCCGAGGACGTCGAACCGTGCGCGGTAGTCCTTTTCCTTCATCTGCACTTTCGCCGCTTCAACGGCCTTCTCCAGATCAGCGTCGTCCTTCACGCTCTTAAACTCCATGAGCACGCCCGGCAGCCCTTCCCGCTTGGGAAAGAGTGCGAGGTCGAAACGGCCGTAGCCGCTTTCCTGATTCGATTCGATGCGGAATTTCTTGTTGAGCCAGACCGTGAGGCCGAGCATGAGGCCATGATAGAAGCTCTCGGCGTGCGCTGTGTCGTGAACGCTCACCATGCCGCGCAGGACTTCGCGCAGAGACGAATTGAATTCCATCGCGTCGCCCGCCATCATCGCCTGCATCATCGTATAGAGCATCGACACGCCTGTAAAGCCGCTCATGCGGCGCAGAATCTCCGAGCGGAAGACGGAACGAATCTCGCGGTTCGGGATGGACAGCTCATAGAGCTGTTCTTCCGTGTCCTCGTCCTCGATGGACTCGATGCCGGTGCATTTCAGATAGCCCGTGAACAGCAGGAGCGTGTAGATGTCGTCGCGATGCTGCTCGATGTCATCATAGATGAATGCTTCATTCGGATGCATGACGATGCTGCCGCCTGCCACCAGCCGTTCCAGATCGCGTTCCCGCTTGGACGTCAGCCGCTCCAGCATGGTCTGGAGGATGCTGTTGCTCGATGTATTGACCCAATAGGCGCGCGCTTCGCACTTGTTGAAGAAAAAGTTGTTGACCGACCAAGGATTGTAAATTTCCAGCCCTTGGAAATCATAACCGTCATACCAGGACTGGATGACTTCGAGCTGGTCTTCTTTCCCGAGATCGCGCACCATCTTTTCCATTTCAGCCCGCGTGTAGCCGCAGGCGTCTGCATACGGGCCGGAAAGCACGGACGACACGACCAGATTATTGAGGCCGCTGAAAATACTCTCCTTCGCCACGCGCAGCACGCCTGTCAGGATAGCAAAGCCCAGCGAGGGATTCGATTTGAACGCCAACGTATAGAACTGACGGAAAAATCCAATGGCATCCTTATAATATCCTTGCGACCATGCCTCTTGAATCGGAGCATCATATTCATCAATGAGCAGGACCGGCTTGATGCCTGTATGGCGTTTTAGCAGGCGGATCAAGAATGCCAGCGCATCCTCCATGACTTCGCCATTTGCTTTCCGGTGATAAATCAGGTCGAATTTTTCTGCTTCGTCTTCCGAAACAACATCATCACGAACAAACAAGAAGTTCCCAAAAAGATGTGCTAACCGCCAGCGGATCGTTTCCTGCATCGACTCCCATGTCAGTCCCATCCAATCCTTGAGCGTGAGAAACACGACCGGCCGCCTGCCCTGCTCTGCCATCGCCTGCGGATCCTCTGCCACTTTCAGGCCCTCGAAGAGCTTGCGGTTCTCATCCGCATCCTCCGTCTTGAGGAAGTACCACATCATCGACATCAAAAGCGATTTGCCAAAGCGGCGCGGCCGCGTCAGGAGCGTCACGCTCGCATGCTGGTGGAAGAATTCGCTGATGAATCCCGATTTATCTACAAAATAATACTCCTCCCGGATGGACTTGAAATCGTCGCTGCCGACAGGAATCTTTGTCTGCATCGTCTGCACCTCCTCGATTGCTATCTCACAAAACGAAAAACTCGTGCTACCTCTCTAGTATAGCACGAGTTTCACTTTTTCTGCCTGTTTATTTCTGCTTCTGCAGGAATCTTTGCTTTCCAGCCTTCTTGCGCATCACTGGAACCGCTTGGAAAGGTGCGCCGTGAGCTTCATGTTCTCGCCATAGTCCACCGGGCAGTCGATGATGACGGGCACGTCCTGCGCAAAGGCTTTTTCGAGCGTCGGCAGCAGGTCTTCGGCCTTTTCGATGCGATAGCCGATGCAATGAAAGCTTTCGGCGAGCTGCACGAAGTCCGGATTCGTGAAATCAACGGATGTCGCATGATGATAGCGCTCCATCTGCTTCCACTTGATGAGGCCATAACTCCCATCATGGAAAATCAGCGTGACGAACGGCGTCTTGAGGCGTGCAGCCGTCTCGAGCTCCTGGCAGTTCATGAGGAAGCCGCCGTCGCCTGTGACGGCAATGACCTTCTTGTCAGGATAGACAAGCTTTGCCGCAATCGCTCCCGGCACGGAGAGGCCCATCGTCGCAAAACCGTTCGAGATGATGCAGGTGTTCGGCCGATAGCAGGGATACTGGCGCGCAATCCACATCTTGTGCGCGCCAACGTCAGAAATCAGAACGTCGGACTTGCCGAGCACCTTTCGGATGTCGCAGAGGACTTTCTGCGGCTTGACAGGATAGTCTGCATCGTCCGCGTACATTTCGCGCTCGTGACGCATCTCGTCACGCAACGCAAACATATCATCTGCGACGGTCTTCGGCTGGCAGAACGTGACGAGCCGTTCGAGAGAATGCGGGATGTCGCCGACGACGGACGCATTCGGCTGGTAGAGTTTGTTGACCTGCGCCGTGTGCGCATCGATATGGAGAATCTTGTGGTCCGCCTTCGGATTCCATTTCGGCGGTGCGTACTCGACGAGGTCGTAGCCGACGGCGATGACGAGGTCAGCCTGTTCGATCAGCGCATCGGGATAATCTTTTTGCGGAATGCCGATCGTGCCGCACTCGTAATCGTCGTCACACGGGATGATGCCTTTCGCCATCATCGTGTTGATGACGGGGATGTGCAGCGTGTCAGCAAAATGCGTCAGCGCCTCGCTCGCATGGCCGCGGACGGCGCCGTGGCCCGCGAGCACGACGGCGCGTTCTGCTCCCGCGATGAGGTCAGCCGCTGCGCGGATGCTCGTGACATCAGCAAGCTCGGCATTCGGCTCGTAGGGATGAATCGGATGGGAGCTCGGCCCTTCCTCGACCTCCATGCGCGCGATGTTGCACGGCAGATCGACATGCGACGCGCCCGGCTTTTCGGCCTGCGCGTGCTTGAAAGCATTGCGGATGATTTCGTTGACCGTATCGGCGCGGACAATCTGGCGGCTGCGCTTTGTCACGGGTTCGAAAAGCGTCACGAGGTCGAGATACTGGTGCGACGTGATGTGCATGCGCTCCGTGCCGACCTGCCCCGTGATGCAGACGAGCGGCGCACCGTCCATGTTCGCATCGGCGACGCCCGTGATGAGGTTTGTCGCGCCCGGGCCGAGCGTGCCGAGGCAGACGCCCGCACGCCCCGTCAGGCGGCCGTACATGTCTGCCATGAACGCCGCACCCTGCTCGTGGCGCACGGTGATGAACTGGATGGGAGAATCGCGGAGTGCCTCGATGATTTCGAGATTTTCTTCCCCCGGAATGCCGAAGATGTACTTGACGCCTTCGCTTTCGAGGCACTTGACGAGGACTTGTGCAGTATTCATGAGCATCCACCTTTCTTTTGTCAAAGGAAAAACTCGTGCCATATCCTGGCACGAGTTCAAAATCTATTTTCTTATTTCTGTTCCGACACGAGGTCTTCGGCCTTGAGCGTGCCTTCCTTCGCTTTCTGCGCGAATTCCGCCGTCGCCGTGAAGAGGACGTCGGTCGAGCTGTTGAGCGCCGTCTCGCAGGAATCCTGGAGCACGCCGATGATGAAGCCGACGCCGACGACCTGCATCGCGATGTCGTTGCCGATGCCGAACGAGGCGCAGGCAACGGGGATCAGCAGCAGCGAGCCGCCCGCGACGCCCGAAGCGCCGCACGCGCCGACCGTCGCGACGATGCAGAGCAGCAGTGCCGTCGGCAGATCGACCGTGATGCCGAGCGTCGTGGCAGCTGCGAGCGAGAGCACGGCGATCGTGATGGCCGCGCCGCTCATGTTGATTGTTGCGCCGAGCGGGATGGAGATGGAATACGTGTCCTTGTTGAGGTGCAGGCGCTCGCAGAGGCCGAGGTTCACGGGGATGTTCGCCGCCGAGCTGCGCGTGAAGAAAGCGTAGAGGCCGCTCTCGCGAAGCGTCGTCCAGACGAGCGGGTACGGATTGCGATGAATCTGGCTGTAGACGATGATCGGGTTCATGATGAGCGCCACCGTGAAGAACGCACCGAGCAGGACGGCCAGGAGCTGCGCATAGCCGATCAGCGCGCCGATGCCGGCCGTGCCGATGGCGTTCGAGACGAGGCCGAAGATGCCGAACGGCGCGAAGCGGATGACCCACTGCACGACCTTCGTGACCATTTTTGCGAGGTCATTCAAGACCGCCTTCGTCTGGTCGCCCGCTGCATGCAGCGCGATGCCGCAGACGACGCCCCATGCGAGGATGCCGATGTAGTTCGCATTCGCGAGCGCGTGGATTGGGTTGTCGACAACGTTGAGAATCAGCGTGTGCAGGACTTCCGTGATGCCGGACGGCGGCGCGACTTTTGCATCGGGCGGGACGGCCAGCGAGAGCGTCGTCGGGAACGCGAACGAATACGCGACGGCCACGAGCGAGGCGAAGAACGTCGCGAAGATGTAGAGCTTCACGATCGGCTTCATCGAAGCGCTCGCGTCGGCGTTCTTCTGCGCCATCGCGTTCATGACGAGCACGAAGACGAGGATTGGCGCGACGCCTTTCAGGGCTTTGACGAACAGGTCGCCGAGAATCGAGACGGCCGGCACGGCCTGCGGCATCGTGACCGCGAGCAGGATGCCGAGCACGAGGCCGACGGCAATCAGCTTGATCAGCGCGGTCTCCTGATATTTCTGACCGATTTTCTTCAGCATGGGGAACACTCCTAACTTTCCTTTGGTTCTCTCTTCTGATTTTCTTCCTTGAGGAAACCTTTGTAATGATGACAGGGACTAGTATACACTACCCCTTCGTATTTTTCAAGTATTTTTCAGTCTTTTTGTGCGTTCTGGGTGGACGCGTTTTATCTTGTGCTCTGTAAATAGTACATTTTTATGTGCAATCCATTTGTCACGGACATTTCCAGATGCATCCTGTCATCTTGTTCCGACGCATCCTGCCGCCAGATTTTCATGACATCCATCGGAAAAACTGATATACTTTGATAGAAAGAAACGCCCTTTCTGTAGGAGGAAAGCAACATGAGCAAATCGAAAGTCTGGTTCACCGATTTCCGCTGCCCCGTCGGCACGAGCATCACGGACAAGCTCCGCCGCCTCTGCCTCGCGGCCGGGATCAAGAACATCGACATGGAGAACAAGTTCGTGGCCATCAAGATGCATTTCGGCGAGCTCGGCAACCTCGCATATCTGCGCCCGCAGTATGCGAAATGCGTCGCCGACATCTGCAAGGAGCAGGGCGGCCGCCCGTTCCTGACGGACTGCAACACGCTGTATCCGGGCAGCCGCAAGCATGCGCTCGAGCACATGGACTGCGCGAACCTCAACGGCTTCAATCCGATTTCGACGGGCTGCCAGATCATCATCGGCGATGGCCTCAAAGGCACGGATGACATCGCTGTGCCCGTGCGCGGCGGCGAGTACGTCAAAGAAGCAAAAATCGGCCGCGCCATCATGGACGCCGACGTCTTCATCAGCCTCGCGCACTTCAAAGGCCACGAGGCCACGGGCTTCGGCGGCGCGCTCAAGAACATCGGCATGGGCTGCGGCAGCCGCGCCGGCAAGATGGAGCAGCATTCGTCGGGCAAGTGCATCGTCAACGAAGAGCTCTGCAAGGGCTGCCGCAAGTGCGCGAAGGAATGCGGCTCGAACGCCATCACGTACGAGAATAACAAGGCGCACATCCACCCCGGCCTCTGCAAGGGCTGCGGCCGCTGCATCGGTGCCTGCGGCTTCGATGCCATCAGCAACGAAACGTGGGATGCCAACGACCAGCTCGACCGCAAGATGGCCGAGTACGCCTGGGCCGTCGTCGATGGACGCCCGTGCTTCCACATCAACATCGCGCGCGACATCTCGCCGAACTGCGACTGCCACGGCGAAAACGATGCGGCCATCCTGCCGAACATCGGCATGTTCGCCTCGTTCGATCCCGTCGCCGTCGATCAGGCCGCGGCTGACATGTGCCTCAAAGCGACACCGCTCCCGAACAGCCAGCTCGCCGACAACCTCGCAAAGCCCGACTGGGAACATCATCACGACAACTTCCTCGACTCGAACCCGAACGTCAAGTGGAAAGAAACGCTCGAGCACGCTGAAAAGCTCGGCATGGGCTCGCGGGAGTATGAGCTCGTGACGCTGAAGTAAGTCCCCTCTGGCCCCCTCTCCGAGGGGGCTGTCCCGAAGGGACTGGGGGTGTGTCGAAGGTACGACCTCTGATAAATCAAAAATCCTCATCGAAGGTACATTCAAACCTTCGATGAGGATTTTTTTATCTGGACTCATAAAACTCAGAACGCATAATTCACGCCCACATGGAACATCAGGCCCTGCTGCTTGCCGAGCCAGCCGGTCGCGCCGAGGTCGAGTTCGACCGGCGACTTCGCTGATGGCGCGTATTTCCAGCCGCCTTCGAGCATGACGGACGTGCCGGCGCTCGACGGGCTCGCGAGGCTGTAGCTCTGGAAGTGGGCCCGTGCTTCGCCGCCGAATTCGTAGAGCAGCGCGGCGCCGGCATACCACTTGCTGAGCCTCCCCATCTCGTGCGTATAGCGCGCGCCAAACATCAGGCGGTGGCTGTCGACGGCGTCGAAGTCGTACGTCTCGCCCGTCGCGAGGTGCGCGGAGTCGCTGCCCGTGCGGCTGTAGAGATAGCGGCCATAGATGTCGAGCGAGCCGGAGGCCAGCGGCATCACTCTGCCGACGCCGATGTGTGCGCCGAAGTACGGCGCATCCGTGCTGTAGCTCGTGCCGAGGTCGGACGAGGAGTAGTCCGCCTTCGTCTTGCCGAGGCGGAGGGCTCCTTCCACGTAGCACCCGCTCGCAAATTCCTGACGCGCGAACACGCCGCCGCCCGTGCAGCTCGTCGAGCCGCTGCCGTGCGTGCCGTTGTCGAGATAGCTGTCATAGTCTCCATGCCCCGTCTCAAAGAACGGGCCCCATGTGAACGTGCGAGATGGTTCGCATTCTTCTTCGCGATGCCCGCGTTGAACGCGGTGCCGCGCGCATCGACATGCGAGCCCGTCTCGTAGCGCATGTGCGCGCTGCCGCTCGAGCCGCCGAACGCGCCGAAGCCGTCCGCGCCATACGCGAGGCTTGCGACCTGCGCCATCGTCGTATTGACGAAGTAGTCGCTGCCCATGTTGACGACATTGCTCTGCGCCGCGCGCGTCTCGACCGCCGACTTCGTGTCGGGGTTGATCGTGACGGAGCCATTGGCCGACGCCGTT
>JALEZZ010000032.1 GCA_022773585.1 Selenomonas sp. | reverse complement strand
GGCTTCCGAGAACGTCCAGGCTTCCGAGTCGACGATCCGCGATGCCGACATGGCAAAAGAGATGACGGAGTACACGAAGAACAACGTGCTTCTCCAGGCAGCTCAGTCCATGCTCGCACAGGCGAACCAGAGCAGCAGCTCCGTTCTCAGCCTGCTCCAGTAATTCTGGAACATCCCGTTCTCCTCGGGATTTCAGCAAGCTCTCAAAAGAGACCCGCATTGCGGGTCTCTTTTTTATGGCTCCCTCTCAGAGGGAGCTGTCAGCGAAGCTGACTGAAGGAGTCTCACAAGCTAGACGTTGTCGATTTTCGATTGTTTCTTATGCGGGATGCATCATTTCTTTTTCTCTGATACACTGTTATAATACAAATAGAGTGTATCAGAATCATGAGGGGGACACGTCGTGAAACGGATTGACCGGATCTTTGATTATATCGCAGAGCAGTCGGCAGCATTCACAAAAGAGACGCTGGCGGAGCGGGAGGGGCTCGATGCGCAGGAGATTGCCGATGCGCTGGGCATTCTCCGCAACAATGTCTCAAAGGAACTCAACGAGCTCGTGCGGCTCGAGAAGGTCGTGAAGTTCGGCGGGCGGCCTGTGCATTATTTCGGGCGCGAGGCACTCGAGCAGCTCTATGGCGTCGTGCTGCCCGCAGGGCCGGTCGTTTACGAGAGCCTTGACGATTGCAAGCGTTCGCTCGCTGTCGAGAAGAAGGAAGTCGAACCGTTTGACGCACTGATTGGCGCGCATCGCAGCCTCAAGCGGCAGGTCGAGCAGGCGAAGGCCGCGATTCTTTACCCGCCTGATGGCCTGCATACGCTGATTGTCGGCCAGACGGGCGTCGGCAAGACGCTGTTCGCACATCTGATGTTTGCCTATGGCAAGACGATGGGGCGGTTTGCGGACGATGCGCCGTTCGTGACGTTCAACTGCGCGGACTACTACAACAATCCGCAGCTGCTGCTCTCGCACATCTTCGGCCATATCAAGGGAGCATTCACGGGCGCAGATCAGGCGAAGGCCGGCCTCGTCGAAGAGGCCGATGGCGGCGTGCTGTTTCTCGACGAGATCCACCGCCTGCCGCCCGAGGGCCAGGAGATGATCTTCTATTTCATGGACACGGGCACGTACAACCGCCTCGGCGAGACGACGCGCTCGCGCAAGGCAAAGGTGCTGATCATCGGCGCGACGACGGAGGATCCGAAGTCGGCGCTGACGAAGACGTTCGTGCGCCGCATCCCGAACATCATCGCCATCCCGACGCTCGAATCGCGCTCGCTCGGCGAAAAGCTCGACATCATCAAGATGCTGTTCACCGATGAGGCGCAGCGCGTCAAAAAGCCGATCCGCATCAGCGTCGAGGCGGTCAAGAGCCTGATCGGCAGCATCGGCACGGGCAACGTCGGACAGCTCAAGAGCAACATCAAGCTGCTCTGCGCGCAGGCCTTTTTGAACGGCATCGACAACCCCGAGTACATCGAGGTCGATTTCCGCATGCTGCCGCAGGCAGTCAAGAACGGGCTCCTGACGCTCTCGGCAAACCGCCAGGCGCTGACGGAGCTCACGAAGTATCTCGCGGAGCCCTTGGTCGTCGAGCCGCCCGGACGCCGCCGCCTGCGCACGGGCGACAACGCGCAGGATCAGCAGGCGTTCAACCTTTACCGCGTCGTCGAGGACAAGGTCGAGCTGCTGAAGGGCGAGGGCATCAGCGACGATCTCATCAAGCAGATTGTCGCGACGGACGTCAATGTCTACATCCGCCAGCTCTACGACAAACGTGACAGCATCGCGCTTTCGACGCGCGACCGTCTGCTCAAAATCGTCGACGAACCGCTCGTCGACTTTTCCGAGCAGATTTCGCTCTTCGTGCAGAAGCGGCTCAACCGCAGCTATCGCGACCGCTTCCTCTATGCGTTCAGCCTGCACCTCTCGGCGTTCCTGAAGCGGATGAAGGACAAGGAGACCGTGCCGTATTCGGAAATCGCGGGCGCCATCGAGCAGGATTCGCTCTATTACCAGGTCGCGCTCGAAATCAAGGCGCGCATCGAGCATCACTATCATGTGACAGTGCCGCCGACCGAGGTTGAGTACATCGCCCTGCTCCTCGAGTCGTCCGAGGACGACGACCTCGAAGAAAAAGTCATCATCCTCGTCGCGATGCACGGCGCACAGACGGCGAGCTCGATGGTCGAGGTCGCGCAGAAGCTCTTCAATACGCAGGATACGAACCTCATCCCCGTCGACATGCCGCTTGAAAAGGCCCCGCAGGACATCGCGGAGAAGGTCATCACGATGCTGCGCGGCATGAACTGCCGCCAGGGCGTGCTGATTCTCGCGGACATGGGTTCGCTCGTGACGCTCGGCGCGGAAATCAAGGAAAAGCTGCACATCCCCGTGCGCACGCTCGACATGGTCTCGACGCCGCTGATTCTCGAAGCCATGCGCAAGGCCGACCTCGCGGGCATGGATCTCGAGAGCATCTACGAATCGCTGCGGAGTTTCCGCGGCTATGAGGCCGTGGACTCTGAGGACGTGCCGGCCGACCGCGCCGACGACGGGCGGCAGGAAGCCGTCGTGACGATCTGCTCGACGGGCAAGGGGGCGGCCGTCAAGCTCAAGTCACTTGTCGAGGACGTGCTGAAGGGGACGGGACGGAATGTCGCCGTCCTGCCGGTCGGCCTCGTGAAGCTCGAGGATCACATCCGCGACCTCGGGAGCTCCTATGCCGTCCGCGCGGCCATCGGCATGAAGAAGCCCGAGCTCCCGATTCCCTTCATCCCAATTGAGGACTTTGTCGGCGGAGCGGGCGAGCAGCGCCTGCTCGAGCTCCTGCGCGCAGGCGCTCCGGCCGCTGGTCATGCGGCAGTGGCACAGCGCGTCGAAGAGGGACAGAAGAGCATCGTCGTGCGCCGTCTCTGCGAGGAATCGCTGACGAAGTTCCTGACGTACCTCAATCCATCGAAAATCATGGACAGCCTCATGGAATTCGACCGCATCCTCGAACAGGAACTCGGCAAATCATTCTCGAACCCCATCCGCATCCGTATCATCGTTCACTGCGGCTGCGCGCTCGAACGCGCGGTAACAAGAACGCCGCTGCACTATGAAGATAGTAAAGAAGACGTTGATACACAAAAACTTGCGGCGATACAAAAGGCCGTCAAAGTCTTTGAAGATGCGCTGAAGCTCCATTTTTCCGAGGATGAGCTCTGCTTTATGGCAAATATGATTTAAAACAAGAATCGAATACGAGAGAACAAAGATACACTGATGCAGCAATGAACTGTATCAGTGTATCTTTTATTTTCTATTGCACAGCGTTTTCTGAAAATTTCCGTATCGCTTTCAGGCGGAAGTGTATCAAGCGTATCAAAGCTAGTATCAAGGCTTGTTATGTCTTTCACAAATTTCAGCGCAAGATGTACCAGATTCCGCGCTTTCAGACAACTTCCAGAAAAGAAATTTTGTTGATACACAAAGTTGGCACGCATCTTGCAATATAAAGGGGTGTCATCATAAAGAAGCCGAAGACAACCTAGAACCCCTGAAGGAGGGAAAGCGAACATGTTTGGTATTATCGTTGGTACGCATGGTCTTTTCGCAAAGGAGCTCCTGAAGTCCTGCGAGATGATCTGCGGCGAGCAGAAGAATGTCCGCGCTGTCACGCTCGTCCCGGGCGAAGGCCCTGACGACGTCGTGAAGAAGTACGAGGAAGCCATCAAAGAGCTTGATTGCGATGGCGGCGTGCTGTTCCTCAACGACCTGTTCGGCGGCAGCCCGTACAACGCTGCCTGCCGTCTCGTCGCGGCGAACGACAAGTATGGCATCGTGACGGGTGTCAACCTGCCGATGCTCATCGAAATGACGAGCACGCAGCTCATGGATGACGGTTCGGACATCCAGGCACTCATGGCAAAGGCAGTCGAAGCTGGCAAGAACGGAACGCAGACGTTCCATGCAAGCCAGCTCGCAGAAGAAGAGGAGGATGATCTCTGATGAACATTGTATTAGCACGTATTGATGACCGTTTGATTCATGGCCAGGTCGCAACTGTCTGGTCGAAGGCAACGAACTGCCAGCGCATCATCGTCTGCGATGACGAAGTCGCAAACGACAAGATCCGCGCAACGCTGCTGAAGCAGGTCGCACCGGCCGGCATGAAGAGCCATGTCGTCACGCTCGACAAGGCCATCCGCGTTTACAACAACCCGAAGTACGAGAACGAGCGCTGCCTGCTGCTCTTCACGAAGCCGGCTTCCGTCCTCTACCTCGTCGAGCACGGCGTGGACATCAAGAGCGTCAACATCGGCGGCATGAGCTTCCATGAAGGCAAGACGCAGGTTTCGAGCGCTGTCTCCGTCGATCAGGAAGACATCGATGCATTCAACAAGCTCCACGAGAAGGGCATCGAGCTCGAGGTTCGCAAAGTCGATACGGACAAGAAACAGGATATGATGGATCTGCTCAAGAAAGCATAAGGGCAGTCCAACGTATAGAACGCGGAACGGCCGGAGGGCCCCGGCCATCCGCTTGGGGGATTTTCAGGTAATTCTATTGGAGGGAAACAATCATGGAACTTAGCGGTATCCAAATTATCCTCATCTTTATCGTGTCGGCTGTTGCCGGCATGGGCTCCGTGCTCGATGAGCTGCAGACGCATCGTCCACTCATCGCCTGCACGGTCACGGGTCTTATTCTTGGCGATATGACGACTGGCATCATCATCGGTGGTACGCTTGAAATGATCGCACTCGGCTGGATGAACATCGGCGCGGCTATGGCACCGGATGCGGCGCTCGCGTCGGTCATCTCCACCATCCTCGTCATCGCTGGCCATCAGGACATTGCCGCTGGTATCGCAATCGCGATGCCGCTCGCAGCTGCTGGCCAGGTGCTCACGATTCTCTGCCGTACGCTGACCGTCGTGTTCCAGCACTGGGCTGACGGCTTCGCAGAGAAAGGCGAACTCCGCGGCATCGACCTCTGCCACCTCGGCGCTCTGGGGATCCAGGCGCTCCGCGTTTCCATCCCGTCCACGCTCGTTGCAATGTACATCGGCACGGGCGCTGTCCAGGCCATGCTCGATGCCATCCCGCAGGTTGTCACGGGCGGCCTCCAGGTCGCTGGCGGCTTCATCGTCGTCGTAGGTTATGCGATGGTCATCAACATGATGGGCGCGAAATACCTCATGCCGTTCTTCTTCCTCGGTTTCGTTGTCGCTGCGTTCACGACGTTCAACCTCGTCGCTCTCGGCGTCATCGGCCTCGTTGCAGCGATCGTCTACATCCAGCTCAATCCGAAGTATGCAGCTGTTGCTGCAGCTCCGGCGGCCTCCTCTGGCTCTTCGGATGCTGACGACGATCTCGACGACGAACTCGACTAAGCGGTAGGAGGTACTGAATCATGGAAAAGAAACTGACGTCAAGCGATTTCTTCTGGGCGTTCATCCGCTCGAACTTCCTGCAGGGTTCCTGGAACATGGAACGTATGCAGGCTCTCGGATATGCATTCGGCATGGTGCCGATCCTGCGCCGCCTCTATGAGGGCGAGGAGCTCAAGAAGGCCATGAAGCGCCACCTCGAGTTCTACAACACGCAGCCGTTCGTCACGGCTCCGATCATCGGCATCACGGCCGCTCTTGAAGAGAAGCGCGCCAATGGTGCTGACATCCCTGACGGCGTCATCAACGGCATCAAGGTCGGCATGATGGGCCCGCTGGCCGGCGTCGGCGACCCGATTTTCTGGGGCACGCTGCGTCCGATCACGGCTGCTCTCGGCGCATCGTTCGCGCTCTCCGGCAGCATCCTCGGCCCGATCATCTTCTTCGTGCTCTTTAATGCAATCCGCCTCTGGGTCCGCTACTACGGCATCAAGTACGGCTACACGAAAGGCACGGACATCGTGCAGGATGTCGCTGGCAACAAGCTCCAGAAACTCACGGAAGGTGCTTCCATCCTCGGCCTGTTCGTCATGGGCGCTCTCGTCAACAAATGGACGAGCGTCAACATCCCGGTCGTCGTCTCGTCCATCACGAACGCCAAAGGTGAGACGGTCGTCACGACGGTGCAGACGATCCTCGACCAGCTCATGCCGGGCCTCGTTCCTCTGCTGATGACGTTCGCATGCATGGCGCTCATGAAGCGCAAGGTCAACGCGATCTGGATCATCTTCGGCCTCTTCGCCATCGGCATCATCTGCTATGGCCTCGGCATCATGAACGTGAAGTAAACCAAATCAACATACGCTTTCTACCTCACATCAAGGAAGGCCGCCTGCGGGCGGCCTTCTTCGTGCTTTCAAGAAAGAAATCCGCCTCGTCCTCTTTACCCTCCTCATTCCACGCATTATAATAGGTAAGGAATCGGAAGCAGGAGGGATGAAGAATGCTGCATACGAAAATGCCGGTGGGGATTGATGATTTCGCGGAGGCACGGAAGGGATATTATCTTGTCGATAAGACAGAAATCATCGGCAAGCTCCTGGAGTATCCGGGGCGCGTGACGCTCTTCACGCGGCCGCGGCGATTTGGAAAGACGATGATGCTCTCGATGCTCCGGTATTTCCTGGATGTTGAGAATGCAGAGGAACATCGGAAACTGTTTGAGGGGCTGAAGGTGGCGGAGAGCCCGTCCGTCATGCAGGAACAGGGAAAGCGGCCGGTGCTGTTCCTGACGCTGAAGGGATGGAAATATCCGTCATGGGAGCGGATGCAACAAGGAATGGTGCGTCCGCTGGCGGAACTTTTTCGCCAGTATCGTTTCTTGCTGAAAGGTGATATGGATTCGTGGGATCGTCGGGATTTTGAGACGTTCTTGCAGGGGGAGGCAACGGTTGCTCTTTGTCAGGAAGCGCTGCTTTTCCTCATGCGCTTGCTGCATGCGCATTATGGTAAAAAGGTTGTCCTCTTGCTTGACGAATACGATGTACCAATTCAGACTGCTTGGGAAAACGGGTATTATGACGATGCGATTCATTTCTTTCGGCCATTTCTGTCAGCAGCGCTGAAAACAAATCTGGATCTTGACTTTGCTGTTTTGACAGGTGTCTTGCGTATTTCAAAAGAGAGTATTTTTTCAGATCTGAACAATCTTGCTGTCGATAGTTTGCTGGCTACGAACCATCCGACAGCTATGGGGTTTACTTCACCAGAAGTCCAAAAGATGACAAAAGATCTTGGAAATGAGGATAAGTTGCAAGAGATTCGTTCTTGGTATGACGGCTATCGGCTCCAAGGAGAAGAAATCTACAATCCTTGGTCGGTTCTGAATTATTTCGACAATGGATGCCGTCCGGGGACGTATTGGGTGAATACGTCGGGGAATGCCATCCTCGGCGAGCTCATGCGCCGGACGGATGCGGAACATCTGGAGAGCCTCGAAGGTCTGCTGCAGGGAGGCATCGTCCAGGGATACCTGCGCGAAGGCGTCATCTACAGTGACATCGGCGAAGACGAGGATGCACTCTATACGATGCTGCTGTCGACGGGCTATCTGACGGTGGCGAAGGAACACTGGACGGGGCTGGAGACGCGGTATGATCTGCGGCTCCCCAACAAGGAAATGCTGGTGCTGTTCACGGTCGAAGTACTGAAAAGGTTCCAGAAAGGTCTGAGCAAGTCCTATGTCGAGCGGCTCATGCAGGCATTTCTGACAGGCGATATCCAGCGCGTGCAGAACGGGCTTTCCCGTTATTTCGAGGTGGTTGTGAGCTCGTTTGATACGGCACAGAAAGAAGCTTTCTATCATGGGTTTGTGTTGGGGATGACAGCCATCCTCGTCATGGATTATGATGTGCGATCGAACCGCGAGTCGGGATATGGGCGGTATGATATCGCTGTTTTTCCAAAAATTCATGGGAAGCCTGGCGTGCTGCTGGAGTTCAAGGTCGCAGCAACGGAAGAGGAGCTCGAGAAGAAGGCGCAGGAAGCGCTGCAGCAGATGGAAGAACGCGATTATGATGCGGAGTTTCGAGCGCGTGGCGTTCGCACGATGCATCATTATGGAATCGCATTTTGCGGAAAACAGGTCAAGGTGCTTGGAAAATCGTTGGATTTGACCTGACGGATGTTCCGCAGACAGACTTTTGGACTTTACAATTCACAAAGAATTCATTACAATAAAAGCAGGTATGAAAGCAAGAAGACGGGGAAAGACTCCTCGAAGCCTAGATACAACAGGAGAGATGCGAAAATGATCAAGAATGCAATTGCCATCATGACGTCCGGCGGAGACAGCCCGGGGATGAATGCGGCGGCGCGTGCGGTCGTCCGCACGGCCATCTATGAGGGCATCAAGGTCTACGGCATCCATGACGGTTATGACGGCATGCTGAAGGACGACATCGTCGAGCTCACGGGCCGCAGCGTCAGCGACATCGTGCAGCGCGGCGGCACGTTCCTCGGCACGGCGCGCTGCCCGGAGTTCAAGACGCCGGAGGGCCGCCGCAAGGGCTATGAGAATCTCAAGAAGCGCGGCATTGAGGGCCTCGTCATCATCGGCGGCGACGGCTCGCTCACGGGCGGCTCGCTGCTCTCGAAAGAGACGGGCATCCCCATCGTCGGCCTCCCGGGCACGATTGACAACGATGTCTGGGGCACGGACTACACGATCGGCTGCGACACGGCAGCGAATACGATTGTCGATGCGCTGAACAAGCTCCGTGACACGGCTTCGGCACACCGCCGCATCATGGTCGTCGAGGTCATGGGCCACACGTCCGGCTGGCTCGCCATGATGTCGGGCATTGCGGGCGGCGCGGAGTACGTGCTCGTGCCAGAGGTCAAGTACGACCTCGAGCAGATGTGCGAAGACATCAAGGCGCAGTACGAAGCTGGCAAGCGCTACTGCCTGATTGTCATCGCCGAGGGCGCTGGCGACGGCATGGGCCTCGGCAAGATCGTGCAGGAGAAGACGGGCATCGACACGCGTGTGTCCGTGCTCGGCCATATCCAGCGCGGCGGTTCGCCGACGGTCGAGGACCGCATGAAGGCCTCGATGCTCGGTGAGAAGGCAGCACTTGCCATCATCTCGGGCGCGTCTGACGTCGTGTTCGGCTTCGAGCAGGGCAAGGTCGTTTCGATCAACCTGTTCGATTCCGTCAACAACAACAAGACGCTCGACCCCGAGCTCGTCCGCCTCGCGCGCGTGCTCGCATAAACAGCATACGAAGCTCCTCCTCATCGGGGGAGCTTTTTGCGTTTTTTTAAGGCTCAATCATTTTTTCTGTGGGATGAATGATGCACAGCGAGTCAATGGCGACTCATGTCGATGAGCTTCAAGAAGAAGTATTCATCGTCAGGATATCCATAGGCCTGCCTGCGCAACGTCTTGATCTTGTTGT
>JALEZZ010000091.1 GCA_022773585.1 Selenomonas sp. | reverse complement strand
GAAATAGCCCGCCTTGGCTATATCACCATGACGGGCTATTACCGGCAAGTAAGCGAAAACTAAGGAACCGCCGTGTACCGAACGGTACGCACGGTGGTGTGAGAGGTCGGGATTTCTAATCAGAAATTCCTCCTACTCGATTTGGATGCTATTTGCCTGATCTTTCAGATTCCCATCTCGATGTTCTTGATGGTCTTCGTGATGTGTTCGAGCTGGCCGGCCGCCGCTTCGTTGATGCGTTCGAGGGACTGGATGGAGTCGGTCGAGTTCTGGATGTGGCGGATGCCTTCGGAGAGGGTCTTGTGGAGATCGGTCATCTGGCCTTTGAAGTTCTCGTCGAAGTCGCTGACCTTGTCTTCGAATGTCTGGTTCGCGGCGAGGATGCCGTCGATTTCCTTGACGTCGCGCAGGAGTACCTGGATGGCTTCATCGGAGGTCTGGAGGCTTGTCTGTGTGTTTTCGGAAAGCTTGCGGACTTCCTGTGCGACGACGGAGAATCCGCGGCCGGCTTCGCCTGCGCGCGCAGCTTCGATGGCGGCATTGAGCGCGAGGAGGTTCGTCTGCGCGGCAATCTCGTTGATCATCTTCATGACGCCGTCGATTTTTTGCGTGCTCTTCGAGAGCATGTCGAGCTTCGGCGTGATTTCGTGGTTGCGGCTGATGAGCTGGGTGAAGAGTTCGCCCTGTTCGTCGACGCCGGACGAGACCTGCTGGATGGATTCCTTGATGACCTTGACGTCGTCTGACATCGCGCGGATCGTCCGGACGATGGAAGGCATCTTTGCCTGGTAGTCCTGGAACATCGCAATCAGCGTATCTTTGAGACTTTCTGCGTGCTCCTGGCGGTGAATGACGCGATGGAGGAAGAACGCGCGGCAGTTCGCGTAGTGGCTGGCGAATTCGTCAATATAGGCGTCGCGGAAGGACGTGCCCTGCGGGACGTGGTAGAACATGATGGCCGTCAGCGTCTCGTTGACATGCAGGCCCGCGATTTCGCCAAAGCTCGAGAAGCCGGCGACGGGAATGTTCTGGAATGCCGAAAGGCTGGGAATCTCGCTCGGATAACCGAGGCGGCGCAGGATGCAGTCGTTGAGGATGCCGCCGATGGGCTCGGGCTTTCCGCTGCTGAACGATGAAACCGATGGCGCGAGCGTGCTCGCGAGCGACGTGCGGCGCAGCAGGTGGAGCGTTTCGCCCGTGACGACGTCGCAGAAGAAGTTGACGCGGTCATTGGCCTCGTCGATGCCGGAAATCGTGCGGATGAAGTTCTCGCCTGCGACATCGGTCGCGAACGTGTATTCCTTGAGTTTTTCCTCGAGTTCGGCCGTCGTCGAGGCGCCGAGTTCGTTCTTGAGCGCGGTGATGAAGGAGATGGGCTGGCCGTCCGGTCCTTCGACGGTGCGGATGTAGCGCAGTGCCGTGTTTGCGCCGAGAATGTGGAATGACGTGCCCGTGCGTTCGATGGCCTGTGATTTGAGGATGCCGTAGCGATAGTCATGCGTGAGGCGCACGACTGTGACGACGGCCTGGTTTTCGACCGTCTGCTCGCCGTCGTAGATGTACGTGTGCTGGAAATCGAGCTTGCCGCCCGCGCTGCCGCCGATGAACGGGCAGGGGAAGAGGCCGGATTCATAGAGGCCTTGCAGAACGAATGTCTCGCAGTTTGAGAGGCCGTCAACGTAGACGAGCGCGAACGTGTGGTTCACGCTGATGCGGAATGGCGGCTTGTGCTTGCGGATTTCCGAAGCGATGACCTCTGTGCGCTCGGCAACGCTCATTTCGACGCGGCCTTCGCGCAGGTCGTCATTCGGCAGGGGGATGCTCATCGTGTAGACGTCTTCGATCATGCGGCGCGAGAATGTTTCGAGCAGCACCATGCCGCGGCCGTCGGTATCGCTCGCTTCCTGATAAAGCGGGCGCTTTGACGTATGGCAGAGCTCGCCCGCCGTCGTGAGCAGGATGAGCTTTGCGCCCGCGGGCAGTGCGGGCTTGATTTTCGAGGCGACTGCGTCGAGCGAGAGGTCAGGCGAGACGAAGCCGAGCACAAGCGCGGCGCCGTCTGCGACGTCCGTTGCCTGCTTGACACGGGCAGTGTCGAGTTCGCCCGAGCCGAGGTAGGCGACGGTGATGTCTTTCTTCGCGCTGGCCTGCGGTGCGGGTGTCGTCGGCGTCGGAGCAGCCTCCGCGCGCTTCATGACGAGCGGTTGCCGCTTCTTTGAAAAAATAGAGAACATCTTTCCCTCACATCCTTTGGTAGTTGACAATCTTTCTACAATGGGCTGTTTCCCAAAAGCCCGATTTTTTCCTATATCATTCTATATTCTCTCATTTTTCGAAAATCCCTGCTGTCAAATGGATTTTCCATCGATTTTATGCATGATTTGGGAGAAAATATTGGAATGCCGACGGGATGCTGTAAGTGCTGGAAAGCTCCGCGGGCGTTGCCCAGAGCATCGCATCTCTGTGTTCCGCGACGCCGGCGGTTGGCGCGAGTGTGACTTCGTAGGCGGCCATGTCCCATTCGACATGGCTGAAGACATGGCGGGCGGACTCGATGCGGCGGACATGATGGACGGGATAGCCAGCGTCAGAAAGCGCGCGGCGCACATCGCCAGCCGTGCAGTGGCCAGGCAGATGCGGCAGTTCGTAGAGGCCCGCGAGCAGTCCTTTCTTCGGCCGCTGGCGCAGAGCGAGGCGGCCCGTCTCTTCGTCGATGAGGCGCAGCACAGTCATCTGCTCGATGCGACGCGCTTTTTTAGCGGCTTTTTTCGGGAAGTCGGCCGTGCAATCTTCCTTGTGCGCGAGGCAGAGTGCGGCGAGCGGGCAAGATACGCAGTGCGGTGCACCATTTGGCACGCAGACCGTCGCGCCGAGCTCCATGAGCGCCTGATTGAGTGTTGCCGAGACAGGCCCCTCTTCGTAGATCGGTCGCAACGCATCCTCGACGGCACGCTTCGTCATGTCTTTGAGCACGTCGCCATCGAAGAGCGTGAGCCGCGTCACGACGCGCAGCACGTTGCCATCGACGGCAGGCGCGGGATGGTGGCCTGCAATCGAGCTGATGGCGCCCGCCGTGTAGCGCCCGATGCCAGGGAGCTTCAGCAGCGTCTCGAAATCGAGGGGCATGACGCCGCCGTATTCCGCCACGATGACCTGCGCGGCTTTCTTGAGATTGCGCGCGCGGCTGTAGTAGCCGAGTCCCTGCCAGAGCTTCATGAGCTCGTCGTCCGGGCAGGCCGCGAGCGCGGCGATGTCGGGGAGCGCGGCGAGGAAGCGCTCGAAATACGGAAGCACGGCTGCGACGCGCGTCTGCTGCAGCATGATTTCCGAAATCCAGACGCGGTACGGCGTCGGCTCCTCGCGCCACGGCAGCACGCGCGCGACGGTCGGATACCAGGCGAGCAGCGGGGATTTGATGGCGGGCAGCAGGTTGGCATGCGGGACAAGGACAGTCGATGACGTTTGCTTCATGGATAGAGAGCTCCTTTTGGATGCAGATATACGAAAAAACCGCCGCACTCCCGTGCGACGGCTGAAATTTCAAATGGTGGAGACAAGGAGGATCGAACTCCTGACCTCTTGCATGCCATGCAAGCGCTCTCCCAGCTGAGCTATGCCCCCGTCAGTTCCTGACGACATGTAATAGTATAGCGAAGGGCAGGGCGATTGTCAAGGAAAAATTTTGCAGGGTATGTGTCAAGAAGTTTTCGGTAAAAAAGATACCTGTATCAAAGATCCAATACATCAGCACGCAACACCAGCAGAAAGTACTTTTGCAAGATATCCAACTGCACTGGAACTTGGTGCATTTAATGCAATATTTCCGTGCTTTATACCTTCGTGTTCTTGAAATTTTACTGCTTTCAAGGCCCGGCGGACGGCGCCTCGGAAATCTGGCGTGTACTTCTTCTGAAACGTATCTTCCGTTTCTGTCATGGCTTTCCGCAGCTCGCCGTTCTTCAACGCTGTCAGAAGTCTGACCATCGCCCGGCCTCCATCCTGCCCCCAGCGCCTTCCCTGCTTCTTCATGCGGTAGCTGTACAGGCGGTGGTTGCTCTCGCAAGTTCCAAGACTCCCTGCATATTTCCCGAGCCTTCGTTCTTCCATGCCGGCAAGATAGTCCCAGTTCCGTTGGAGATAGCTCCTGAGCTTCTCCACATTCTCTCCCTGCCGCTCGTCTCCAGCATTCGCTGCCATCGTGTCCAGCACCGTGCAGACGCGCTCCCAGCTGCGTTCCCGCAGGGCTTTGTGCAATGCGTTGTTCAGCGCTTTCCCTGCCCAGCCTGCGCGATCTTTGATCTTCTGGTTCACGTGATACCTGTCACGGAAATGTTCGTGCCGGAGCGCTTCCCCAATGAGCTCGTCAAAGACTTCCTTTTCGTAGCCGGAACCTCCGTCGCTGTTGCTTAGGACGATGGTGTTTCGCAGATCGTAGTGGCTTCCAAGGTAGGCGGCCATCTGGTCCATGGCGTCCTGACGGCTGAAAGATGCGACGTAATGCGTCCCGACGAGCTCGCGGCGCTTGCCGTTCTTCCGGACACCTTCTGCAATCTGGTACCGATGGATTTCCAGATGCTTCTGCGTCCCCTGCGGACGAATCGCAACGGCATCACCCTCGATCATCAGGACTTCCGGCTGACGGAGCTCCTGGCCGACGTCAACGGCCGCCTTCTCCGTCTCCTCCTGTTTCTCACAGCACGTCCCGACACTGCGGACGATGTTGCCGACCTGCTGGTGGCTGATGGTGTTCGGCGTGAGCGTGCTGACCGCCAGTGCCATCTGACGATAGGTCGCTCCTGCCGCAATCGTCGCAATCAGGTACTCGCAGTATGCCGTCATCCGCTTGTATGCCCGGAAGCCCATAGCGGTATCCAGCGGATAGCAGCCTGCTTCGTCATCCTTTTCCATCCGTCTGCGCACAAACGTCATCGGGCCGAAGGTGCTCAGGATGGTGCGCGCATCCCGCCTCTCCACGCGCCATCCTTCCTTCTTCCAGTCCTCGGCAAGCTCATCGTCCAGACATTCCATTGCAGTACCAAGTAAGGTGCAAACGAGCTCCGAGAGATAGCTTCGCACACGCTCCTCCCAAGAAATTGAGTCTTCCGCATCCTTCAAAATCTTCAACACATCTGCTATAATCGTATCCATAAGAGGCCTTTCTCTGTCATCCTGTAATTGGTTAGCACTATATAGGATACAGGCCTCTTATTTCTTTTGCAACCCCATCACCGAGAACTATTTTACACTAAGTTTTGCAGGAAATCGCCGGGCGCTTGCAGAATCTAATAGGTGCATCTGAAAGCTTGGATGGCGGGGAGGTGACGAGCATGGGCAAGATTACGAAGAAGGTCGCAAAGAAGCTGATCAAGAAGGCAGCGAAGCATGCGGCAAAGAAAGCCGCGAAGAAAACGGCGAAGGCACTGCGCGCCAAGGTCTGAACTTCGTCAAAATCTCAGAGCTCTTGGACATGTGCGTCTTCCCGTGCGGCGATGAGCCCAGAGAGCTCCCGGTCGTGGAGAATCAGGAGCATCGTCGCCTGGGGGAAGGCAGAGAGGATGCCCTGCAGCATGGATCCTGCTGTTTTTCGGTCGATGCCGGTCGTCGGCTCGTCGAGCAGCAGGATTTTTTCTTGTCCATTTTTTTCGCCTGCGAGGAAGCGGGCGAGCGCGAGGGCGACGAGCAAGCGCTGGCGCTGTCCGCCCGAGAGACGGCAGGCATCCTCGCCAAGAGGCGTGCGCTCGCCCTGCGGCAGGTCGTTGATGACAGGCGCGAGGGCTGCGAGCTCGATGGCGCGGCGGCGGTCGTCATCCGTGAGGCCGGGGACGAAGCGGTCGAAGTTTTCGCGGATGGAGCCCGAAAGCAGCACGCCCGCCTGCGTCGCGGCGGCGAAAGCGGAACGGACGTCGGTCGTGGAAAGATCGGCGTAGGGACGGCCCGCAAGCGAGAGCATACCGCTGTCTGGTTCCCACAGACGCGTCAAAATGTGAAACAACGTCGTCTTTCCCGCACCGCTCTCGCCGAGGAGGAGGAACTTCTCGCCGCGCGTGACGGTGAAGGATAGGTCGTGGAAGAGAGGGGGGAGGTGGGCGTAGGAAAAGGTAAGGGAAGTAGAAGAAAGGATGGGAGAGGGGGCTTTATCTTTATGGGGAGCCCCCCTCCAGAGGGGGGACGGGCCCGAAGGGCGGGGGGAGTCCCCTGCAGGATGTTTCATAATGAAGGAAGTTTCTTCCGCGGATGCGATGAGAATCTGTGCTTGCTTGAGAGCCGACGGAATTGCCCGAATGACTTCCGGCACCGTCACAAAAAGATCCATCAGCGTCCCAAACACCAACACACAGACGGCAAGGTGGACAGCATCCGCTTGTGTCGGGGCTGATGGGAAGGCAAGGGCAAGAAGCATGAACAGCAGCAGCCATGCAAGGCGCGGCAGGGCGCTGGCAGATGCATCTGCACGCGCATCACGGCGGAGCAAGTTGCGGCGAGCTCGCGTGATAGCAGCTGCATGGCGGTCGAGGCGGCCGGTCATCCAGTCGGCAGTGCGGAATGCGGCAATTTCGGCACGTCCCGCAAAGGCGTCAAGCAGACCGCTGCGATATTCTGTCATCGCAGCGTCTGCCTGTCCGTCGTGATGCGAGAGATATGTGACCAGCACGAGCAGCAGGATGCAGGCGATGGGAAGAAGTGCGAAAAGCGTCTCGCCATGGGAAGTAATCGACGAAGGGATGAACGCAGATTCTGCGGCAGCGAGTGCCGCGCTGAAAGAGGCTCCTTCGCGAGCGGCGAGGTATGCCGTGATGGCGGCGATGGCAAGGATGCGTACGAGCGGAAACAGCGCGCGCAGATAGAAGTCGCGCAGTTCATCGACGCCTGTGGACGCGCTCTGGAGGAACGCGCCAGACGCCGGGCCTGGCGTGCGTTCCGGCAGGCGTTGGCAGGCGAGATTGTAGACGGCGAGGCGCAGCCGCGTCAAGAGCGTGAAAACGGCGCGATGCGAGAGGTAGCGGTCGAGATAGCGAAAGACCGCGCGCCCGATGCCCGATGCGCGCACGCCCGTGATGGCGACGGCAAGCATGTAGAGGTGTGGATGAAATGCAGCCGTCGTAATGAGCCAGGCTGACGCGCCGAGCAGCAAGACGGCCGCGCCATCTGCCAACACACCCGACAGCAGCGCAGGAAGTGAGAGCCCGAGCGGCATCATCCGTATCAGCGAAAAAAAAGCAGAAAATTTCTTTTGAAGGCAGGCTCCCTCCCAGAGGGAGCTGTCGCCGCAGGCGACTGAGGGAGTAGTAGGGTGCTCTGGCCGAACTTGATTCTTTCCAAATCTAAGGTCATGAGAGTCATTTCTTGAAGTGCAGGTTTCCTTCCAGAAGGAGCTGTCGCCATAAGCGACTGAGAGAGTAGTAAGGTGCGCTAGCTGAACTCGATTTTTTCCCTTGCTAACGACTGTCCCTCCATCCAGCCGCACAATCCTATCCGCAATCTCAACCGTCTTCTCCCGATGCGAAGCAACCAGAACAGCAGGCGCACCTTTTCCATCGACCAGCCCACGGATGGTCTTGAGCACGACCTTCTCATTCTCTTCATCAAGTCCCGCCGTCGGCTCGTCGAGCAGATACAGCTTCCTTGGCACGACGAGTGCCCGAGCGAGTCCGAGTCGCCGCCGCTCCCCAGCGCTCAGCATTCTCCCGCCCTCGCCGAGCATCGTATCGAGTCCTCTGGGCAGACGTGCGAGCAGCGATGCGAGCCCTGCTCGTTCCATCGCATTCAGCAGAGCGTTATCTGCAACGTTGCGGCCGAGCAAAAGGTTTTCCCGCAGCGTCCCCGCAAAGACGTTTGGTTCCTGCGGCACATAGGCGGCAGGGCCGTCAAAGTTGCGCGAGATATTGCCTTCGTCGGGCGTCAGAAATCCGAGCGCCAAGGCGAACACGGTCGATTTCCCCGCCCCGCTCGTTCCCGCGAGCAACGTGACTTTGCCGCGCGGCACAGAAAATGCGAGGTCGTGGACAGCGGGGGCCTTGCGGCCAAGGTAGCAGCAGGTGACGTTGTCAAATCGGATGGCATCGCCAGTTTCCTCAAGTGCCTCATCTTGCGAAAGCTTGTCTTCTGAATCGCGCGAGAAAATCTTCAAGTCAGCAGATTCTTTGATGAACTTCAGTATCGGCTTCAGCGCCGATGCCGCCTCCATGCCCGCATGAAAGCTCGTCCCTCCTGCCGCGAGCGGTGCATAGAATTCCGGCGCGAGCAGCAGGGCAAAAAATGCGGGCGCAAATGCAATTTCTCCGCCAATCAGCCGGAAGCCGAGGCTCACGGCAATCAGCGCAATCGAGAGCGTCGTGATGAGCTCGAGTGCAAAGGCCGAGACGAATGCGGTTTCGAGCACAGAGAGTGCCGCGCGCGTGAAGGCATCACTTGCTTTTGCGACGCGCGCAGCCTCTGCCTGCTCGCGCTGAAAGAGTTTCAGCATCGGAATGGCGTGCAGCAGCTCGGCGAATGCGCTTCCCATCTTCACCATGGCATTCCACTCGCGCGTGCTGCGCTCTTTCGTGACGCGGCCGATGAGGTAGAGCAGGAACGGCGCGATCGGCAGTGTGATGAGCGCGAGCAGTCCTGTCCACGGATCGGCGAGCGCGAGCGCGATGAGGAGCAGCGGCATGCGCACGGCGATGCCGAGCAGCACGGGCAGCGTCTTTTCATAGACGCCATGCAGGCGGTCGGCACCCTCGCAGGAGAGGCCGAGCAGCTCGCCGCCTGTTGCGGGTGAGAGCGCGAGCGGCGAGCGGGCAAAGAACGCGGCGTGGATGCGGTGACGGAGACGTTCCTGCGCATCGATCAGGAGGCGGCCGCGCAGATTGCGTTCCGGCAGGTCGAGCCCCCATTTTCCAAGCACGACAAAAAGCAGTACCCCGAAGAGCGGTACTGCTTTTTCAATGAATGTCTCGTGCAACGTGCCATCGACGGCACAAGCGAGAATCTGCGCGGTGCAGAATGCACCGAGGATGGTGAGGAGCCCTGCGAAAAGATGCAGGCACGCGAGGCGGGCGAGCGTCCGCTTTCCGCGCGAAAGCTCCTGCCGGAAGAAATCTGAAATCGTCATGTCAAGCGATGTCTTCGCGCGTCACGCGCTTGCGGAAGATATAGTACGACCATGCCTGATAGCAGAGCACGATTGGCACGAGGATGCCGGCCGCGACCGTCATGACCTGGAGCGTGTACGGCGTCGAGGAAGCATTGTAGATCGTGAGGCTCAGATCGGCGCCGAGCGTCGAGACCATGATGCGCGGGAAGAGCGCGAGGAAGAATGCGACTGTCGTCAGCGCGACAGCACAAGTGCTCATGAGGAACGATTTGCCGCAGGCGTGGACAGCGGAGAACAGGCAGGCGAGCAGGAACGTGACAGCCGCGAGCACGAGCGCGATGACAGCCGGGACGCTCGCCATCATGTCCGTGTCATGCAGCGTCATGACACCGCAGATGACGAAGACAAATGCTGCGAGGATGCCGATGATGCGCTGCCCGTCGAGCAGGCTCGACGTCATGCGCTCGTCTGCGATGCGCAGACGCAGGAACGCGATGCCGTGGAACAGGAAGACGAGCAGGAACGTCAGCCCGCCGAACAGCGTGTAGGGACGCAGGAGATCCCAGAACGAGCCCTGATAAATCATGTGGTCGTCGATTGCGATGCCTGCGAGCAGATTCGTGACGGCGACGCCCCAGAGCAGGGCGGGCAGAGCGCTGCCGATGGCGATGGCCCAGTCAAAGCCGTGGCGCCAGAGGCGGTTGTTGTCCTTGCCGCGCAGCTCGAGACCTGCACCGCGCAGAATCAGCGCGAACAGCATGAGGAAGAGCGCGAGATAGAACGCAGAGAACATCGTCGCATAGGCGTGCGGGAACGCTGCGAACAGCGCGCCGCCCGCCGTGATCATCCAGACCTCGTTGCCGTCCCAGACGGGCGCGATGGAGCGGATAGCCATGAGGCGGTCTTCCTCGGTGTCGAGGAATGGCAGCGTCATGCCGACGCCGTAGTCAAAGCCTTCGAGGATGAAGAATCCCGTGAAGAGCACGGTGATGAGGATGAACCAGAGCGTATTGAGATCCATCAGAACTCCCTCCCTTCCTCGTCATCGTCGGGCATGGCGATGACGGGCGGCGTCATCGGATGGCGGCGGATATAGCGGATGGCCGAATAGAGCGCCGCGAGCGCGAGCACGAGATAGACGACCGTGAAGCCCGCGAGCGAGAAGAACACATCGCCCGTCGTGAGGTTCGGCGAGTAGGCGGATGCCGTTTTCTGCAGTCCCACGACGATCCAGGGCTGGCGGCCGGCCTCGGTGAGGTACCAGCCGAGCGTGTTCGCGATGAACGGCAGCGGCAGCGCGAGGACGGAGAGCCGCAGGAACCATTTGACATAGAAATTCGAGCGCTTGCGCTCCCACGAGGCGGACGATTTCTTGTACCAGCCGAGCACGAGCGCGCCAAACGCGAACAGCATCATGAGGCCGCCCATCGCAATCATGCCGCGGAAGCTGACGAACAAGCCGAGAATGTCATTCGGCATGTAGACGCCGGGGCCGTATTTCTTCGCCGATTCCAGCTGGAGGTCGCGGATGCCCTTGATTTCGCCCGCAGGCGCATTGTAGACCATGAACGAAAGCACATAGGGCACGGTGATTTCGACGTTGTTGCGCTGGCCCGGGACATTGATGTCAGCGAAAATCGTGAACGGTGCCGGATCTTCCGTTTCCCAGAGCGCTTCCATCGAGGCGAGCTTCATCGGCTGCATGTGCGCGACCTGCTGTGCCTGCAGATGGCCCGTGCCCATGACGGCGAAAAGGCCGACGAGCAGGTAGAGCGCGACGCCGCACAGCACTTTCTGGAATGCCGCGCGATACTCGCCACCCGCAAGAATCTTGTACGCCGTGATGGCGAGCAGCAGCATGCCGGCCGTCACGATGCCCGAAAACAGCGTGTGCATGTACTGGCCGATGGCATAGGGATTCGTTACGAGCGCAAAGAAATCCGTCATGACAGCGCGCCCGTCCTCGATGGCATAGCCGACGGGGTGCTGCATGAAGCCATTCGCGACGAGAATCCAGAATGCCGAGAGGTTGCTCGCAATCGCCGTAATCCAGATGGTCGCGCAGTGGACTTTCGGCGAGAGACGATCCCAGCCGAAAATCCAGATGCCGAGGAACGTGGACTCGAGGAAGAATGCCGTCAACGCCTCGAGTGCGAGCGGCGCGCCGAAGATGTCGCCCATGAAGCGCGCATACTCCGACCAGTTCATGCCGAAGTGGAATTCCTGCACGATGCCGGTCACGACGCCCATGCCGAAGTTGATGAGGAAGATCGTCCCGAAAAACTTCGCAAGCTTGCGCGACTGCTCCTTCCAAGCCGGGCGCTTCGTGATGACGGAGCACGTCTCGAGCAGTGCGAGGAAGATGGACAGGCCGAGCGTGAGCGGCACGAACAAGAAGTGATAGATGGTCGTGATGGCGAACTGCCACCGCGAAAGTTCGAGTACATCCATGCTAAGACCCTCTTTCTATAAAGAATAAATCCTGTTTCCTCCATTATATTCTGACTTCGAGAAAGAAGCAAGACAACAGACGATAAAAAAGGGGCTGTTGCACGTATCAACAACGTGTAGCAGCCCCTTTTAGTTTGCAAAAAAATGTTGCCAAGGACTTAAAAATCCTTGGCAACAGGCGTAAAATATAGATATGCAAAATCAAATTTTACAAGGAGATTATACATCCCTCGGCGGAAGTTTTCAACTCTGCCTTCCCTTAAATTTTGAATTTCAAATTCCAAAGGATGACCCGGTCCGTCTGCTACGCCACTTTGTGGATGAAATGGATTTATCCGCACTTTACCAGACATTCTCTCAGGCCCATAAGAACCGAGTGCAGCCGCGGCAGATGTTCGCCATCCTTATCTACGCTTACCTGAATGGTATCTACAGCTCGAGGCGTATTGAAAGTGCCTGCCGCCGCGATATCAATTTCATGTACCTGCTCGAGGGGAACCCGGCTCCGGATCACGCTACCATTGCTCGTTTCCGGTCGAAGCATGTTGCCCCCTGCGCGAAGAAACTGCTGGCACAGATGACCGACTGGCTGGAAAAAATCGGTGCTATCTCTTTCGAGAACATCTTCATCGACGGTACC
>JALEZZ010000064.1 GCA_022773585.1 Selenomonas sp. | reverse complement strand
CATCAACAACAAGATCAAGACGTTGCGCAGGCAGGCCTATGGATATCCTGACGATGAATACTTCTTCTTGAAGCTCATCGACATGAGTCGCCATTGACTCGCTGTGCATCATTCATCCCACAGAAAAAATGATTGAGCCTTTTTCATTCGAGCCAGGGACACTTTTGGTGTTCGATGAGATGCAGGCACTTCCCGACATCGCGACGACGTTGAAATTCTTCAAGATCGACGGGCGCTTCGATGTCATCTGCAGCGGCTCGCTTCTCGGCCTCCACTACCATGAAATCGAGAGCAACAGCGTCGGGTACAAGACGGATGTCACGATGCAGTCGATGGATTTTGAGGAATTTCTCTGGGCGAAGGGCTATGATACGTCTTTTGTAGATGACATGCTCGTACACATGGTGGATGGGCGGCCGTTCAGCGCACTCGAACATCGGTTGCTCTTGCGTCTCTTTCTCGATTACTGCGTGCTCGGCGGCATGCCTGCTGTCGTGCGCACGTACATTGAGCGCGATACATTCGAGGGGACGCTTGCGGTGCAGCGTCAGCTGCTGCTCGATTATGAGGAAGACATCCGAGAGGTTGCGTCTGGCCTTGACCAGGGGCGCATCCTCCATGTGTTCCGCCAGATTCCCGCGCAGCTTGCAAAGGAAAACAAGAAGTTTCAGATTTCCAAAGTCGCGAAGGGCGCGCGGTTCAAGGATTATTTCGGTTGCATCGAATGGCTGGCGGATGCGGGCATCGTGAATATCTGCCATGCGCTTCAGACGCCGGAACTGCCGTTGCGCGGCAACTACGATGCGGCGCGCTACAAGCTTTACTATGGAGATACAGGACTGCTCGTCGCCTCGCTCGACGAAGAGGCGCAGGAGGATCTTCGCGCGAATGGCAATCTCGGCGTCTACAAGGGCGCGCTCTATGAGAATCTTGTCGGCGAAGCGCTCGTAAAGAGCGGATACGATCTTTTTTACTACAAGAAGGAGAATTCTACGCTGGAAGAGGATTTCTTCGTCCGCGATCGCACGTCTCTCGTTCCTGTCGAAGTCAAGGCAACGAACAATCACGCAAAATCACTTGCGACGCTTGTGAAAAGCAAGCGATATGAGGACATCCGCTATGGCATCAAGCTCGCAAATGCCAACATCGGCGAGGCGGACAGCATCTATACGTTTCCGTACTACTGTGCGTTCCTGTTGCGGAGATATTTGAAGACTCGGTGATGGGAGTTCTATTGAAAAACAAAGAAGGTGTTTGCATGGGAGAGAAAAGGCTGCTGGCGTTTTGTGCGCTGGCGGGCGTGCTGCTTTATGGTGTGAGCGCGGGCGTGCGCGGGGATATCGGACTGCTTCTGAATCCTGTCGCGGCGAGCAGCGGGCAGTCGTATGAGGGCGTGAGCATTGCGATTGCGCTGATGCAGCTCGCATTTGGCGCGACGCAGCCGCTGTTCGGATGGCTTGCGATGCGGCGTTCGAACCGCTTCGTGCTGACGCTCGGCGCAGTTTCTTATGCCGTCGGCCTCGCGCTGCTGCCGTTCGTGCATTCGTTTGCAGGCATTCTGGTCGCCATCGGCGTTTTCATGGGCGCAGGGGCGGGCGCCATCTGCTTTGGCATCATCCTTTCCGCCATTGTCGAGCGCGTCGGCGAACGGAATGCGATGATCATTTCCGGCCTGCTCAATGCATCGTCGGGGCTTGGCTCGACAGCGTTTGCACCTATCACGTCGGGACTGCTGGCGGCGGGCGGCCTGCCGCTTGCGTCGCTGGTTCTCTGCGCACCGATGCTTGTGCTGATTCCCGTGATTTTTGTCATGACGGCGGGAAGAAAGAAGGAGGAAGGAAACGGGGAAGACGGCGGTGCAGGAGCGCCGCACGAAACGGCGACGTTCCGGGAAATTTTTGCAGAGGCGTTTCACGACCGCACCTACCGCTTGCTCATCTGCGGTTTTTCGACCTGCGGATTCCATATGGTGCTCATCGAGGCGCATCTTTTTTCGCAGTTCGTTTCATACGGTATCGAGGAGACGGCGGCCGCCTGGGCGTTCTCCGTTTATGGCATCGCGACCATCGCGGGCGCACTGGCGTCCGGCTGGCTCAGCGTGCGCATGCACAAGGGACGGCTGCTCGGTTTTTGCTATGGCTTCCGCGCCGTGCTCGTTGCGCTCTATCTCTTTTTCCTGCCCAAGACGCTCGTGACAGCCGTGATTTTCGCCGTCGGTCTCGGCCTGACGGGCGACGCGACGGTTTCACCGACTTCCGGCCTCGTGAATGCGCGCTTCGCTATGGCGCGCGTCGCAACGCTTATTGGATTTTTGTTCCTCTGCCACCAGATCGGAGCGTTCCTGAGTGCGTGGCTCGGCGGCCTCTGCGTCACATGGACGGGAGGCTATACGCTCGTCTGGTGCATCGATATCGCGACGTGCAGCTTCGCTGCGCTCGCAAGCTGGCGGATTTCTTCACGCAGAACTTGAAATAAGCGGCAGGACAATCGCACAAAAAATGACAGCCAACGGGGCACGCGCCCTGCTGGCTGTCATTTTTTGCGAGATGTTATTTTGCTGCTTCTGCCTTGGCCTCTTTTGATGATTTCCACGGCGTGTCGAGTTCTTTCTGTGCGGCGCGGTCGGCGTCGGTGACGATGTGGAGGCCACGCGTGTAGGTTAGCTGGATGGTGCGCGGCCCGCAGCCGTCGCTGTCGCTGTAGACGAGCTCGACGGTCAGCGTATCGGCCGCGAGGCCGGTGACGGTGTAGCTCCGATGAATCGTGCGCACATGCGTGTCGTGGTTCTTCGCATGGTCGGCTTCATCGTAGCGGAACATCCACGGCGTGATTTGGTCTTCGATGTCCGTCTTTGGTGCGGGGCGGTCTTCGTAGCTGCGGACGGTGAGGGCCTCGTCCTCTGGCGAGAACTGCCAGGCACCGGCAGCATCTTGCGCACCTGCGACGGTTGCCGTCCAATCGTCCTTGCGGTCGCGGTTCTTGAGCTTTTGATGGATGGTGACGGTGCCGTCTGCGACGAAGTGGAGCGTGCTGTCCACGTAGAGATACGGGACGTCCGTCGTGTCGATTTTGGCGAGCTGCCAGTCGCCTGCGATGGCGGCGGCGTCAATGGCGGGCAAAGATGTCTGCGCCGCTGGCGCGGATGTGTTTGCAGCTTCTGCATCCGCCTTTGCGAGGATGCTGGCAAGAACGGGATCGTCTGGCAGGGCGGAGGAAGCGGCAACGGGAGCAGCCGGAACCTCTGCCGCGCCCGCGAGGCCGGGCAGGGCGAGCGTTACGGCAAGCATTGCGGCGGCCGCCGCGAGAAGTTTTCGGTTTCGCATGGAAATCACCTTTCCTTGATGGCGTTTGATAAAATGTATTTCGCGGCCGTGCCGCCGCTTTCCTGCCGTAGGACACGGAGTGGCAGATTCCTTTTTCGAAAAGAATTTCAGATGGGGCAGTTCATGGACGACAAAACCGCCAGACGCATTTTTCAGGGTGCGTCTGGCGGTTTTTGATAGGGGAAAGGGGGCTTTGAGGGATTATTTCGTGAGGTAGCGCATCCAGACGGTGCCATCGTCGAAAGATTTGACGGACTGGAGCTTCAGCTGGAACGGCTCGCGGTCCATCGGCAGGCCGTCGAAGGCCGTCTTCATGCCGCCGCGGCCGTCGATGCCGGGGCCGTAGACCATGCTGATCTCGTCGAGCAGGCCCGCGTCGAGGAAGGCGGCATTGATCGTGCCGCCGCCGACGATGCCCATGCGCTCGACCTGGAACTCCGTGCGCAGGAGCTCGGCTGCGCGCAGCAGGTCGATGCGCTTCTTGCCGCAGACGATGTAGGAGATGCCTTTTTCCTTCAGGTATGCGAGATAGCTTTCCCCAGCCTGCTCGCTCAAGAGGATCAGGAGCGGCTTGCCGCAGGCGTTGCTGCCACTCCAGCCGAGCGTTCCGTGCGTGTCCGTGATGACGCTGTAGCCATCAGCTTCTTTTGCACGGTAAAATGTTTCTTTGCCGACCGGTGCGCCAGCGTCGCCAGAGAAGCGGGCGCTCGTGAGCTCCATTTCGGCCGTCGTCTTGCCGCTGACCGTCGTCGGCATGTCGAGTGCCGAGAGGGCGTGATAATACGTATCGACGCCGGAAAGCTTCGACGTCATGGTGCAGTCGATGCGTCCGTCGAGGGACGCCATCATGTGGCAGATGATATAAGGACGTGTTTTCGTCATGGGATTGCCTCCGTGTCTGAGTTTCGATGCAGATTCTTTGCATCTTTGATTGTACGCCGATGGGGAGGCAGGCACAAATGCTTATATCGAAAGGGAAGGAATGCCTTTCAAGCATGTCAAAGTGGAAAAATCCCGAATGCCAGGCAGGACGTCAGGGTGCCGTGCTGTGCTTTGGCACGAAAAAGGCTTCTATGTATCCGCCTTCGAGCTTCAGCAGGTAGATTTTCTTGTCGATGCCGCCGGCGTATCCTGTCAGGCTGCCGCTTTTGCCGACGACGCGGTGGCAGGGGATGATGAGGGAGATCTCGTTGTGGCTGACGGCACCTCCGACGGCATGAGCGGACATGTGGGCGAGGCCGCGCTGGGCGGCGATTTTCTGGGCGATTTCGCCATACGTCGTTGTCTTTCCGTAGGGGATCTGGAGCAGGATCTTCCAGACGTCTTTCTGGAACGGCGTGCCGATCATGTGGAGCGGCGGCAGGAAGTCGGGCTCTTTGCCAGAGAAATAATCATCGAGCCATTTTCGCGTCTGCTCGATGGCAGGCGTTTCTTTTTGTGCGTGCTCGGGGGCGAGCTTTTGGGCATAGTATTTCTGGTGGTCGAACCAGAGCCCTGTCAGTCCTTCGTCATCAGAGGCCAGCAGGATTTCGCCGAGCGGGGATTGGTAGGTTGCTGTATATTGCATGGGGGTTCTCTCCTGTCGGATGCTTTGAAATCATTTCTTTGCCGTCGGTTTCTTGCGTGGCGCGGGGTCTTTCAGCCCGGGGATTGCGCCGCCGGCGACGGCCCAGAAGTAGAGGCTTGCGACGCTGCCGTACGGGCTCAGGCGCTTGCGATAGCGCTCGAATTTTTTGCGGTCGATGGCGCGATGGCGGTAGACTATGCGCATGCCGCGCAGGATGGCGAGGTCGCCGTAGCTCAGGATGTCCGGCCGCTCGAGGCAGAACAGCAGGATCATCTCGGCGGTCCAGATGCCGATGCCGCGGAGCGAGCAAAGCGCGTCGATGGCCTCTTTGTCGGGCATGTGCTTCACGGCTTCGATGTCAAACGCGCCGCTCTGCACCTTGCTTGCGAAGTCGAGGATGTAATCGGCCTTTTTGAATGTCGTGCCGAATGACTGGATGATGTCGCGACCAGCCGCGAGCAGTGTGTCCGCTGTGACGGTGCCGAGCCCGTCCTGCATCCGCGCCCAGAGCGTCTGCTGTGCCTTTGTAGAAATCTGCTGGCCGAGGATGTGGTGGACGACGGACGAAAACAGGTCGGGATCGACGGCGCGGTCGATGTGGCCGATGGCGTCGATGACGGCGCCGAGCTTCTTGTCCCTGCGCCTGAGTTCGTCGGTTTCTTTGCTGCCATAAGAAAAATACATCGTCTGCCCTCACTTTCCGTGGATGCGGTAGTCTTTGGGCGTCATGCCCGTTTTTTGTTTGAACGATTTTCCGAACAGGCTGAAATGATGGAAGCCGACCGTTTCGGCAATCGCACCGATGGGTTCATTCGTCTGGCGCAGCAGCAGGGCGGCCTGTTCGAGGCGGTATTCGATGAGGTATTTGTAGGGCGTCGTCTTCATCAGCAGGCGGAACGCACGCAGGCAGGCGGACTTGCTACAGGCGGAACTCTGCGCGAGGTCATCGAGCGTGATGTCTTCGGCGTAGTGCGCGGCGATGTATTGGAGCACCTGCTTCGTGCGGATGGCATTGACATCGTCGGCTTTCGCAGGGGCGAGCGGGGCGTGCTCGCGCAGGAGCAGCACGAGCGCGAGAAGGCGCACGAGGACGTTCAGGGCGTAGGCGGCAGGGCGCTCTGTCGTGAACTGCAGGAGTTCGCGCAGCAAGGCCAAAGCGTGGCGCTCCCATTCCGTTGCCTCCGTCAGCAGGCAGAGCGGCAGGGCATCCCCATCGAGGACGGCAGCGAGGTCGTCATTGGCCGGGCTGCCGGGCAGGAAGCGCAGCTGGTCGGCGGGGTAGAGAAAGCTGTAGTAGTGCGCGTCTTTTCCCGCCTCGATGCAGTGGACGACGTCCTTGTTGATGAAGATGCCTTCGCCGCGCCGTACGGTGACGTGCTCGCGGAGCGTCTGCACGTCGATGACGCCGTCAGCGGCATAGAGGAACTGCAGGTCGTCATGCCAGTGCATGATGTGAAAGGCGGGATCGAACGTCAGGCTCTCGCCATGTGCCGTTTCGCGTATGAGGTAGGGGAACGCTTTGGCCGCGTTTGGGTTGGTGGCTTCGAGATACGATTCGGGCATGGCGGCCTCCTTTTGGCGGTTTTTGAAAAATGCATTCGGCAGAGGTGGCAATATCTTGTTAATTTCTGCCGATATTCTGGCTAGGAATCTCATATTTGCTATCATATAATGATACCACGAAAGGCACACAAAGACCAGAATATCCGAGAGGAGTGCAGAATATATGAACCGCTTTGATCCACGTATCTATCTTTTCACCGTCGGCCATTTTGCAATCGACTGGGCGCAGGGCGCCATTCCGGCGCTGCTGCCGTTTTTCATCGCCACGTGCAGCTGGAGCTATCAGGATGCTGGCACGCTGATTTTTGCGAATCTCGTGTTTTCTTCCGTTCTGCAGCCCGTAATCGGCTATTACGCCGACCGCGTCGCGCGGCCGTGGTTCGCGCCGCTCGGCATCGTCCTCAGCGGTGTGAGCATCTCCGTGCTGCCGTTCGTGACGGACTACTGGACAATTTTCCTCTGCGCGATGGTCAGCGGCCTCGGCTCGGCGCTCTACCATCCAGAGGGCGCGCGCATGGTGAACGGCCTCGCGGGCGAGCACAAGGGCAGGGCACTCGGCACGTTCTCCGTTGGCGGCAACGCAGGTTTCGCCGTCGGCCCGATGTTCGCGGGCTTCTGCGCGTATGTCGCCGACATCCATCTGCTGCTGTTCTATGCTGTCTTCAACACCGCCGTCGCCCTGCTGCTGTTGCACCGCATGCCTGCCATCCAGCGCGACATCGCCGCGATGGGCCATGCTGCCGAGGCGAAAGGGCAGGCGGCTGCGACGAAGAATGACTGGGCATCGTTCGGCAAGCTGACCATCCTGATTTTTGCGCGCTCCATCGGCTTCGATGTCTGCAATGCATTCCTGCCGCTCTATCTCATCAGCGCCCTCGGTGCGACGGCCGCGACGGGCAGCCTTGCGCTGACGCTTCTCTTCGGCCTCGGCGCCGTCATCACGTACTTTGGCGGCATCCTTGCCGACCGGCTCGGCTATGTGCGCATCCTGCGCATCGCGTTCTTCGTGATGATCCCGGCCATGTTCCTGCTCGTCAACAGCGGTACGCTGACACTTGCGCTGCTGTTCCTGCCACTTGTCGCGTTTGCGCTGTTTGCGCCGTACAGTTCGGCCGTCGTGCTCGGCCAGACGTACCTCGGCAAGAACATCGGCTTTGCGTCGGGCGTGACGCTCGGCCTCACGACGACGTTCGGCGGCCTCGTCACGCCGCTCATCGGCCGCGCCGCCGATCAGATTGGCATCGCCCCGGCGCTTCAGATTCTCTGGATGGTCGCCATCATCGGCGCCGTCTGCTCGTTCGCCCTGCGCACGCCGGAGGCGCTGAAACAGCCGGAAGCCGTGCGGGAAGGTGAATGAGATGCGCCGCATCGACTTCGGCCTTGCGCCGACGCCGCTTCAGGAGCTGCCGCGCCTTTCTGCGCTGCTCGGCGGAGGGCGGCGGCTATTCATCAAGCGCGACGACCTGCTCGGCGTCGGGCTCGGCGGCAACAAGATTCGGAGGTTCGCGTATTACTTCGGCGAGGCGCTCGATACGGGATGCGACGTCATCGTCGCAGGCGGCGGCGCGCGTTCGAACCAGACCATCGCGGCGGCCGTGGCGATTGGCCGCCGCTTCCGCCATGCGGAGACGCTCTGCCGCGACGTTGCAAAGGCCGCACAGCTCGGCGGCTATCCCTGCCCCGTCAGCCCCGCCGACGTGCACGTGTATTTTTCCTGCGGCCGGGGCGCGGGCTGTCCGACCGTCAAGGGCAGAGACGCCATGCGCCAGATGGCCGCGATGGAAGGCATCTTCCTCGACCCGCTCTTCACGGGAAAAGCCTTTGCCGGATTACTGGAGATGGCGAAAGCGGGTGCTTTCCCGCCGAAGTCGAACATCGTATTCCTCCATACGGGCGGCGCGGTGACGCTCTTGGACAGCTTTTGCTGAAGCGTATCGTTTGAAAGTGGAAAATCTGCAAAAAAACAGGTGCTTGGCCAACATGTGTGATGGTCAGGCACCTGTTCTGCTGACTGCGGGTATCTTCAGATGGTCTGCTTGCAGGATTCCGGCGTGAAGATGAGGACGCGGCTGGCCCAGTTGCATTGTTCATGCATCTGGTCATAGAGCGGACCTTCTTTTACGAACTCCGCTTTGCCGCGGAGCAGGAAGCCCGTGCCCATGCCCATCTTGCCCTGCACTTCATGGCTGCCGATGACGACCTCGACGACCGGATTCTCGCTGACGTTCTTTTCCGTCTTGTGAAAACCGAAGCAGGGGATGACGATTTTTTCGTCTTCCGTGATGATGAGGTACTTGTTCCAGGTGTTCGCGATATGTGCACCGTTCTCTTTCGACGTGCTCGCAACTGAAACGATGCCGGGATGCGCGACGCAGGCATGAAAGGTTTCATTCAGAATCATGAGATGACCTCGCTTTCTTTTGTTTGAAATCTCTACAAGTAGTATATTCGATAAAACAAGAAAAAGCAATCGAAACCTGTTGGCTGTAATATCATGTTTCCGCTGATCAGCTCTGCGAAGGAACGCCGTATCGGCCGCAGATTGCGAAGAGCGGGATGTCGTCGACGAGGACGGTGGGATCGATGAAGACGTCGTGACGGATGTCTTCGCGCGTCTGGACGGCAAAGCCGAGCTCTTCGAGCACGGTGCGATCCCATGCAGGGCGCACGCAGCGGTTGATGGCGAGTGCGTTCTTGATGGCGTTGCATTCGGCGAGCTTCTTTTTCGCGAGGCCGTCATTCGTGTTGTCAGTGTCCCAGACGGTATGGCGGTGGTCGGAATCGAAATTGAAGAGCATGCCGCCCGGCTTTAGCACGCGCGCCCATTCACAGTAGGCGGCCGGCACGTCCGGCAGCGTCCAGGTGAGGTTGCGGCTGATGACGATGTCGAAGCTCGCGTCTTCAAAGGGGAGTTCCTGTGCGTTGCCGACGAGGAACTCCGTCTCGGCATGCACGCCATAGGCGAGGCTGTTGACCTTTGCCTCATGAATCATGTCGCGCGAGAGGTCGAGCCCTGTCGCATGCGCGCCCATCTCGCCAAAGAGGATGGCGAAGAACCCGGCGCCTGTGCCGACGTCGAGCACGCGGAGGCTGGAAAAATCGCGGAAGACAGGATCGAGTGTGCGGAGCAGGAACATTTTCCAAGCGCGAGCGTCTGGGCCGTCGAGTTCGCGCCGGCGCTTCTCGGAGAATGCGCGGCTGCGCTTATCCCAGTACGTCTCGATGCGGTGCTCGAGCAGGGCGTCTGCGGGGAAAGCTTCGGAAATGGATGGCTGGATTGTGAGAGCGGGCATGGCGGACTCCTTTCGCGCAAGGGATGACGATGCGGCTTTTCTCACAGGATACCAGATTTTTTCGCGAAAATAAGCCTCCCCGGGGGTTCTTGCATCCCCTGGGGAGGCTTCTGTTTTCTGTGCGCCTTTGCTATGATGAAGAAAATTATGGTTCAATCACAAAACTTGTGGGATTGAATAGTTTCGAAGAATAATTCATGTTGTCAAAAAAGAAGACATCCGCTAAGATGTGGAAATGCATATCGACAATGTAAATCCACACAAAGGAATGTCCTCTCCATGGATTA
>JALEZZ010000030.1 GCA_022773585.1 Selenomonas sp. | reverse complement strand
TGAAGCCCAGCTTGGTGGTCGCTCCCCACGCGGGGAGCGTGGATTGAAATTATGATACGGAGGGTAGCACGTGGAGAAATAATAAGTCGCTCCCCACGCGGGGAGCGTGGATTGAAATAGCGCAGATGAAGTCAAGCGCGGCAACCGTATCGTCGCTCCCCACGCGGGGAGCGTGGATTGAAATTCACCGCCCCGAACATCGGGACGAGCGTTGCGGTCGCTCCCCACGCGGGGAGCGTGGATTGAAATGGGCTGTGCTCGGCGTGCTGGTTCGCGTCCATGTGTCGCTCCCCACGCGGGGAGCGTGGATTGAAATAGGCACATAATGATACCTCCATATAAAAAAGAGAGGTCGCTCCCCACGCGGGGAGCGTGGATTGAAATCTCGTTCCCCTTCCTTCTTTTGTCTCGGTATGAAGTCGCTCCCCACGCGGGGAGCGTGGATTGAAATACGCTGGCGAGTTCGCGGCGCTGCGCGGTGACGTCGTCGCTCCCCACGCGGGGAGCGTGGATTGAAATATCCCGATTCTGAAACAATTCCCGGACGAACCGGTCGCTCCCCACGCGGGGAGCGTGGATTGAAATGCCGTAAGCACACGAATAATCGTGAGCACGCCGCGTCGCTCCCCACGCGGGGAGCGTGGATTGAAATAGCGCGGTGGCGAACAGCATCATCCTGCCGGCCGTCGCTCCCCACGCGGGGAGCGTGGATTGAAATACCAGATGCGAGACTACGCGCACGGGCTCGGCGTCGCTCCCCACGCGGGGAGCGTGGATTGAAATCATGCTATTAACTACTAAACAGCATGGCACGTCAGTCGCTCCCCACGCGGGGAGCGTGGATTGAAATAATGTGGAATGGGTCAGCCAGTACAATTTGATATGTCGCTCCCCACGCGGGGAGCGTGGATTGAAATTGTCAGCCAAGCTTCGTAAATCGGCTGGCAAAAAGTCGCTCCCCACGCGGGGAGCGTGGATTGAAATTCTCGAATGTCGCACACAAGAGCATGGCGCAGGCGTCGCTCCCCATGCGGGGAGCGTGGATTGAAATTGAAAGAAGGAGCAGGCGGACGCTGACGGCAATAGTTGCTCCCCATGCGAGGAGCGACTATTGAAATCATATCATGAGTCAGAGAAGAGGCGAGCGGATGTGAATGTTTTCAAGGTTGCTTATCGCGTCGTGCGGCGGAACTCGGATGTCATTTATCAGGGGTTCGGATTCCGGCATCTTTCGGATGTCACGCAGTATTACGTGCATCCGGATAATGAATCCTTTCGCGGGACGACGACGCTTTGCCAGCCCATCGGCGAGAGCGTGATTCTCTTTGCGCGTTTCCTGCGTGCGATGGGGGAAGGAAAGCCCATTGGCGATTATTTCTTCAGCGAAGATCGTGATACGGTCTTTTTCATACTGAATGTACCCGAGGATTATCGCGACGAGGGCGTCGTCGCGTCAAACATCTTTCAATATCGTGCGCTGGCGCGAGGGCGTGACATCACGATTGCGGCTTATGATGAAGATGGCCGCTGGATTGAGGGGGATATGGAGCATCTGCATCCGCTCTACAAGCTGCTGCCAGTCTTTCTTGTGCTGCTTGCGCAATCGGTCGAGACGGATGCGGACTACCGCGAGCTCATGGATCGCTTTGTCAGCGAGCCCGCCGCTGATCTCTTTGTCAATGTCCATGAAGATTTCTACCAGAATCACAAAGTGGCGGAATATGATATTTCTTACTCAGATCTCGCGGGAGTTTCGACAGATGTCATGCGTTCTTGTTCGGAAAGCTTTCATGTGCTGCGCGACAACAAGGAGAAGCGGCGGGAGAAGCCGGAGAGCAAGATTGTGCCGTTCCCGGACGATGCTTTTTCGGAGGCGCAAAAAGCCTATATTCCTGCACTTCCAGAAGAATTCATCCTGCCAGCCAGTCTTACGAATGTCTGCAATGCCCTGGCGGCTGGCGATCTGCGGGCTGTGCTGTTTCACGGCCCGGCTGGTACGGGCAAGACGATGGCGTGCAAGCTCATTGCGCAGGCCGTTCGGCTGCCGATTCTCGAGACCATCAACTGCACAGAAAATCTTGATGAGTTCGTGCTGGGGAAATTCCTGCCCGAAGGCGAAGCCGTCGTCTTCCAGGAAAGCTATGTGACGAAGGCCATCCGTGATGGCGGTGCCGTTGTGTTCGAGGAAATCAATTTTGCAAAGCCGCAGCACCTTGCATTCCTGAATTCGCTTCTGGATGATAACGGATTTGTCCGGTTGGACAATGGCGAGTTCGTGCGGCGTCATCCGAACTTTCGTTTCTTCGCGACGATGAATCTCGGCTATTTCGGAACAAGGGAACTCAATCAGGCGCTCTACAACCGATTCAATGCCGTCATTGAGCTTGCGGCGCTTTCGGATGATGCCATCAGCCGCATGCTGACAGCGCGCGTGCCATCGTGCGCCCCATTCGTCGGCAAAATGCTCAGTGTCTATCACAAGCTGCAGAAGAAAATCCAGGCCGAGGAGCTGGATGTTGTTCTTTCGCCACGCAATCTCGAGAACTGGGCGCGCCTCGCGAAGTACGATGGTTATCTGCGCGCGGCGGAAAAGACCATCCTGCCGGTCGCGAAATGCGATCGTGCTTTAGAGCACACGATTCGCAGCATCCTCATGCTTTATCGCTGGAAGTGAGGACGGGAAGATGGATGAACGGAATGAAAAGCTTCTGCGAGTCTTTCAGAGCAGCGAGCAACGCGAGCTCGAAGAGAATTTTGCGCGCACGCTTGCAGAAGATGAAACTGTACGCCTTTTTTTCGTCAACGGTGAAGGCGCATGGACGGATGGGCGGAACGTTGTTGTCGATCCTGCGCATAACGGAATCTTCTGTGACCGCCATGCTCTCGACAAGATACAGGACTTTCTCGGATGGCCGCCCGTCGTGCTTGTCGATGCATGGAATGTCTTGCGCCTCATCACGCGCTCGCAGACGATTCATGAATGCCTGCACCTTCTGTATACGGATTTCCCTCCGGCGGCCAGCTGTGATCCCGCATGCGATACGCGCAACAAGCGGAAGGTCATGAGCCTCATTGCGAATATCATCGAGGATGCTTACATTGAGAATGTCGGATGCAGCTGCTATGACCGCATGGAGCTTTATCTGAAGTTTGGCCGGGTGGCAGATCTTTTTGCGACGAATCCCGGGCACGGGACAGCGGAGCAGGTACTGATGGGAACGAGGGTGGCACAGCAGGCGCCGGGGGCTGAGGCGGATAAAGGCCAGACAATGATACGCCAGCTGACGGAGTATCTTGATTACATGGCAGGCCTTTTGCTTTATCCCATGGTAAAGCTGCCGCAGCCGCAGGCAGAGATTGCGCCCTACGTCGAAAAGACACAGGCATTCTTCTTGGACGGCAGTATGGCTGCAGCGCCTGCAGAGCGCTATGCGCAGGCTTCGGCGGCCTTCCGCGTCATCGAGCCGCTCATTCCTCCGGATGCGCAGGCCCTCGATACGGGGGAGACAGAGCTTCTGCTGGGCGGCGCAAGGACGCATCAGGGTGGCGCGAGCATCGGCGGGAATGCACGGAAGGGAAAGACGCAGGCCGTTGCATTGCGTCTCTTTCTGGATGCATCTGGCCGCAAGCGTGAAGGAGAAGTCCCCATCGGCCAGCTCATGCAGATGCTTGAGACTTTTGCCCAGGAAAAGGAACTCACGGTCAAATTCGTCACATCTGTGGCACGCACTGTCTCTCTTCGCGGAGACGAGCTCGGCAGCGCTGTCCATCGCGGCATCCGCGTCGTCGAGCATCATCCAGGCATCGATCAGAGTCGGAAACGGGCGTATTATAACATCTGCCGCAAATATTATACGAGCATCCGCTCGTATGCAGGGCGTTTCGCGCAGCTGGTACAGGCGCATGCGCCAGAGAGGGAGGAGCGGCAGCGGTTTGGCAAGGGCATTGCCTCGCGCATGCTCGGAGATCCGAAGCGGAGATTCTGGTATCGTCTTTCCGAGGGGACAGCTGTGCCGGATCTTGCCATCCTGCTGCTCATTGATGGTTCGGGGTCGATGGACGGAGAACGTTGCCGGGCAGCGCGGGAATCTGCCGTCATCCTGCACGAAGTCCTTGCCTCGCAGGGCATCCCGCATGCCATTGTCGAGCATCGTGCGAAGTTCGATCGGCCAGAAGTCGATGTCAGCATCCTTGTGGATTTTGATGCGCATGATGATGAAAAGTACAACCTGCTCCGCATCCGGGCGGATGACAATACGCGCGATGGCCTTGCACTTCCTTGGGCAGCGCGCTATCTCGAGCAGCAGACGACGAATGAGCATCGTGTCATCCTCGTGCTTTCTGACGGACTGCCGGAACATATGTATGATCGGTATCTCCCTCCTGTTTCGACAAAGGACACGGAAAATGCCGTTCGTAAAATTCGCAAGCGGGGCATCGGCGTCATCGCGGTCTCGCTCGATGCACCTGGTGCATTTGATTGCTATGACAGCCTTTCCGAAATCTATCCAAACCTCATCGCCTGCAATGATCTTCGACAGTTGGCGGGGCAGCTGCTCCGCGTGATTGCAAAGCTTCTGGTTTGAGCCTTCTGCAAGATTGCAAAAAATCCATGGCACCGCCGTTTGTCGCGGTGTCATGGATTTTTGTCTGTCAGATTTATTCGTTTGCAGCCAATGCGTCGTTGATGCGCCGGGCGATTTCCTTCATCGCAGCATCTCCCGGGTGGCGGGCGACGCCGGCGTGGAGGATTTCATGGGAAGTGCCGTCGGCACCCTGTACGATGGTATGGAGGCCGGCCATGTATTCCGGTGTCTGCAGGTCCTTCAGCGAGATGTAGGTTGCGCCTGCCGCTTTGCAGGCGGCCTGCTTGATATTGTCTACGGTCTCGTTGGCCCAGAAATTTCCGAGAACGAGGAGTTTTTTCGGATGCAGGCGGGACATCAGATGATGAAGGAGCTCTTCGAGGTCGGCAGCAAGTGTCGTGGTATCTGCGATGTTCTCGCCGAGCTGGAGGACGACGAAATCGGCAGGAGAGGAAAGAACGTTCTCCAGCAGGGAGAGTGTTTCCGCGCGATCATAGGCCATGACCTCCCATTGGTAAAAGTTAAAGATACGGAGCTGTCTTACAGGGGGGACATTTGTCTTGCATGTTTGCGAGGATATGCACAAAATCGTGTTCGGCAGAGGAAGCTGCCATGCCCCAGCTGCCCCACCAATAGGAACAGGGGCTGTGGAGCGTGATGCTGTTTCCAAGAATCAGGCCCGTTTGAACGTCCATGAGGATGCCTCCAGTTTTCAAAGATGATGATGGATGCATCTATTCTATCATAAAGCTCGCCGCGATGCACATAAGACTGGAATCTCACGAGAGCGTGGAGTATAATAAAGGAAATCTGCAAGGCAGGAGACATCAGGAGGACTCGTTATGGCGATGGTTCCAAAACTCAATACGACGCAATTTGATGAGCAGCGGCCGTTCACGGTCGTTGCTCCTTTTGAACCCATGGGCGACCAGCCGCAGGCCATCGAGGAGCTCGCGGCGGGTGTCGAGGCGGGGCAGGAGGCGCAGGTGCTGCTCGGCGCGACGGGCACGGGCAAGACGTACACGATTGCGAAGGTCATCGAGAAGGTGCAGAAGCCGACGCTCGTCATCGCGCACAACAAGACGCTCGCGGCGCAGCTCGCGAGCGAATTCAAGACGTTCTTTCCGCACAACTACGTCGGCTATTTCGTGAGCTACTATGATTTCTATCAGCCAGAGGCATATATTGCTTCGACGGATACGTATATCGAAAAGGATGCATCCATCAACGATGAAATCGACGAGCTGCGCCATAGCGCGACGTGTTCGCTGTTCGAGCGGCGCGACTGCATCATCGTGGCGTCGGTCTCGTGCATCTATGGCCTCGGCTCGCCGGAAAGTTATCACGAGATGGTCGTTTCGCTGCACAAGGGGCAGACGGTCGAGCGCGACGCGATTCTGCGAAAACTCGTCTCCATCCGCTACGAGCGCAATGACATCGCGTTCGAGCGCGGCAAGTTCCGCGTGCGCGGCGATGTCATCGAGGTGTTTCCGGCCGGCTACAACAGCCGCGCCGTGCGCATCGAGATGTTTGGCGACGAGATTGACCGCATTCTCGAGTTTGACACGACGACGGGCGAAATCTATGGCGAGCGCACGCATTCGATGATTTTTCCGGCGTCGCATTACGTCACGGCGCAGGACGACATGAAGATTGCGCAGCAGACGATTCGCGAGGAACTCGCGGAGCAGCTTGCGAAACTGCGCGGCGACGGCAAGATGCTCGAAGCGCAGCGGCTCGAACAGCGTACGAACTACGATCTCGAAATGATGGAAGAGGTCGGCTACTGCTCGGGCATCGAGAACTATTCGCGTCATCTGACGCACCGCAAGGCGGGTGAGGCGCCGTATACGCTCTTAGATTATTTCCCCGAGGACTTTCTGATTGTCATGGACGAGAGCCATGTCACGCTGCCTCAGCTCCATGCGATGTATGCGGGCGACCGCAGCCGCAAGGTCTCGCTCGTCGAGAACGGATTCCGCCTGCCATCGGCTTTCGACAACCGTCCGCTGACGTTCGAGGAGTTTGCCGCGCGCATCAACCAGATCATCTTCGTCTCGGCGACGCCGGGCAAGTACGAGCTCGCGCATGCGCAGCAGGTCGCGCAGCAGATCATCCGTCCGACAGGGCTCCTCGACCCAGAAATCGAGGTACGGCCGCTCGACGGGCAGATTGATGACCTGCTCGGCGAAATCAAGAAGCGCATCGAAAAGGACGAGCGCGTGCTCGTGACGACATTGACGAAGAAGATGGCTGAGCATCTGACGGACTACCTCAAAGAGGTCGGCATCCGCGTGCGCTATCTGCATTCCGACATCGCGACGATCGAGCGCGCGGAAATCATCCACGACCTGCGTGCGGGCGAGTTCGACGTGCTCGTGGGCATCAATCTGCTCCGCGAAGGCCTCGATATGCCGGAAGTCTCGCTGATTGCGATTCTCGATGCGGACAAAGAGGGCTTTTTGCGCTCGGACACGTCGCTGATCCAGATCATCGGCCGCGCCGCGCGCAACGCGAACGGCCATGTCATCATGTACGCCGACCGCATCACGGATTCGATGCAGCGCGCCATCGACGAGACGCAGCGTCGCCGCTCCATCCAGCAGGATTACAACAAGGCGCACGGCATCACGCCGAAGACCATCGTCAAGCCCATCAAGCCGCTGATTGAGACGACGCTTGTTGCGGAGACGAAGGCAGAATACGGCACGGGCGATGGCAAGAAGAAGCGCAAACTCACGAAGAAGGACAAGGAAAATCTCGTCAAGACGCTGACGCGCGAAATGCAGCAGGCGTCGCGGGCGCTCGAATTCGAGCGGGCGGCAGAGCTCCGCGACATGATTCTCGAGCTCGACGGCACGCTGCCGGGCGCCACGGCGGAAAAAACGGTGAAACCGGCACGGACGGTCAAGGCAACGCATCGGCCGCGGGCAGCAAGGAAAGGATAACATTTTGGAGAACAACGTCATCCGGATCAAGGGCGCGCGCGCCCATAATCTCAAAAATATCAATCTCGAAATCCCGCGCGACAAGCTCGTCGTTGTAACGGGGCTTTCGGGCTCGGGCAAATCGTCGCTGGCATTCGACACGATTTACGCCGAGGGGCAGCGGCGCTATGTCGAGTCGCTCTCGTCGTACGCGCGGCAGTTCCTCGGGCAGATGGACAAGCCGGACGTCGACAACATCGAGGGCCTGTCGCCGGCCATTTCCATCGACCAGAAGACGACGAGCCACAACCCGCGCTCGACGGTCGGCACGGTCACGGAAATCTACGACTACCTGCGATTGCTCTTCGCGCGCACGGGGCATCCGCATTGCCCGCGATGCGGCAAGCCCATCACGCAGCAGAGCGTCGACCAGATGGTCGACCAGATCACGGCGCTGCCCGAGCGCACGAAGCTCCTGCTCATGGCCCAAGTCGTCCGCGGCAAGAAGGGCGAGCACAAGAAGATCCTCGAACACATCCGCCGCGAGGGCTATGTGCGCGTGCGCATCGACGGCGAGGTCTATGACGTCAACGACACGATCGCGCTCGAGAAAAACAAGAAGCACACGATCGAAGTCGTCGTCGACCGCCTCATCGTGCGCGAAGGCATGGAGCAGCGCCTCGCCGACTCGCTCGAGACGGCGCTGAAGCTTGGCGAGGGAGTCGTCTACGTGCAGATCGTGGACGGCGAGCTCCTGATGTTCAGCGAAAATTTCGCCTGCGTCGACTGCGGCATCAGCCTGCCCGAGATTACGCCGCGCATGTTCTCGTTCAACAATCCGTACGGCGCGTGTCCCGTCTGCATGGGGCTCGGCAGCCACATGGAGTTCGACGAGTCGCTCGTGCTGCCCGACCCGGCGCTGTCTGTGGCGGACGGCGTATTCGCGCCGCTGTCGAAAAATCCGCACTCGTACGCGATGTGCGTCATGACGTCGCTCCTCACCGCGCGCGGCTACACGACGGCGACGCCGTGGAAAGACCTCGACCACACGACGCAGGACATGCTGTTGCACGGCTCGGGTGACGAACGCTTCCGTTTTCACTACACGAACATG
>JALEZZ010000078.1 GCA_022773585.1 Selenomonas sp. | reverse complement strand
AAACGTTGCTAAAGGACTTTAGCGACGGCTGCTTTCTTGTCAGTTTCAGCATCCTACTACTCCTTCCACCGCTTCGCGGTCCCCCTCCCTCTAGAGGGAGGCTGAAGTTTGAATGATTTCACGCTTAACTTAATGACATTGACACCGAGGGGGATGTCATTCAGTTGGACGCGAAGTCATGCAACCTTTTGCCTCCCTCACCGAGGGCAATGTCATTAAGTTAAGCGAAAATCCAGCGAACACAGGCCCCCTCTCCGAGGGAGCTGGCAGCGAAGCTGACTGGGGGTGTGTCGAAGGTAGGACGTGAAGTGATTTTTGATAGTGCAGTCGAAGATTTATTCTATGGAAAGAGGGCGAAATTTTGCGATTCCGGAGAAATAAGGCGTTAGCCCTCGTATTGACTTTGATGCTCGCGACTGCTCCATTCCAAACTTTTGCCGCTTCCCTCGAGGACGAGCAGAAGAGCTACGAGGAGCAGGCGCAGCAGAAGAAGCAGAAGAGCGACGAGATCCAGGGGCAGATCGAGAATTTTTCCGAGGTCAAGCGCCAGCTTGACGAGGAAGCGGACAAGGCCATCGCCGAGCACAAGCAGTGCAAGGCCGCGCTCGACGAGACCGAGGGCCGCATGAAGGAGAACAGCGACCGTCTCGAGGTGCTCGGCAAGGATTACGAACAGAAGAGCGACCGCCTCGGCACCCGCGTGCGCGACATCTACATGCACGGCCAGATTTCGTATCTCGACGTGCTGTTCGGCGCGAAGGATTTCGGTGACCTCATGACGCGCATGGATCTTTTGAAGCGCGTCATTCACGACGACTACGAGCTCGTGCACACCGTGCTCGACGAGAAGCAGGAAATCGAGACGCGGCAAACAGAGCTCGAGAAAGACAAGAAGACGCAGGCCGAGGAAGAGCAGAAAACGCGCGCGGCGCGCGAGGTCATGGAACAGAAGGTCGCAAAACAGCAGGCGCTCATCGAAAAAATGAAGAGCGACAAGGCCGTCTTCGACCAGCAGTACGACGAGCTCATGGCAGCGTCGAAGCAGATTGCCGATATGATCCGCGGCAGCCATTACCGCGTGGAGCCGTCGTCAGGCGGTGGCGGCGGTTCAGGTTCCGGCGGCATGATCTGGCCGATTTCCGGGCCGATCACGAGCGAGTTCGGCTGGCGCACGCACCCAATCACGGGCGACCAGCGCTTCCACAGCGGCCTCGACATCGGCGGCGACTACGGCATCCCCGTGCATGCCGCACAGGGCGGCACCGTCACGTATGCGGGCTGGATTTCGGGCTATGGCAACACGGTCATCATCGACCACGGCGGCGGCATCACGACGCTTTACGGCCACAACCAGTCGCTTGCCGTCAGCGAGGGGCAGTCGGTCTCGCAGGGGGAGACCATTTCCTATTGCGGCTCGACGGGCAACTCCACGGGCCCGCACTGTCATTTCGAGGTTCGCCAGAATGGCGAGCCCGTGAGCCCGTACGGCTATCTCTAAGAGGGAGATTTTATGAAAAAAAAGAAAATCCTGCTCGGCATCCTCGCGGGCCTCGGCTGCGCGATTGCCGGCAGTGCCATCACGATTGTGGGCATCAGCTATGCGCTCGGCTTCACGGGCGACAGCATCCAGAACCTCGTGCGCTTCGTCGGCGTGCGGCGCTTCATCGAGTCGCGCTATGTCGGCGACGTCGATGATACGGCGCTCATGGACGGCGCCATCAGCGGCATGGTGCAGTCGCTCGGCGACCCGCACTCGCTCTACATGGATCCGAAGATGTACGGCCAGCTCATGGATCAGACCGAGGGCACGTTCGGCGGCATCGGCATCTACATGGGCTTCAAAGATGGCAAAGTCTCCGTCATCTCCGTCATGGACGGCACGCCGGGCGAAAAGGCGGGCCTGCAGGCGGGCGATGAAATCACGGCCATCGACGGCACGCCGACGAGTGAGTACCAGCCTGAGGAAATCGCGCTGCACATCCGCGGCGAGGTCGGCACGAACGTCACGCTGACGATTCATCGCGAAGGCGAAGAGGATGCGGACTACACCATCGAGCGCGCGACGATCCAGATGAAAACCGTCGCGGGCAAGATGCTCGATGAAAGCACGGGCCTCGGCTACATCCGCATCGGCAATTTCGCCGAGAACACGGGCAAGGAGTTCCAGGAGCAGCTGACGGCGCTCGAGGGGCAGGGCATGAAGGGCCTGATTCTCGATCTGCGCGAAAACCCCGGCGGCCTCATCAAGTCGTGCACCGAGGTTGCGAACCTCGTCGTGCCGAAAGGCCCGATCGTCTCCGTCGTGGACAAGAACGGCAAGACGCAGGAATACGACTCCGACCTCGAAGCGAGCAAGTACCCGATCGTCGTGCTGATTGACGGCAACAGCGCGAGTGCGGCCGAAATCCTCGCGGGTGCGCTGCAGGACACGGGCGCCGCGACGCTCGTCGGCACGACGAGCTACGGCAAGGGCTCCGTGCAGGTCGTCGTCCCGATGTACCACGATGACGCCGTCAAGCTCACGATTGCGAAATACTACACCCCGAGCGGCCGCAGCATCGACGGCACAGGCATCGACCCCGACGTCGTCGTCGAACTGCAGAAAGGCGCGGGGAGCGACGTGCAGCTCGAAAAAGCAGAAGAGGTCATGAAGGAGAAACTGGCCGGCTGAATGACATTGTCGAGTCGCTCAAAGCATTTTGCTTGAGCGGCTTTTTGGTTGCAGAAGTCGACAGTTTTCGCTAAAATAAGAGCAAAGAAGGAGATGAACTTCATGGCGAACCGCCAGTACAAGGATACGGTCTTCCGTGCCTATCTCAATCACAAGCGGGAGATTGCCGCGCTCTATCAGGCGATTCGTCCCGAGGCAGATGTCCGCGCGGAGGACATCACCATCACGACGCTGGACGATGTATTTCTCGGCCAGCAGAAGAACGACCTCTCGTTCCTCTGGAAGGATCAGGCTGTCATCCTCGTCGAGCATCAGAGCAGCATCAATCCGAACATGCCTTACCGGCTGCTGATATACAGCGCGCTCGTTCTGCTTGCGAACTTCATGGACAGCAAGGCGCAGTACGGCACGAAGCTCGTGAAGATCCCCGCGCCGCATTTCTACGTGCTCTACATCGGCGAGGATATGGAAGATGACGAGGATACGCTGAAGCTCTCGGCGGCGTTCAGAGAAAAAGAGGGGATTGTCAATAGTTTTGTGTAAATTTTTCAGTCAGCCTTGTCGTACTTATGCATCAAGGCCGACATGCGCTCATCCATTTCGAGTTGGTTACGCACATTCGACCATCCCGGAATCATCCGGTTGTTCCATTTCGCGTA
>JALEZZ010000073.1 GCA_022773585.1 Selenomonas sp. | reverse complement strand
ATAATCCATGGAGAGGACATTCCTTTGTGTGGATTTACATTGTCGATATGCATTTCCACATCTTAGCGGATGTCTTCTTTTTTGACAACATGAATTATTCTTCGAAACTATTCAATCCCACAAGTTTTGTGATTGAACCAGAAATAAAGAAAGGGAAGATTTGAAATGAAGCTTTATCCGATGAAACTCACCGCCCCCCTCAAAGACTATCTCTGGGGTGGCACACGGCTCAAAGAAGAGTATGGCAAAAAGACCGACCTCGACATCGTCGCTGAGAGCTGGGAGCTCGCCTGCCACAAGGACGGCAAGAGCGTCATCGCGAATGGCGAAGCGAAGGGCAAGACGCTCGAGGACTGGCTGGCCGCACAGAAAAAGGATGTGCTCGGCACGCATGTGGAGAAATTCCCGTATTTCCCGCTGCTGATCAAGCTCATCGATGCGCGCGGCAACCTCTCGGTGCAGGTGCATCCTGACAACGAATATGCGCAGCGCGTCGAGGGCGAGTATGGCAAGACGGAGATGTGGTACATTGTCGATTGCGAGCCCGGCGCGAGCCTGCTTTACGGCTTCAAGGATAAGATCAGCAAGGAAGAATTCGAGCGCCGGATTCAGGACAACACGCTTCTCGATGTCTGCAACCGCGTGCCCGTCCACAAGGGCGATGTCTTCTTCATCGACAGCGGCACGCTCCATGCCATCGGCAAGGGCATCCTGATCTGCGAAATCCAGCAGAATTCGAACACGACGTACCGCATCTACGATTACGGCCGCGTCGGCAAGGATGGCAAGCCGCGCGAGCTCCACGTCGCAAAGGCGCTCGACGTCACGAATCTCGAACCGCCGAAGGCGCATCCGATGATGACGACGGACATGGATATCTTCGCGGGAGCAAAGGCGCGCCTGCTCGCTTCGTGCGAATACTTCACGACGTATCATGTCGCCATCGACGGCAAGGCGCATCTCTTCTGCGGCGACGACAGCTTCCAGAGCTTCACCGTGCTCTCGGGCAAGCTTGAACTCACGGCAGGGGATGACGAGGTCACGTACCAGAAAGGCGAGACGGCCTTCCTGCCTGCCGGCCTCGGCAAGTACACGCTGAAAGGCGAGGGTGATCTCATCCTCAGCAAGCTCTGATTCGCTATCTCTCCAGCTCCCTTCCAAGGGAGCTTTTTCATGCCTGTTTTGGCAGACGAACGGAAAGCGGCCCGATGCTCAGGGGAAGCATCGGGCCGCTTTTTTAGGATTTTAGGACTTGGGTATGTGGGTATTTGGGGAAAAGGGGTTGTTATTCTGTCCGAAATGGGGAACTCTCGAACATCTATAGAATATCATTTTATGTGACCTTTGTCAATAAAAGATATATTCTATTTTGGAATCTTAGAAGGCGAAAATCAAGCTCGAGAAGTATGCGTTGCGATGGTAAGGCGTGTCGGTGTCATTGGAAATCGGCGTGCCGTTGAACCAGTAGTTCTGGAGCTGGATGTTCTTTGCGAGATGGAACCAGAGCTGCGCTTCGAGACCTTTCATGCCCGGCTTCTCGGAACCATTGACGACGCTCGACATGATGAGGGCATCAGAACCGAGATAGCGATAGCCGAGCACGGCGCCCCAAGGCTTGCTGCCCCACGGGCTGCCATTGTACGTGAGCTTGACGTCGTATGCCTTGTTCTGGAAATGTTGGTTGCCATGCGAGTAGAATGCCGTAAGGTCGAGATTCTTCACGAGATTCTGGCGGAAATCGACGGCCCAGATGCCGAGCGTGCTGTCGCCTTTGTCATAAGCATAGGAATTTTTCAGTGCATAGTAGCCGAGACCAGCTGCTGTGCGGTCGGTGAAGCTGTGCTCGATGGAGCCGCCGACAACGTTGAGGTTGCGATCGTAGAAACCGCCGGAGCCTTCGGCTGGATTTCCTTCCTCGAAATCACCGAGTCCGCCGCCGCGACGGAAGAAGGCCGACCAGGAAGAGGAGAGGTCGGCGTTCTTCTCATGGAGCTTGCCGCCGTAGACCTTGAACGAGGTTTTTCCAACTTTGTAATCGAGCTCGGCGCCCTTCGTGCGGGCGTTGCCGACATAGCCGCTCTGAAGGCTTGGCGTGAAGAGGCCGAACGTGAAGTTCGAACCTTTGAACAGCGGGCCCTGCGCATAGACATGGTAGAGCATGTTCGTAACCTTGTGGTCATTCGTGCCGTACTTGTCAGAAAATTCTTCTTCACCGTTGAAGCCGTCCGTATTCGTGCCCCACTTCGTATCGATGCCGGCATGGACTTTCCAGTCATCGTTGACCTGGCCATCGACGTTGAGGAAGAGTTCTTTCTCCCACCAGGTATTGTTGTCCGTGTTGCCAGACATGGCCTTCTGCGCGAAGATGCCGCTCCACTTGACATTGTCGGCATGCTTTTCGAGGTTGGCGACGCGGACGCCGAGATTCTGGAGTTCATCCGCGAACTCCGCTGCCAGCTTGTCAATCGTCGCCTTGTCGGCTGCTGAGACATCGTTTTTCGCCATGGCTTTCGCGACCATCTGTGCCATTTCGTAGCGCGTGATGTTCTTGTCGCCCTGGAATGTGTCATCGCCGTAGCCCTCGATGACGCCATCTTTTGCGAGCTGCGTGACCGCTGTTCGCGTCGGGTGAAATTCGCCAAATTGCGTCGGTCGAAAAACGCCAATTCGGGTCGGCTGAAATTCGCCAATTTGAGTCAATCGAAAAGAGCCAATCATAAAATATCAACGGCTCAGATTGGCTGTTCAGGTTATGGTTAGTGGTTCAATGGATTGTTCTGCGTGGTGGAAGCGGAGTGCTCTGCACGCAGCGTGTAGTTCTCTAGATGCTTGCCACGGAAGCTCTCACCACGGAAGGTGAAGACAGAAGCGGAATCAAAGAGGCGGTCGAGCGGGCAGAGCAGCGCATCGTTCTCACCAAAGATTTCCCGCCAGTCGGAGGGATTCTTGTTGCTCGTGAAGATCATGTTGAACGCACCCTCCTTGTTGTAGCGGCGGTCCACCATGTCGAAGAACAAGCGCGTGTTCGCCTTGTCGAATTCGCAGTGACCAACTTCATCGATAATCAGGCAGGACGGCCGGACGAGGCTGGTAAGGAGCGCGCCCTCTCTGCCCGCGCGGCGGGCGATGGTGAACTTGTCACGCAGCTCGGCCGCCTTGATGAAGTACGTCTTCATGCGGTGGCGGCAGCACTCGTAGCCGAACGCCTGCGCAAGATGCGTCTTGCCCGTCCCCGGCGGCCCGATGAACGCGATGTTCTTGTGCGCGTAGATGGGAGCCAACGTCTGGAGATTCTTGAGCTTGTCGATGTCCTTGCCTTTCAGGACGTCGAAATCGAAGTTGTCAAACGTCTTGACCTGCTTCTGCGGCAGGCGGCTGGTGCGCAGGAGCATCTGGATAGTGGACTGCTCCTTCTTGTCCCGGAGATATTCGAACACCGAAGACACGGCCTCGATGGATTCCGCGGAAAGGGAACGTTCCTCTGCCAGCTTCGCGAATTCTTCTGCCGAGAAGTCCAGCCGCAGCAGCTCGTTGCACCGGTCGATGGCGCTGAACAGGGAGTCAGTCATCGCTGTCCGCCCCCTTGCTGAAATTGAATTTCTCGAAGGAGCGGTCGAGCTCGTCCTCTGGGAGCATGGTCGCCTGCGTCTTCACAGGCGCGGTCGGGAACTCCTCCGGCTGCTGGGGGACGGCGTACTGGTCTTTGCAGAAACGGTCGCACTTGCTCCACGTCACTTCGTGCGAGACGAGCAGCTGCAGGAGGTCTTCCGAGTAAATGTAGAGCCAGGCATCCTTCCGCATGACGCGCACGAACGATCCCGTGTACTGGTAGGGGACGCCGAAGCGCCTGCCTTCGTAGTTCACGAACCCGTCGAAGGAAATCTTGCGGAGCGGGCAGAGATAGCCTTGGAGCTCCCGGCTGTCATCCAGCAGATGCAGGTGCTGGGCGCATTCACTTCCATGCACCTCGTTTGGAACGCAAGCAGAGCCGCGATGGAAAATACCATTCTGCTTGTCGCACCATTCCAGCGCGGCGCGGTTCAAGTCTGTCACGTTGTAGAACGTGCGCCCGGCAAGGAAGTTCTCCTTCACAAAGCGCACCAGGCGTTCCACCTTTCCCTTGGTGAACGGATGCCTCGGCTTGCAGATCTTCGTCTGGAAGCCGACGGTGTGCATGAAGGCGTCATAGTCTGAGTGCCAGACGGGCTGGTCTTCGAGGTCGCGGTGCAGGACGACGCTCTTCATGTTGTCCGTGAGCACGTGTGCTGGAACGCCGAGGCGTTCGAAGCCGTGAATCATCCCGATGAAGAGGTTCTCCTGCTTGGCATTCGGGAAGAACTCGACGTAGCAGGCACCGCAATGGTGGCAGGTCATGACAAAGCACGCACATTGGAAGGTGCCGCCGGCGCTTGCCACCACATTCGTGAATCCCCAGTCCATCTGGAAAGAATCTCCTGGCGGCGTTTCGTACCTGCGGCCGCGATTCCCCTGCGGTGCAACGACCTGCCTCTTGGGCGGCAGGAGGTTTTTGTGCCTTGCAATATACTCTTTGACGACAGTCAGGCCGCCGGGATATCCGAGCTCTTTGAGGCGTTCGAGGATGACCGACGAATTGGAAACGCCCTTGCGCAGAAGGTCGTCCAAAGCGCCCGTGAATCCTGAAAGTACGGTCTTCTTCGCCTTGCGGCCCTTGTTCGCGTGCGGCTTGAACTCGAAGCCGTTCTTCTTGAGCCTGCGCAAGCGGCTGCGCGAAAGGCCCGTGCGGCGTCCCATCTCGGCGAGGTTGACAGCCTCAAGTTTGAAGGCGTCACCAGCGTCTTTCCGCATGGCCTCCAGAGCCTCTGCAACGCGACGCTCTTCGGATTGCGTATGGTTTGTGTCTTTCATTGCGCTCCTTTCCCTGAGCCGTTGATGGCTTCAGTATAGCGCAAGAAGGACACGATTGGTGATTTTCATCCGACCAAGATTGGTCAATTTCGCCCGACACTCAGTGGCGTTTTTCGCCCGGCGCTAACACCGCATCGTATGCCCAATGATCTTTTGGGACATCGGAGAACGGGTTGGCAGCAGCCAGGCAGCTGCTGGCAGAGCCGATGACGAGCGCCGAGACGGCAGCAGCAAGGACGTGTTTCTTCATCATACTGTTTCCCTCCAATAATGAATCCACAAAATCTGTCCAGAAGCACTGTCCATTGTTTCGTGCTTCTGTAAGAACGAATGATAAGGAATTTGGAATAACAATTTCTTATCTGATAAAATCATACACTTTTCACCGAACATTGTCAAGTATAGATTATGTCATTTTGAAATGACACAGAGAAAACTTTTTCAAAATTTGTCATATCTTTTATTGACAAAATATGACCAATAGAATATAATAAGCACTGTAAACAAGAGATGTCCTGAATGCGAAGCAGTCGAATACATTTCGGGACAGATTCCATCATATTTCAATCACATCAAAACAGGAGGAACTCATCATGAACATCTATCTCGTTTGCAACGCTGGCATGTCCACCTCGATCCTCGTCAAGAAGATGCAGGAAGCGGCTGCGAAGAAGTCGCTTGACGACGTCCATATCGAGGCGTTCTCCGTCGAAGTCCTCGACGAGCGCGTTGATACGGCCGACTGCGTGCTGCTCGGCCCACAGATCCGCCACATGCTCGGCGATGTCAAGAACGTCGTTGGCGGCAAGTGCCCGGTCGATGTCATCGACATGCGCGACTACGGCATGATCCGCGGCGACAAGGTGCTTGAGAAAGCGCTTAAGATGACGGGCAAGGCATAACAAGATAGCCCGATTTCTTCTATAATAATGAGGGGGAAGACAAAAAATGAATTCCATCGTGGAAAGTTTTGAGCACGTTATGATGCCGCTGGCAGGAAAGATTTCCAGCAACAAATACCTGCTGGCGATGCGTGACGCGTTCTCGATGCTGCTGCCGTTCATCATCGTCGGCTCGTTCTTCGGCATCATCGAATGGGTCGTGCTCGACCCGTGGGGCACGATTATGGGCGCGGACGGCCTCGGCCTCGGCCAGACGTTCACGGGGCTCGATCCGAAGAGCGATGCCTACAAGGCGTCGAGCTTCGTCGGTACACTGCAGATGTATCAGGGCCTCTGCAATAACGTCGTCACCGTCGGCTTCGGCATTTTCTCGTTCATGCTCGTCGCGGCGTTCTCCTACCGTCTCGGCGGCATCTGGGGCGGCGACAAGTTCTCGACGGCACTGACGGCCATCGGTGCGTTCATCATCGTGACGCCGCAGCAGGTCGTTGGCAAGGCCGGCGACAAGCTCGGCGCGTTCAGCCTCGACTATTTCGGCAACAAGGCCGTGCTGACGTCTATCATCGTTGCGACGGTCGCTTCGTGGATCTTCGTCAAGCTCTCGAAGAATGAAAAGATCCGCATCAAGATGCCGGAGACCGTGCCGCCTGCTGTTTCGCAGTCGTTTGCCGTCCTCGTTCCGGTCTTTGTGACGCTGACGGTCTTCACGATTTTCTCGACGATTCTCTCGAACTGCCAGTTCATGGGCAAGGCAGCGCTCAACGATCTCATCTATGCCATCATCCAGGCTCCGCTCATGGGCTTTTCGTAGGGCCTTGGCTTCTCGCTCCTCTATCAGTTCATCGTCTGGTTCTTCTGGTGGTTCGGCATCCATGGCCACAACGTCACGGCGGCTATCCAGAACATGGTCTACATGCCGGCACAGCTCGCAAACCAGGCAGGCGATGCCGCGTATGTCTTCTCGAACGGCTTCTTTGAAGCTGGCCTCATGCACATCATGGGCCTCTTGATTGCCATCTTCATCTTCTCGAAGAAAGACAGCTGGCGCGCCGTTGCGAAGCTCGGCTTCCCGGCCATGCTCTTCAACATCCAGGAGCCGATTGCTTTCGGCCTGCCGATTGTCCTGAACCCGATTCTCCTGATCCCGCACATCCTTGCGCCGCTTGCGAACACCGTCGTCGGCTGGCTCGCGATTTCGGCTGGCATCGTGCCAATCTTCAAATACGTGGTACCGTGGACGATGCCGCGGTTCTTTGGCGCGACCATCGGTACCGGCTCGATTGCCGGCGGCCTCCTGCAGATTGTCTGGCTGCTGATGGACATCTGCATTTATGCACCGTTCGTCATCGCGTCGAACAAGATCAAGGATGAGGAGGCTGAAGAATAATGGATGAGAAAACAGTAGAACAGTCGATGCAGCTGATTCTGCATTCCGGTACGGGCCGCTCGATGGTCATCGAGGCCGTGCGCGACATGCTCAAAACTGGCGATATTGCTGCTGCGAAGAAGAAGATTGAAGAGGGCGGCAAGGAAATCGGCGAGGCGCATGACATCCAGACGGCCATGATGTCGGCGGAATGCGACGGTCATCCCGTCGAGAAATCCATCCTGCTGATTCATGCGCAGGATCACTTCATGACGGCACTCGCCGTGCGCGACATGGCGAACCTCATGGTCGAGATGTATGCCGCGCTGAAAGATAAGAATGAAAAAGCGGAGGAAGATGCATGAGCGTCGAATATGAATTTCCCAAGGACTTCTGGTGGGGCGCTGCGACGTCAGGCCCGCAGTCCGAGGGGCGCTTCCATAAGGCACACCGGAGCGTCTTCGATTACTGGTTCGACACGGAGCCGCAGGCGTTCTTTGATGGCGTCGGGCCGAATGTCGCGTCGAATTTCTACAACGATTATCGTCGCGACATCGCTCTGATGAAGGAAATCGGCTTGAACTCCGTGCGCACGTCCATCCAGTGGACGCGCCTGATCAAGGATTTCGAGACGGGCGAGACCGACCCCGATGGCGTCCGCTTCTACAACGCTGTCATCGACGAATTCCTGCGGCAGGGCATCCGCCCCGTCATGAACCTCCATCACTTCGACCTGCCCATCGAGCTCTACGAGCGGTATGGCGGCTGGACGTCGAAACATGTCGTCGATCTCTTTGCAATCTTTGCAAAACGCTGCTTCGAGCTGTTTGGCGACCGCGTGAAGGACTGGGTCACATTCAACGAACCGATGGTCGTCGTCGAGGGCGAATATCTCTACGAGTTCCATTATCCGAAGCTCGTCGATGGCAAGAAGGCCTGCCAGGTGCTTTACAACCTGAACCTCGCCTCGGCAAAGGCTATTCAGGTGTTCCGCGAGACGGACTGCCCGAAGCTCGGCGGCCGCATCGGCATCGTCCTGAACCTTACGCCGGCGTATCCGCGCTCGGACAGTCCCGAAGACATCGCGGCGGCGAAGTTCGCAGAAGATTACAAAAACAATTCGTTCCTCGATCCGGCCGTGCATGGCACGTTTACGGAGAGCCTCGTCAATCAGCTTGAGAAAGACGGCGTGCTCTGGACATCGACGCCGGAAGAGCTCAAGATTATCAAGAACAACACGGTCGATTTCCTTGGCATCAACTATTACCAGCCGTTCCGTGCCAAAAAGCGTGAGACGCCGTTTGACGAAAGCCGCGGCTGGCTGCCTGAGAAGCATTTCGAGAACTACGAGATGCCGGGCCGCCGCATGAATCCGTATCGCGGCTGGGAAATCTACCCGAAGGCCATCTACGACATCGCCATCAATGTGCGTGACAAGCTCGGCAACATTCCGTGGTACATCTCTGAGAACGGCATGGGCGTCGAGGGCGAGGAGAAGTATCGCAACAAGGACGGCTTCATCGAGGACGACTATCGCATCGACTTCATCAAGGAGCATCTCGGCTGGCTGCACAAGGCCATGCAGGAGGGCTCGAACTGCTTCGGCTACCATCTCTGGACGCCGATTGACTGCTGGTCGTGGTCGAATGCCTACAAGAACCGCTACGGCCTCATCGCGCTCGATCTCGTGACGCAGCAGAAGACCATCAAGAAGTCGGGCTATTGGATGCACGATGTCATTGCCAATCATGGATTTTGAACATGATTTCCCGAATCATAACAAACAATGAATGGTAATTTATACAGGTTCCATGTATAATGGGGGTTGATATTGAATCCGAAAGAAGGTACGTGCATGTTAAAATACGAAGCGATAGCAAATGAACTTCGTCAGAATATCATGAACGGTGTTTATGCGCCGGGCCAGCAGCTCGCGCTTGAGAAAGAGATGTGCGAGCAGTACGATGTCAGCCGCATCACCATCAAGCGCGCCGTCGATGAGCTCGTCAAGCAGGGGCTTGTCGTCAAGCGCCGCGGCTCGGGTACGTTCGTCAAGTCACTCGAAGACCAGGATGTCAAAGAGCTCAGCATGGCGAACCAGTTCAATGGTTTTGCGGCGACATTCAAGGGGCATGATGTCTCGACAGAGGTCGTGAAGTTCGACATCGTCCATCCCGAGGCCGAGGTTGCGGCAAAGCTCCAGATGAGCGTCGAGGATTTCATCTACGACATCATCCGCGTGCGCTCGCGCGATGGCGAGCCCATCGTCGTGGAGTACACGCAGATGCCGATCCAGCTGATTCCCGGCATCAAGCGTCAGGTGCTCGAAAACTCGATTTACAGCTATATCGAGAGCGACCTCAAGCTCAAGATCCAGTCGGCGCACCGCATCGTCCGCGCCGTCCTGCCGACGGAAGACGAAAAAAAAGAGCTCGGCATCAAGGGCGTCCTGCCGATTCTGGAAGTCACGCAGGTCGCATTCCTCGATGACGGGCGTCCGTTCGAGTATTCCATTTCGCGCCATCGCGGCGACCGGAGCGTGTTCCGCTCCGTCAGCATCCGCTGATGACCGCGCTGGTGTGATAAAAAACTTCATTCGTTGCCATTTTCAGGGATCGCCAGTCCGCTTTGGATTTCGGCGATCTCTTCTGCTGTAAAGAGGCCGACGGGGGATTCTTTCTCCATGACTGTCTGGAGCAAGCGGTTCTGCTCTTCCTGGTCGTCGGTCGGCATGCGCTGCGGGTCGCTCGCGGCGCGCGTCAGCGTGATGGCTTTCTGCTGCGCTTCGGCATACGCTTTCGTCTTCTGGACGATTTCCGTCGTGAGGTCGTAGAAGTTGTCATGGAGCTCGAGCGGCGGGGCGCTGCTCCCGATGCGGGAGGTCAGCGCCTTTTCGTCTTCTTCAAGCTGCTTGAGACGCACGTAGGCCGTCTGGATGCTGATGTTGTCCTCCTTGAAATCCTCGAGAATCTGGTGATACCAGCGCCAGTTGTGGTCGAGGTCTTTGATGTCTTTTTGATAGCCCGCATACCATGTCGCAAAAATCTGCTGCTGCTGGAGGATATCGTATTTCTGTTCTTCCGTCATGGCTTCCGTCTGTGGTGCGCGCGGGAAGAAGATGTAGCAGACGATGCCAAGCACGGCGAGCGTCGCGCAGAAGCAGGCATAGATGCGCTTGTTCGGCAGGTAGCGGTAGAGGATGAGCAGCAGCACGACGAGGATGGCTGCGAGGAGGTAGAGGATCATAGAGGTTCCTTCCTTTGCGTTGTCGTAAATTCTTGTGCTATTTTACCACATTTCTTGAATCGTTGCAGGGAAACGGCTATAATGGAGGAAATTCGTTGCATTCAAAGGATGTGTTTTTCCATGAAGAAGCGTTCGTTCCGTACCTTCTGGCATCTGTTCCGCGGGTACTGGAACTCGGAACATAAATGGCGGGCGCGGGGGCTCCTGGCGTTCGTCATCGGGCTGAATTTTGCGTCGGTGTACCTGCTCGTGCGCATCAACAGCTGGTACAATGAGTTTTACAACGCATTGCAGCAGTACGCGCAGGAAAGCTTCTGGCCGCTCGTCGGCGAGTTCACGGCGCTCGCGTTCCTCTACATCATCATCGCGGTCTATGCGATTTATCTGCGGCAGATGCTCCAGATCCGCTGGCGGACGTGGATGACAGACCGGTATCTCGCGGGCTGGATGCAGCATCAGGTCTACTACCGCCTGCAGGTGCTCGGCAGCAACACGGACAACCCCGATCAGCGTATCAGCGAGGACATCAACCAGTTCGTGACGCTGACGCTCCAGCTGCTCTTGGGATTCCTCAAGCAGCTTACGACGCTTGGCGCATTCGGTGTCGTGCTCTGGAATCTTTCGGGCGCGTTCACGGTGCCGATTGGCAGCCATGAATTCGTGATTTACGGTTACATGTTCTGGTTCTCGCTTGTCTATTCCGTGCTCGGCACGATTGGCGCGCATCTCGTCGGACGGCGGCTCATCGGGCTGAACTTCGACCAGCAGCGCTATGAAGCGGATTTCCGTTTCAATATGATGCGCGTGCGCGAGAACAGCGAGAGCGTGGCGTTCTACCGCGGCGAGGATGCCGAGGGCGTCGGCTTCAAAGAGCGCTTTGCACGCGTGATTTCGAATTACTGGCAGCTCATGCGCCAGACGAAGCTGCTGAATTTCTACGTCAATGGCTATGCGCAGCTCGCGATCATCGTGCCGCTCGTGCTCGCGGCACCGCGCTATTTCGGCGGCGCGATGGCGCTCGGCGGCCTCATGCAGACGGTCAGCGCGTTCGGCCGCGTGCAGGATGCGTTGTCGTATTTCGTCGAATCGTATGATACGATCGCACAGCTCGCGGCGGTCATCCGCCGTCTCTCGACGTTCACGGAGCACATGGAGCAGGCACAGGCGCTCACGGATGGCGTCGCGCACGAAGAACGCGCGGCGGGCGGCGAAAGCGCTCTGACGCTCTCTGACCTCGATGTGGCGCTTCCCGATGGGCGGCAGCTCATGCATGACTGCACGGTGACGCTCCCGGCTGGGAGCCGCGTGCTCGTGACAGGCGCGTCGGGCGCGGGCAAGAGCACGCTCCTGCGCACGCTTGCGGGCATCTGGCCCTATGGCAGCGGGCAGGTGACGATCGGGCAGGGGAGCCGTGCGCTCTTCCTGCCGCAGCGGCCCTATCTGCCGCTCGGCAGCCTGCGGCGCGCGCTCGCGTATCCGCGGACGGCGGCGGGGACGGATGCAGAGCTCGCGGCGGCGCTCCGCGATGTCGGGCTTGAACGGCTCGTGGACAAGCTCGATGCGATGGACGACTGGAGCCGCATCCTCTCGCTCGGCGAGCAGCAGCGCCTCGCATTTGCGCGCGTGCTGCTCGTGAAGCCGCAGTGGGTCTTCCTCGACGAGGCGACGAGCGCTCTCGACGAGCCGCGCGAGCAGGAGATGTACGAACTGCTCAAAAAGCGCCTGCCCGGCCTCAGCATCGTCAGCGTCGGCCACCGTTCGACGCTGTTTGCCCAGCATGAAGAGGAGCTTCACCTCGCAGGTGACGGCAGCTGGACGCTCCAGCCCATCGGCGGCTGATGTCTGGCGTCATTCCCATCCGAGAATCTTCGCGACTTTCCCTTTGAGGAAGGCCGCGATTTTTTTTGCGCCTGCCTGTGTCGGATGCGTGCCGTCAAAGGCATAGTCTGCGTCCTCGAGCAGCGGGCCGTCATCGTTGAGCGCGATGTAGTGGACGCTTGCGTCGCCCTTCGTGCGCAGGCGCTCGACAGCGGCCGAAATCCACGGGCCGGACGTGCGGCCGATATCATAGGGGACGGGCTCGGTGCAGAGAATCGGCGTGTCGGGGTTCATCTGGCGGATGGTCTTCAAGAGATGCACGTAGGCGTTCGTGAATTCTTCTTCGGTCGGCTGCCGATGCGGGTCAGTGAAGTCATTCGTGCCGAGCGCAACGAGGATGGCATCGACGGGGAAATCCTTTGTCTGCCACTGGAGGTTGTGGCGGCCGCGCTTGGCATAGTAGAACGTCCACGGATAATGGTCAGCTGCATGTACCTGATGGCCGGGCCAGGGTTCGGCATAGTTGTGCAGGACGCCTTCGCCGGATTTCGCGATGACGCTGAATTCGGCATCGAGCATGCGCGCAAGCTGCGGCGCAAACGACTGGTTGCCGTCCTCGACATCGTAGTAGTCCTGCCCTTGGTAATGACGGCCTTCCTGGACCCCGTCATTCTTTGCACCCGCCGTAATCGAGTCGCCGACGAATTCGATGGTGCGCGGATGGTGCTCCTCGGTCGGCAGGACGGCGGCATCGTCATCGACGGTGAAGCCGCGGAAGATGCTGATGCCGGAGCGCGCTTCCGTCGAGCGCACGAGCGTGACGCTGTGCGTGCCGGGGGCGAGGTTTTCTGCGAGCACGGTGCCGGGGCCCTGCGGGCGCAATCGCTCATAGGGGCCGCCGTCAATCGAGACGCGCCACCATTCATTCGGGCTCGCGAGGTCGGCGGCGAGGCGCGTGCCTGTGAAGCGGGCGCGCAGGTAGACAGAACCTTGTCCTGCGCGGCAGACTTCCTTCGTGCGCTGGATGTCCCAGCGGCCATAGTAGGAGATGGCAGGCGACGTTGCGGGAACGAAGGCGGCGTCGACGCTTGGCGCGAGGCAGAGCATCCCAAACGACAACGCGGCCGCGCGCATGAGCAGACGAGAGCGGCGGCGGAAGTTCATGGGGGTCATGGCAGTCATCCTTTCCAGAGGTTCCAGGTGTTCGTGGAGGTTGATTTCATCATAACATTCTGATTCATGATGAGCAAGAACGAGAAAGATATAAAATTATGAAACTAAATAATATATCTTTTATTGACAAAATACCGATAAAATCGTATAATATCCTTCGAAACAAGATTACTTTTCGAAGGATGATGATCAAATGAAGACAAAATGGCTCCATAAGGCAATCCCGTTGACGCTCTCCGCAGGCATGGTGCTCGGCGTGCCTGCGATGATGCCGCAGTTCGTGCCGGAAGCATTTGTCGCGCAGGCGTTTGCGTCACAGACGCAGTCGGCGGCGCAGGCGAAAGAAGCGAGCTGGGATTTCCGCGATGGCATGGACGGCTGGAAGTACGGCGGCAAGTGGGATTACAAGGGCGAGCCGGTCATTGAGGCTTCGAAGGAGCATGGCGGCACGGTGAAGCTCGGCGTCAACTACGCAGAGAACAAGGACTCGGGCTGGTCGGAAGTGAAGCTCGAGTACGGCCAGACGCCGCTCGATGTCACGGGGGCGAATACCGTTTCGTATGATCTTTACTACCAGCCGTCCGCCATGACGGGCGGGCAGTTCAAGACGAAGGTCTACGCGAAGGACACGGAGGATGCAGAAGTCATCAATGCGGCACCGGACATCGACCTTTCCCAGGCGAAGAAAGCGGGCAAGGGCTGGAACGTCGTGCATGTCGCCGTGCAGGTTCCGGACGTGAAGGCGCCGCTTTCGTATTTCATGATCAGCATCGTCGGCAGCAATACGGACTACACGGGCGACCTCTATCTCGGGCATCTGCGCGTGAACCATACGGCGGTGGCAGATGGCTATGTCGATGTAAAGACGAGCGTCCGGCCGCAGGCAAGGCTCGAGGCCAAAGCTTTGCCGCTGCCCGCCGTCGCGCCGCTCGTGGACAAGGATGCGACAGAGCGGACGGCGCAGACGTATGCGATGCTTCGCGCACTCGCCGCAACGGACAATGTCGCCTACGGTCATCAGAACGAGATGCATCGCAAGGTCAGCCAGCTGTCTGGACATTCCGATACGTACGACATGGTGCGCGACGACGCGGGCATCGTCGGCGTCGACGGCCTCGCGCTGACGGGCGCGGAGCTCGAGCTCACGGACGCCGAGCGCGCGGCAGGCGAGACGTACAGCGAAAAGCTTGCGCGCCTCGTGCTGCCCGCCGTCAAGGAGGGCGCCGTGCTGACGATGAGCTGCCACATGCCGAACTTTGCCGAAGTCGCAAAGAAGCCGAAGGTGGACGGCAGGTATGATTATACGGGATATTCGCCGAACCATACGGAGGGCGATGTTGTGCGGCGCATCCTGCCCGGCGGCGACCTGCGCGAAGTCTATACGGGCTATCTCGACCTCGTGGCCGATTTCCTCGGCCGCATGCAGGCGGCGGACGTGCCCGTGATCTTTCGGCCGTTCCATGAAAACAACGGCAGCTGGTTCTGGTGGGGCGCGGCGCATTGCACGCCGAGCGAATTTAAGAACCTCTACCGCTCGACAGTCGAATACCTGCGCGATGAGAAAGGCCTGCACAACCTGCTCTATGCCTATTCGCCGAATGGCCCGATTGCCGATGCAGATGACTACGCGGCGCGTTATCCGGGCGATGCCTTCATCGACATCACGGGTGTCGACATGTACCACCGCGACCCGCAGAAAGACGACAGCTGGATGGCAGGCTTTGACAAGACGCTCGCGGCCGTCGACGATTTTGCGGCCCAGCATGACAAGCTCGCGGCCGTGACGGAGGCAGGCATCCTCGTCGGGAATACGGGCGGCGCGCTTGCGAAAACGGGCAACCAGCGGCCGGACTGGTTCCGCGAAGTGCTGAAGACCGTGGCGCCGCACAAGATGGCGTACTTCATGACGTGGTCGAATTTCAATGAAGGGAATTTCGACGAGCCGTATCTTGTGACGCCGAAGCGCGGCCATGAGATGGTGAATCACTTCATGGAATTCTACAATGAGCCGCAGTCGATTTTTGCAAAGCAGATGCCGGAGGTCTCGAACATCGCGGTCAAGACCGTGCCGGCGGCGAGCACATACGGCTATCTGACAACGCCGAATACGGCGGCGCGCATCCTCTCGCCGACAACAATCCGCGCCCGCGTGGCAGGGAACTATGAAAAGGCGGAGTTCCTGCTGAAGCGCAAGGATGGCACGGTCATCGCGGCGCTTCCAACAGCGGCAGAAGCCGATGGCATGGTCACGGGCAGCATCACGGAGGAAGCTTTGCAGGCGGCAGGCCAGACGGTTGGCACGGTCGAGCTCGCGCTCGACGGCAAGAAGGCTGACAGTGTCATGGTGCTCTTCAATATGCCGGAGCCTGCGAAAGATCCGGCGCTTGTCGATGACTTCGAGAGCTACTATGGCGACGGCGGCCTGCTGAAAGCGGCGTATTCGACGAACTGCGGCGCGGGCTGCACGGTCGAGCCGCTGCTCACGGCGACGCATGCAGGCGGCGAGACGGGGCTCGATTTCCATTATACGATTGGCAAAGGCGGCTATGCGGGCATCGTCAAGAGCCTCGGCGGCGCAGACTGGTCCGCGTATGATGCCGTCCAGTTCTGGCTGAAGCCTGACGGCCGCGGCCAGAAGCTCATCTGCCAGCTGAATTCGAATGGCGAGGATTTCGAAGTCGATCTGACAAAACTCGCAAAGACGACGCGGCCGCAGCTCGTGACGCTGCCGTTTGCACAGTTCAAGGGAAAGAACGGCGGCACGTTCGACCGTTCGGCTGTGCAGCACTTCGCGATTTACTGCAACACGATCGGCGACGAGACGGTGGACTCGCATTTCTATTTCGACGACATCCGCGCCGTGCAGCAGGAAAAATGAGCGCACATCTTGTAAATTTGTTTCCTTTATGCTAAGATAATTCGCAGGCAAAGGCGAGGAAGAAGAGGAGTAGCTGTCCCGACGCCCCAAGAGAGGAAACGGCTGGTGGAAGTTTCTGGCAGATGGCAGCGAAGGTCGCTTCGGAGCTTTTTCTGTGAGCGAAAGCAGCAGGAAACGCGGCATCGGCGTTATGATGATGAGTCTCACGAGGCTGTGTCTCGCGGGAGAAGCTAGGTGGTAACACGGAAGCAGGCGCTTTCGTCCTTCGGGACGAAAGCGCTTTTTTATCGCAAACAGTTGAAATGGAGGATTTTTGATGGCAGAGGAAGCGCAGGAAAATCTCGGGAACAACATCCCGAAGGTCTACGACCCGCAGTCGTTTGAAAAGAAATGGTACAAGTTCTGGGAGGAAAACAAGTTCTTCCATGCAGAAGTGGACAAGTCGAAGAAGCCGTACAGCATGGTCATCCCGCCGCCAAATGTCACGGGCCAGCTGCACATGGGCCATGCGCTCGACAACACGCTGCAGGACATCCTGATCCGCTATCACCGCATGCAGGGCTACAACACGGTCTGGATTCCGGGCTGCGACCATGCGGGCATCGCGACGCAGGCGAAGGTCGAGGGCAAGCTGCGCGAGGAAGGCACGAACCGCTACGAGCTCGGCCGCGAGAAGTTCCTCGAGCGCGTCTGGGACTGGAAGGAAAAGTTCGGCAGCCGCATCATGTTCCAGCTGCGTTCGCTCGGCTCGTCGCTTGACTGGGATCGCGAGCGCTTCACGATGGACGAGGGCTGCTCGCGTGCCGTGCGCGAGGTCTTCGTCTCGCTCTATGAGCAGGGCCTCATCTATCAGGGCACGCGCATCACGAACTGGTGCCCGTCGTGCAACACAGCTATTTCGGACATCGAAGTCGAGCATGAGACGGAGCAGGGCCATCTCTGGCACATCCGCTATGAAGTCGAGGGCGAGCCGGGCAAATATGTCGAAATCGCGACGACGCGCCCGGAGACGATGTTCGGCGACACGGGCGTTGCCGTGCATCCGGACGACGAGCGCTACAAGGACCTCGTCGGCAAGACGCTGATTCTGCCGATTGTCGGCCGCCGCATCCCGCTGTTTGCCGATGAGTACGTCGACAAGGAATTCGGCACTGGCGCTGTCAAGGTCACGCCGGCACATGATCCGAACGATTTCGAGATGGGGCAGCGCCATCACCTCGAGGAAATCAAGGTTATCGGCAACACGGGCAAGATGCTCGAAGGCGCAGGCAAGTATGAGGGCATGGACCGCTACGAATGCCGCAAGGCGCTCGTCAAGGAGCTCGAGGAAATCGGCGCGCTCGTCTCCATCGAAGATCATGAGCATGCCGTCGGCCACTGCTCGCGCTGCCATTCGACAATCGAGCCGCTCGTTTCAAAGCAGTGGTTCGTCAAGATGGAGACGCTGGCCAAGCCGGCCATCGAAGCTGTCAAGGACGGCCGCATCCAGTTCGTGCCGGAGCGCTTCACGAAAATCTACATCAACTGGCTCGAAAACATCCGCGACTGGTGCATTTCGCGCCAGCTCTGGTGGGGCCATCGCATCCCGGCTTGGTACTGCGACGACTGCGGCGAGACGAGCGTCAGCCGCACGGACCTCACGGAGTGCCCGCACTGCGGAAGCCACCACATCCATCAGGACGAAGACGTGCTCGATACGTGGTTCAGCTCGGGCCTCTGGCCGTTTGAGACGTTCGGCTGGCCGGACGAGACGGAGGAGCTCAAGCGGTTCTATCCGACGTCGACGCTCGTGACGGGCTACGACATCATCTTCTTCTGGGTTGCGCGCATGGTCATGATGGGCCTGGCCTTTGGCAAGGACATCCCGTTCCATCATGTCTTCATCCACGGCCTCGTGCGCGACAGCCAGGGCCGCAAGATGTCGAAGTCGCTCGGCAACGGCATCGACCCGGTCGAGGTCATCGAGAAATATGGCGCGGACACGTTGCGCTTCATGCTGATCACGGGCAACACGCCAGGCAACGACATGCGCTTCTATTGGGAGCGCGTCGAGAGCGCGCGCAATTTTGCGAACAAAATCTGGAACGCGTCGCGCTACATGCTCATGAACCTCGAAGGCTTCGACAAATCTTTCAAGCCTGAGGACAGCGACTACACGCTCGCCGATCGCTGGATCCTTTCGCGCTATGCGCGCACGGCCCGTGACGTCACGCAGAGCCTTGATAATTTCGAGCTCGGCGAGGCCGGCCGCATGATCTACGAGTTCATCTGGAACGAGTTCTGCGATTGGTACATCGAGCTCACGAAAGCGCGCCTCTACGACAAGGAGAACCCGCGCGCGAAGAACACGGCGCTCTATGTGCTGTCGTATGTCCTCGAGCATACGCTGCGGCTGCTGCATCCCTTCATGCCGTTCCTCACGGAGGAAATCTGGCAGAAAGTGCCGCATGACGAATCCGTCAAGAGCATCATGATCGCGGACTGGCCGACGGGCGACGAGGGCTGCATCAATGACGAGATTGAGGCGCAGATGACGGCCATCATGGAGACCATCAAGACCGTGCGCAACCTGCGCGCCGAAGTCGGCGCGGCACCGGGCAAGAAGAGCGAAGTCATCCTGAACTTCACGGACGAGGCACTGCGCCCAGTCTTCGAGTCGCACAAGGGCTATCTCGTCGCGCTCGCGGCGGCTGAGCCTGTGACGCTGCTCGCTGCTGGCGCGGGAAAACCTGAAAATGCCATGGCGGGCGTCGTCGGCGGTGTTGAAATCTACCTGCCGCTCAAAGGCCTCATTGACGTCGAGAAGGAGACGGCGCGCCTGACGAAAGAAATGGACAAGCTCGGTAAGGAAATCAAGAAGCTGAATGGCAAGCTCAGCAACGAGGGCTTCCTCAAGAAGGCACCAGCGCAGGTCGTCGAGGGCGAGCGCACGAAGCTCGCGGGCTACGAAGAGAAGATGAAGTCGCTCGAAGCGCGCCTCGCAGACCTCAAGAAGCTTTGATGGAGGCAGAGAAATCATGAACTATCGGGAATCTTTGGCTTATCTCGATGGACTGAATGTTTTCGGCGTGCGGCTCGGTCTCGCACGAATCAAGCGCCTGCTCGAGCTCCTGGGCACGCCGCAGGATCGTTATCGCACGATCCATGTGACGGGCACGAATGGCAAGGGGTCGGTTTCGGCCATGCTGGCAGGCATCCTCCAGCAGTCGTCCATCCGCACGGGGCTCTACATCTCGCCGCATCTCGTCTCGTATACCGAGCGCATGCAGATTGATGGCCAGCCCATCAGCGAGGCGGAGTTCGCCGCGTGCCTGACGGCCGTGCGCGAGAAGATTGACGAGATGATGGCCGAAGGCGAAGAGTGCCCGACGCAGTTTGAGGCCTTGACAGCAGTGGCATTCTATTATTTCGCGAAGAAAAAAGTGGAATACGCCGTCATCGAGGTCGGCCTCGGCGGTCTTCTCGACTCGACGAATGTCATCACGCCGGAGGTCTCCGTCATCACGAATGTCGCGCTCGAACACGCGAAGCTCTGTGGCGGCACGCTCGCGGGTGTCGCGCATCACAAGGCCGGCATCATCAAGGACGGCGTGCCCGTCGTGACGGCGGCCACCGGCATGCCGCTCGCCATCATCCGCGAGACGGCGGAAAGCCACAATTCTGACATCTTTGTGGAAGGGGAGGACTTTTGCGTCGACGCTGGCGAGATTTCGCCGCGCGGCCAGAAATTCTTCTTTTCCTCGACGATTGCGGGCGTGAGCCGCGACCTCTATGCGCTCCATCTGCTCGGCGCTCATCAGGTGCAGAACGCAGGCCTCGCCATCATGGCGGCGTACCTCCTGCACAATGGCGATCAGCGCATCAATGAAAAGACGATGCACGAAGCGCTGCGCCTCGTCGTCTGGCCCGGCCGCTTCGAAGTGCTCGAGGTGCCGGCAATCGGTGCGGCGGACGACCAGATCACGGTCATCGACGGCGCGCATAACCCGGCCGGCATGACGGTGCTCCGGCGCGGGCTCGACGATTATTTCCCGACGGCGTCGCGCGTGCTGCTTTTGGGCATTCTGCATGACAAGGCCGTCGACGAGATGCTCCGCATCCTCGTGCGCCCCGATGACATCGTCATCGTGACGCCGCCGCAGTCCGACCGCGCGGAGAGCGTGTCCGTGCTTGCGGAAAAGGCGCAGAAGTTTGCAAAGACCGTCGAATCGTATGAGGACAACCGCGCGGCGCTCGCGCGTGCCATGGAGCTTGCGGGTGGGCGGCGGCTGCTCGTCGTCGCGGGGTCTCTGTATCTGATCGGCGGCCTGCGGCAGGTGCTGCTCGGAAAGGCGGAGACGTCGGGTTCATCGGAGGGGAGGCAGCGCCATGCCAGCTGAGCAGGACGAGCACGCGAGTGCCGTGCTCGACGACCTCCGAAAAAAGCGCCGCACGCGGCAGCTGAACCGTCTGATCCGCATCGCGCTCGTGCTCGAGGGCTTCACGCTCGCGCTTTCGCCAGGCGCGGCGACGGCTGTCGTCGTGCTCGGAGCGCTCTTGACGCTCTGGAAGCTCCGCGTTGACCGCGAGATGAAGTTCCGCCGCCTGCCGTTTGACATCCCGGTCGTGATTTTCGCCGCGCTCGGCCTCGTGTCCGTCGCGGGCTCGCCCGACCCGGCGTTCAGCTTTTACAATTACTACAACCTCGTCGGCGTCTACCTGCTCATGTACTTCTTCATCGGGCAGAACGTGCGCACGGCGCGGGATTTCAAAGACCTTTTGGGCGCGCTCGCGCTTTCGGCGCTTCTCGTCGTGCTCTACGGCTATTACCAGTTCGCGTTCGGCATCGACACGAGCGCGATGAAGTGGGTGGATGGCAATGCGTTCCCCGAGCTCAAGAAGCGCGTCTTCTCGACCTGGGAGAATCCGAACATCCTCGCGGGCTATCTCGACATCGCGATTGCGCTGTCGCTCGGTCTCTTCGTGAAGATGAAGGCGCGCGGCCAGCGCATCGCGCTCGCGCTCGCGATGATTGCACTCGCGGCCTGTCTTGCGATGACGTATGCGCGCGGGGCATGCCTTGCGATTGCCGTCGTCTTCGTGCTCTATGGCATTCTGCGCGACTGGCGCGTGCTCGTCGCCTGCATCGTCGTCGTCTGCGGCATCTTCGCAGCTGATCCGGCGCTCCTTGGGCGCATCATGTCGGTTTTCACGACGGTGGACACTTCGACGGAGATGCGGCTGGCCTTTTGGGAGAGCACGATCGCGATGATCGAGGACCATCCGTTCTTCGGCATCGGCTGGGGCGCGTACTGGATGGTCTATCCGCTCTACGATTTCTATATGCAGGGCGCGGCGGGCAAGGAGATCGTCATCGTCCACGCGCACAACATGTACCTCAATTACATGGCCGAAATCGGCGTCGTCGGCGCACTCGCGTTCTTCTGGTTTTTCTTTGGCACGATGTGGACCTCTTTCCGCACGCATTTCAAGACGCCGGAGGAAATCGAAGCAGAGGAAGCGGCCAGCCGCACGCCGAAGGCGACAGACCTCTCGGAAGACGAGGCCGTCGACCAGGAACTGCAGTCCGTGCAGGACAGCCTCGCGCCCAAAGAGGAATCTCATTGGACGCTCGGAGACGGGATTTCTGAAATGATGTCGTGGGACAGCCGCCGCCTCGCGGCCGGCCTCTCGCTCGGCATCGGGCTCGCGCTCGTCACGGTCGCGCTGAACGGCCTGACGGATGACCTGCTCTTCAACATCCCGTCGTCGATGCTGCTCTGGATGCTCGCGGCCCTCGCGGCTGCGCTCTCGCTGATGGCGAAACAGGAAACGGCAGCGGGCGCAGGACCGGCAGCAGGACAGGCAGATGGAAAGGGGGAGGCTTGATGGCAGAACAAAAGCGCGGCGGCATCTCGAAAGCGACGATCGACCGCCTGCCGCTCTATTTCCGCACGCTCCGGCTCGCGCAGGACGAGGGCATCGATGTCATCTCGTCGGAAGAACTCGGCCGCAGGCTCGGCATCACGCCGGAGCAGATTCGAAAGGATCTCGCGTCGTTCGGCCAGTTCGGCAAGAAGGGCGTCGGCTACTATGTCAACGAGCTCAAGCGCAACGTCGGCTCGATCCTCGGGCTCGACCACCACTGGAACATCGCGATTGTCGGCATCGGCCATCTCGGCGCGGCGCTCGCGAACTACCAGAACTTCGTGACGCTTGGCTTCAACCTCGTCGCGCTCTTTGACCAGGATCCCAAGGTCATCGGCACGGTGCAGAACCATGTCAAGGTCGAGGCCATCGACGACCTCTCACGCATCGTGCGCGAACGCGGCGTCCACATCGGCATCATCGCCGTGCCCGCCGCTTTTGCGCAGGACGTGGCGGACAAGCTCGTCGAAGCCGGCGTCAAGGGCATCTGGAACTTCGCGCCGATCAAGATGCAGGTGCCCGAGACGATGCACATCGTCAACGAGGATCTCTCCATCGGCCTCTCGCGCCTCTCGTATCACATCACGCGCATGTGAACGATTCTGACGGATTTTTCTCGTCAACGGCGGCTTTGGAAAAAATTGACGTAAAAATAAGAGAAAATATGACAAAAAGCCGCAGGAGCAATCTTGACGGCTTTTTCTGTATGTGATATTCTATTGATTGGGATATAAACGAGGCATGGGGATAGCATAAACCATAATTATAGCATATAGCAACTATATATTCTGGTTATAGCTCCTCATGCGTATGAACAAGGGGGATTTCTGATGATTGATATTCTCGACCGCGTTCGCAACAAGGGCCTGCAGAGCAAGATTGTTTCTGCAGAGGAAGCTGCGGCTTTCTTCAAGCCCGGCATGAATGTCGCCATGAGCGGATTCACGAGTTCGGCTTATCCGAAAGCTGTTCCGCTCGCGCTTGCCGAACGCATGAAGAAGGATCCGTTCACGATCAATCTCTGGACGGGTGCTTCGGTCGGCCCCGAGCTCGACACGGCGCTCGCTGATGTCCATGGCATCAAGACGCGCCTGCCGTACCAGACGGACAAGTCGCTCCGCGCCGAGATCAATGACGGCAGCGTCAACTATCTCGACCTGCATCTCTCCGAGTCGGCACAGCTCGCACGCTATGGCTATCTCGGCAAGATCGATGTCGCGGTGGTTGAGGCATGCGCCATCGACGAGGACGGCAACCTGATTCCGACGACGTCGCTCGGCAACGCCGCATCGTTCGTCCAGCAGGCTGACAAAGTCATCGTCGAAGTCAACACGAGCCAGCCGCTCGACCTCGAAGGCATGCATGATGTCTACGTCCCGCTCGATCCGCCAAACCGCCTGCCGATTCCAATCGTGAAGGCCAGTGACCGCATCGGCACGCCGTACATCCCCTGCACGCCGGACAAGATTCTCTACATCGTCCCGTGCGACATCCCGGATCACACGCGTTCCCTGCGTCCGATTGACGAGAATTCGAAGAAGATGAGCGAGTTCACGCTCAAGTTCCTCGATGATGAAATCAAGGCCGGCCGCATGCCGAAGAACCTGCTGCCGCTGCAGTCGGGCGTCGGCAATGTCGCAAATGCCGTCATGGCAGGCTTCGTTGATTCCGATCTCAAAGACCTCACGGTCTACACGGAAGTCATCCAGGATGGCATGCTCGACCTCATCGATGCAGGCAAGCTGAACTTCGCATCGGGCACGGCGTTCTCCCCGTCGCCGGAAGGATTGAAGCGCTTCTACGCGGATGTCCAGAAGTACAAGAAGTACTTGCTGATCCGTCCGGAAGAGATTTCGAACAATCCAGAGGTCGTGCGCCGTCTCGGTGTCATCGCCATGAACACGGCCATCGAGTGCGATATCTACGGCAACGTCAACTCGACGCACATCACGGGCACGAAGATGATGAACGGCATCGGCGGCAGCGGCGACTTCGCGCGCAACGCGTACCTCACGATTTTCTACACGCCGTCGACGGCAAAAGATGGCAAGATTTCGTCCATCGTTCCGTTCTGCTCGCACATCGACCACACGGAGCACGATGTCGACATCATCATCACGGAGCAGGGCATCGCGGATTTGCGCGGCAAGACGCCGCATGAGCGCGCACTCGAAATCATCAACAACTGCGCGCATCCAGACTATCGTCCGCTGCTGCTCGACTACTTCCATCGCGCAGACGAAGCGACGAAGCATGCGAACACGCCGCACATCCTCGAAGAGGCGTTCTCGTTCCATGAGCGCTTCCTCAAGAATGGCACGATGCAGAAATAAGCCAGGTGCAAGGGGTCTTCCCTTGAAAGAGATATAAAAAATAGAACTGAACTGAACCAGGAGGAAAACTCAATATGAGCACGGAACACGAGAAAATCCAGGCAGAGCTCGCAAAATATCAGGCGAGCGTAGAAAAAGCCATCGCACGTTTCCCGGAGCGTGACCACCTGCCGGAGCAGCGCCTCTACACGCCGCTCGACATCAAGGATACGGATTACGCAGACGAAATCAGCTTCCCAGGCGTTTACCCATACACGCGCGGCGTTCAGCCGACGATGTATCGCGGCCGCTTCTGGACGATGCGCATGTATGCAGGCTTCTCGACCGCTGAGGAGTCCAACAAGCGCTATCGCATGCTGATTGAGAACGGTGCGACGGGCCTTTCGTGTGCATTCGATCTTCCGACGCAGATCGGCTATGATTCCGATGATCCGATTTCGGAAGGCGAAGTCGGCAAGGTCGGTGTCGCGATCGATTCGCTCGCTGATATGGAAGTCCTGTTTGACAAGATCGACCTCGGCAAAGTCTCCACGTCCATGACGATCAATGCCCCGGCTTCCGTCCTGCTCGCGATGTACATCGCAGTGGCAGAGAAGCAGGGCGTCGCAGCAGACCAGCTCCGCGGCACGATCCAGAACGATATCCTCAAGGAGTATGCAGCACGCGGCACGTACATCTTCCCGCCGCGTCCGTCCATGCGCCTCATCACGAACATCTTCGAGTTCTGCTCGAAGAACGTCCCGAAGTGGAACACGATTTCCATCTCCGGCTACCATATCCGCGAGGCTGGTTCCACGGCAGCACAGGAAATCGCATTCACGATCGCGGACGGCATCGCATACTGCGAGGCAGCCATCAAGGCTGGCCTCAAGATCGATGATTTCGCTGGCCGTCTCTCGTTCTTCTGGAACGCTCACAACAATGTCCTCGAAGAGGTTGCGAAGTTCCGCGCATCCCGCCGCATCTGGGCGAAGGTCATGAAAGAGCGCTTCCACGCTGAGAAGGACAAGTCCATGAAGCTCCGTTTCCATACGCAGACGGCAGGCTCCATGCTGACGGCTCAGCAGCCGAACAACAACATCGTGCGCGTCGCACTCCAGACGGCAGCAGCTGTCATGGGCGGCACGCAGTCCCTCCACACGAACTCCCGCGACGAGGCTCTTGCCCTCCCAACGCAGGAATCCGTCACGATTGCACTTCGCACGCAGCAGATCGTCGCTTATGAGAGTGGCCTCGCTGATGTCATCGATCCGCTCGCCGGCTCCTACTATGTCGAAGCCATGACGAACAAGCTCGAGGCTGAGGCTTGGGACTACATCCACAAGATTGACGAGATGGGCGGCGCTGTCGCAGCCATCGAGAAGGGCTACATCCAGAAAGAGATCCAGGATTCCGCTTACAAGTGGCAGATGGATGTCGAGTCTGGTGCCCGCGTCATCGTCGGCGTCAACAAGTTCCAGATGGAAAACGAGGAGCCGCCGAAAGACCTCCTCAAAGTCGACGAGGCTGTCGGCAAGCGCCAGGTCGCAAAGCTGCATGACATGAAGGCAAAGCGCGACAACGCCGCCGTCGAGGCCGCACTCAAAGACCTCAAGGCAGCCTGCCAAGACGAGAACGAGAACCTCATGCCGCATATCCTCGCGGCCGTCAAGACGTATGCAACGCTCGGTGAAATCTGCGGCGTCATGCGCGAAGTCTTTGGCGAGTATGAGGCACATGTGAACCTGTAATTTTTGTGGAGGGACATTCAAAATGGAGAAGAAGATCAGAGTATTAGTTGCAAAGCCGGGTCTCGATGGTCATGATCGCGGCGCGAAAGTCGTTGCGCGCGCCCTGCGTGATGCGGGCTTCGAGGTCATCTATACGGGCCTCCGCCAGACGCCGGAGCAGATCGCAGAAGCAGCTCTGCAGGAAGATGTCAATGTCGTCGCGATGAGCATCCTCTCCGGTGCTCATGGCCACCTGTTCCCGAAAGTCGTCAACCTCGTCCGCGAGAAGGGCATGGATGATGTCCTGATTATCGGCGGCGGTGTCATCCCTGACTCCGATATCCCTGCCCTCAAGGAAGCCGGCATTGCCGAAGTCTTCACGCCGGGCACGCCGACCACGGACGTCGTCAAGTTCATCAAGGAGCATGTGAAGCTCTGATTTCAAAAACGCGAAATCAACGAAATTACATCTTCTAAGGAGGGCGACACTTGGATATTGCAGAAGAAGTGCTCAAAGGCAACCGCCTGGCCCTCTCCCGCGCCATTACCGCCATCGAGAACGAGTATGATGAAGCGACCGAAATCATGAAGAAGCTTTATCCACGCACGGGCCATGCGTTCGTTCTTGGTGTCACCGGGCCTCCGGGAGCCGGCAAGAGCACGCTCACAGACAAACTCGCGCGCGAGTACCGTAATCAGGGGAAGACCGTCGGCATCATCGCCGTCGATCCGACGAGCCCGTTTACGGGAGGCGCCATCCTCGGCGACCGCATCCGCATGAACGGCCTCACGCTCGATGAAGGCGTCTTCATCCGCAGCATGGGCACGCGCGGCAGCCTTGGCGGACTTTCGCACAAGACGGCCGATGCGGTCAAGGCGATGGATGCCTTCGGAAAAGATGTCATTTTCGTCGAAACCGTCGGCGTCGGCCAGTCCGAAGTCGACATCGTCAAGGCAGCCGACACCACGATGGTCGTGCTCATCCCCGGCATGGGCGATGACATCCAGGCCATCAAGGCCGGCATCCTCGAAATCGGCGATGTTTTCTGCGTCAACAAGGCAGACCATGATGGAGCGGACAAGCTCGTGCGCGAGATCAACATGATGCTCGATCTCGACGACCATGGGCCAGTCCAGCAGAACAGCACCCAGAAGGCGCTCTCTGACCAGTTCCACCACATGGCCGTCGGCGGCACTGCGGCCGCGGGGAACACCCCGCTCGGCTACTGGCGCCCGCCCGTTGACAAGGTCATCGCGAACCAGAACATCGGTGTCAAGGAGCTCATCGCTGACATCGAGAAGCATTTTGCGTACATCCAGGCAAATGGCATCTTGGCCGAACGCCGGACAAAGCGCACGAAAGATGAGATGCTCGACATCCTCTCGAGCAACATTGGAAAGTATATCACCGGCAAGATCGTGGACAACGGGCGGCTCGACGGCTACGTCGAAAAGATCAAGGCCCGCGAGACCGACCCGTACACGGTCGTCGGCGACATCATGAAGGAAATGCTCCGCTGAGTTTTCAGCGAGGCACGTCTTAGGAGGCAACAAACTATGTTCAAGGTTTTAGGAGTCGACCATATCGGCATCGCTGTCACGGACCTCAAGGAAGTCGGTGCATTCTGGAGTGACGCGCTCGGCCTCCCCGCGAACGGTGAAGAGACCGTCGCAGAGCAGAAAGTCACGACGGGCTTCTTCCCGACGCCGAACGGCAGCGAGATCGAGCTGCTTGCAGCGACGGAGCCGGCTTCTCCGATTGCGAAGTTCATCGAGAAGAACAACGGCCGCGGCGGCATCCAGCACATCGCACTGCGCGTTGACAACATCGAGCAGGCACTCGCCGACCTCAAAGAGAAGGGCGTCCGCCTCATCGATGAGAAGCCGCGCAAGGGTGCTGGCGGCGCGAAGATTGCGTTCGTTCATCCGAAAGCATCGCATGGCGTCCTCCTCGAGCTCTGCCAGCGCGACTGAGACTCTCCCAAAGGGTCTTGCAAGCCCTGCTGACAAGCAGAAATCACGCAGATTAAAATGCGAAATACTAGGAGGGTAAACATGGCAACCGTTCAGGAAAAAATTGAACAGATGAACGCCAAGAAAGAGCACATCCGCCAGGCTGGCGGCCAGAAGCGCATCGACAAGCAGCATGCGAAGGGCAAGTACACGGCCCGCGAGCGCCTCGAGAAGCTCTTTGATGAAGGCACGTTCGTCGAACTCGATATGTTCATGAAGCATCGCTGCACGAACTTCGGCATGGAGAAACAGGATCTCCCGGCCGACGGTGTTGTCACGGGCTACGGCACGGTTGACGGCCGCCTCGTCTACGCATTTGCTCAGGACTTCACGGTCTCGGGCGGCGCGCTCGGCGAGAAGCACGCGCACAAGATCTGGAAGGTTCAGGATCTCGCGATGAAGATGGGCGCACCGTGCATCGGCATCAACGATTCGGGCGGCGCCCGCATCCAGGAAGCTGTTGACGCGCTCTCCGGCTATGCCGGCATCTTCTACCGCAACACGGCGGCTTCGGGCGTTGTCCCGCAGATTTCCGTCATCATGGGACCGTGCGCTGGCGGCGCTGTCTACAGCCCGGCTCTGACGGACTTCATCTTCATGGTGAAGGGCACGAGCCAGATGTTCATCACGGGCCCGGCCGTCATCAAGTCGGTCACGGCTGAGGAAGTCACGGCTGAGGAACTCGGCGGCGCTGTCACGCACAACGCTGTTTCCGGCAACGCGCACTTCGCTTGCGAGGACGAGGATGACTGCATCGCCAAGATCCGCGAGCTGCTGTCCTTCCTCCCGAGCAACAACATGGAAGACGCTCCGGCCGTCGATCCGACGGACGATCCGGACCGTCAGGATGAGGATCTCAACACGGTCATTCCGGACAACCCGAATGCACCGTATGACATGAAGGACGTCATCCGCGGCATCGTCGATAACGGCGAGTTCTTCGAAGTGCAGGAGATGTTCGCGCAGAACGTCATCATCGGTTATGCGCGCATGGACGGCCGCGTCGTCGGCATCGTCGCAAACCAGCCGAACGTCATGGCTGGCTGCCTCGATGTCAATGCCTCCGACAAGGCGGCACGCTTCGTCCGCTTCTGCGATGCCTTCAACATTCCGCTGCTGACGCTCGTCGATGTTCCGGGCTTCCTGCCGGGCGTCGATCAGGAGCACAACGGCATCATCCGCCACGGCGCAAAGATGCTCTATGCATACAGCGAGGCGACGGTGCCGAAGGTCACGGTCATCACGCGCAAGGCATACGGCGGTTCCTACATCGCTATGTGCTGCCGCGAGCTCGGCGCTGACCAGGTCATGGCTTGGCCGACGGCGGAGATCGCTGTCATGGGCCCTGCTGGCGCAGCCAACATCATCTTCCGCAAGGAAGAGCCGGAAGCCAAGGCGCAGAAGACGCAGGACTACATCGACGAATTTGCAACCCCGTATGTCGCAGCAGAACGCGGCTATGTCGACATGGTCATCGAGCCGAAGGAGACGCGTCCGCTCGTCATCACGGCGTTCAACGCCCTCGCGAGCAAGCGCGAAGTCGGCCCGGCCAAGAAGCATGCCAATATTCCATTGTAATCTGGAATCGGGGGAACACCTATGAAGATCAATGCAAAAGACGTCTCGCCTGAGGTCGTGGCTGCCATCTCGGCTGCGGTCCAGATGATGACGGGGAACAAGGTCGTCGCCGTGCGCATCCATCGCACGAGCAATGCTTGGAACCTGGCTGCCCGTGGCGGCAAGCGCTGAGAATCAAAGCTGAGAAACTGGAGGAATTTTCAAATGAAAAAGTTCAACATCACGGTCAATGGCACCGCTTATGAAGTCGAAGTCGAAGAAGTGAAGGCAGCAGCTGCTGCTCCGAAGGCTGCACCGAAAGCGGCTCCGGCTCCGAAAGCAGCTCCGGCTCCGAAGGCTGCTCCGGCAAAGGCAGCTGTCGCAGCAGGCGCTGGCGAGCACTCCATCGACGCTCCGATGCCGGGCAAGATTGTGAAGCTCGTCGCTTCCGAAGGCCAGGCTGTCAAGGCTGGCGATGTCCTGCTCATCCTCGAAGCTATGAAGATGCAGAACGAGATCACGGCAGATGCTGATGGCACGGTCAAGACGTTCAACGTCGCTGCCGGCCAGAGCGTCAAAGTGCATGACTCCCTCGTCATCCTCGGCTGATTCTCTGATTCACTAAGGAAACAGGCCCCCTTCCTCATTGAAGAAGGGGGCTTTTTGGTGTATGATAAATTGTAAAGAAGAGAATTCTGTGAGGGGGAACTTTGCGATGTATCATGTCCAGCTGCATTTCTGGATCCGTGGCATTGACGAGGGGGTCGTGCGCGTCTGGAAGAAGATAGAGGCACTGCCGCGCTTCGAGCATGTCTTCCATCTGTTTTCCCGTTCCATGCGCCTGCCGGCGGGAAGGAACCAGATTGTCTTTCTCGATGACAAGGCACCGCTTCAGATGCAGATGCTGCGTCAGGACATCGGCCCCGAGGGGAAGATCATCGTTTGCTGTGACGAACCTGGTTCGATTCCCGCGGACGATCTCGCCTGCGTCGATGATGTCTGGCCGAGCGCGACGCTGCCGGAGATTGCGACGTTCCGATTCCAGCGCCTGCTGGAACGTCTCAAGGCCGAGAAGGATGCCTGGCTCAACGAGACATATCTCGAACAGACGATCAATACGCTGCCGGACATGATCTGGTTCAAGGATCTCAAGGGACTGCACCTCCATGTCAACGATGCGTTCTGCACGGCTGTCAACAAGCCGCGTTCGGACATCGAGGGGCACGACCATTACTACATTTGGGGCATCCCGCGCGCCGTCTACGAGCGCAGCGATTACGTCTGCGTCGAGACAGAGGACGATGTCATCAAGGCGCGCAAGACGTGCCTCTTTGACGAGCAGGTCATGAGCGCGCAGGGCCTCCGCAAGCTCAAGACGTACAAGACGCCGATTTTCGACGAGGATGGCAAGACAATCATCGGCACGGTCGGTATCGCGCGCGATGTGACGCGGGAAAACGAGTACAAGGATACGATTCAGCGTCTCTCGCGCGAGGACAAGCTCACGGGGCTTGCGAACCGCGATTATTTCCACCACTTTGCCGAAATGGAGTGCAAGGACGAAGCACTGACGCTCGTCTTGATTGACCTCGACCATTTCCGCGAGGTCAATGAAAAATACGGCCATGAGCTTGGCGATGCCGTGCTGAAGATTGCAGCGGAAGAACTCGGCGACGTCTTTCCAGATGACCTCAAGGTGCGCATGGGCGGCGACGAGTTCGGCGTGTTGCTCAGGGGCGTGCATCCTGCGGAAGCTGTGCGGCAGGACGTCGAGACATTCCAGAAGCAGCTGCAGGAGATGTACGCGATGGATGAGCGCATGAAGCGCGTGCAGGCCAATGCGGGCATCGCGCAGTGCAAGGCTGGAACGCCGCTTGACAAGCTGATTTTCAATAGCAGCGCCGCGCGCGCCGAGGCAGCGAAGCAGGGCAAAGGTGCCTGCTATGTCGCTTCTGGGGGCGATGAAGATGCTGATGATTGAAAAATCCGCCAGATGCGGGTATAATGAAACCAAAGAAAAAGACAGGGGGAATTTCAGATGTTCCGTACCATTCCTTTCAATTTCAAGAACAATGCCCAGGAGAAGAGCCGCGATGTGCTCGATCGTTTCTGGGACTTCGCGATGGAGCAGGCACACAATCCCGTGGGCCGCGCCGCGAGCGTGATTTTCCCGTTCCGCGTCGATGCCATCGAGACGGATGACCGCTATGAGCTCTTCGCCGAGCTGCCGGGCTTTACAAAGAACGACATCACGGTGGCATATGAAGAGGACACGCGCCTGACGATCCGCGCCGAGCGTCCAGAGCCGGAGGAGGAGAGCGTCCGCTACATCTGCCGCGAGCGCCGCACGGGCACGTTCGAGCGCTCGTTCGAGATCGATGGCATCGACAAGGAGAGCGTGAGCGTTTCGTTCGAGAACGGCGTGCTTCATGTCGTTCTGCCGAAGGTGCACGATGACGCGAACAAGACGGTTTTCGATATCAAGTAAGCGAAATATAAATTTTGTGGCAGAAGATGGCGCTTCTGCCACATTTTTTTTGCAAAAGAAGGATTTTCAGCGCAGGGCAGGGAATATAAAACAATAGCAAAAAAAGTTGTTGCGTAGTTCATACAATAGCATGAAACATGAAGGAGGGGTTCCCCATGATGGATGATAGAGATTGGGCGGAATTCAAGAAGAAGCTCAAGGCGAAGACGGAGATTGACCTCGACCTGTACAAGGAGCCGCAGATGAAACGGCGGATCGGCAACCTTGTGACGCGCGGGAAGTTCCCAGGGTATACGGCGTATTTCGATCACGTCTCGCAGGACAAGGATGATTTCGCGGCGTTCATCGAGTATTTGACGATCAACGTCTCGGAGTTCTTCCGTACGCCGGAGAAGTTCGGCAAGCTCGAGACGGATGTCATTCCTGACCTCCTGAAGCGTTCGCCGCATCTCAATATCTGGAGTGCGGGCTGCTCGATTGGCGCGGAACCGTATTCGCTTGCCATCATCCTCAAGGAGCTGACGCCGGGCGTGAAGCACCGCATCCTCGCATCCGATCTCGACATCGAGATTCTCGCGAAGGCGAAGGCGGGCGTTTACAACGAGAACGAGCTCAAGAGCATGACGCCGGAGCGCCGTGCACGCTATTTCGACCGCGTCGAGGGCGGCAAGTTCGCCGTCAAGGACGAAATCAAGCGCGTCATCGAGTTCAAGCGCCACAATCTCCTGAAGGATCCGTTCGAGTCGGGCTTCGACCTGATTCTCTGCCGCAACGTCGTCATCTACTTTACCGAGGAAGCGAAGGATCAGCTCTATGCGAACTTCTTTAAGGCGCTGAAGCCGGGCGGCATCCTCTTCGTCGGCGCGACAGAAGCCATCTTGAATTTCCGCAAGCTCGGGTATACGAGCTTCCAGCCGTTCTTCTATCAGAAGCCGCTGAACTAACACTAAGTGATCGTTTGTGACGGGAGCTGTCCGCTATGTCCGTGATGTATGCAAATGCCGAGATCGAGACGATGCCGCGCGAGCGGCTCGAAGAGCTGCAGCTTGAGCGCCTGCAGAAAGCCGTGAAATGGGCGGCGGAAAAGAGCGCCTTCTACCAGCAGAAATTCGATGCGGCCGGTGTGCAGCCAGATGACATAAAGACGCTCGCCGACATCCGGAAGCTGCCGTTCGTCACGAGCCTCGAGCTCCATCAGGCATCTGCGATGGACCGGCTGACGATGCCGATGAGCAGCGTGCTGCGCGTGAGCTATCAAAAAGAGATGGGCAGAGAGATGCTGTCTCTCTACAGTAATGGCGACATCGCGCACAATGTCGAGATGATGGCGCGGGCGCTCGTCGCGGGCGGCGTCAACAAGACGTCGACGGTCGGCGTGCAGGGCGATATGTCGGACAGCCGCCTGCAGGACGTGCAGTACGCGCTCGAATTCCTCGGCGCGACGGCCGTGCCGCTCGGCACGGACTACCAGCACTGGCTCAGGCTTTTTGACCTCGTCAGCATGGATGCCGTTGTCAGTACGCCGCAGCTCATCATGCAGCTCCTGACCCAGATGCAGGCAGCCGGGCGCGAGCTCTCCGATACGTCGGTCAAGCGCTTCTTCTGCCTCAATGACACGGGGCTGCAGAACCTCCTGCAGCGCCATGTCGTCGAGCGGGCGAAGGCAAGCCTGTTCAATTTCTACTCGGCGCCCGAACTCGGCATGGCTTCCGTGCTCTACCAGTGCGAGGAGCAGCAGGGCCAGCATGTGCAGGAAGATTTCTGGTATCCTGAAATCGTGGCATTCGGTCAGTCGGAGCCCGTCAGCGACGAGAATGCGATGGGCGAGCTCGTGCTGACGTCGCTTGTGGCCGAGGCATTGCCACTGATCCGCTATCGGACGGGGCAGGCCGTGAGCCTCCGGCGCGAACCGTGTTCGTGCGGCCGCACGTTCGTGCGCGTTTCAACGCCGTACACATCGCCCATCATGTAAATCCGGCAAAATCAAATCAACGAATACCGCCATTCGGCAAGGAGGAGCATTTCATGCGTTTTCTTCATACCGCCGACTGGCATCTGGGAAAGCTCTTCGGGCAGCGCTATATGACAAGCGACCAGCGCTATGTGCTCGAAGAGCTTCTTTCGCTTGTCAAAGAAGCGAAAGTGGATGCCGTCGTTATCGCAGGAGATATCTATGATCGCGGCGTTCCGCCCGCAGAAGCCGTCGACCTCATGAGCGAGGTGCTGGCACGCCTCAGCGAGAGGAAGGTTTCCGTACTCTATATTGCGGGCAATCATGACAGCGCGAGCCGCATCGACTTCGGCCGCAGCGTCATGGAGCGGAGCGGCGTTTATCTGCGTGGCCGCATCGCAAAAGGAGCAGAGCCCGTTGTGCTTGAAGATGACGCTGGCCCCGTCTATTTCTCTCTGATTCCCTTTGCTGCACCGCTGGACGTGCGTGATGCCTTTGGCATCGAAGTGTCCATTTCGTATGATGAAGCTATGGAGGCCGTCGTAGCAGATGCGCGAAGCCGCATTCCTGCAGGTGTTCGTTCCGTCGCCATCGCCCATGCCTTCCTTGCGGGCGGCAGGAGCTCGGAATCCGAGCGGCCGCTTTCCGTCGGCGGCTCCGACCAGGTACGCCCCGTACATTTCAAGGACTACAGCTATACGGCACTCGGCCATCTGCATGGCCCGCAGCGCGCAGGCGCTGAAAATATCCGCTACAGCGGCTCGCTCCTGAAGTATTCCTTCGATGAGGCAAAGCAGCAGAAAGGTGCCATCGTCGTCGATCTCGCAGCGGATGGCACGGTCGCGCAGGAATTCGTTCCGCTCGCGCCGCGCCATGATGTGCGCATCGTGACGGGCACGCTCGACGAACTCCGGACGGATGGCTTTGACCCGCTGCCGCATGATGATTACGTGCGCGTCGACCTCCTTGACAAGGACACGATCCTTAATGCCTATGACAAGCTGCAGGCCATCTATCCGAACCTCTTCGCGCTGACGCGGCCGAACTGGAAGGCGAAGAGCGCTGACGAGCTCGCCGCGCCCTCCCAGGCACAGCAGAAGGAAAGGTCGGCGCTCACGCTGTTCAGCGATTTCTTCCGTGATGCAACAGAGGGAGACGAGCTCAGCGACGAGCAGCGCCAGGTGGTCGCAGAATGTTTGGATGAAATGGAATGCGAGAGGAGGGAGCAGCCATGAAGCTTCATCGATTGGTCATGCAGGCATTCGGCCCGTATCGGGAGCGCGTCGAACTGGACTTCGACAAGGGACTGGCAGGGAGCACGCTGTTCCTGATCCATGGCATGACGGGCGCTGGAAAGACGACGATCCTCGATGCCATCGCGTTCGTCCTTTACGGTGAGGCCAGCGGTTCGAATCGTTCCGGCACGATGCTGCGTTCCGATTTCGTGGATAAGAAGGTCAAGACGGAGGTCGAGCTCACGTTCTCGCTTGGCGAGAAGACATACCGCATCCATCGCCGTCCGACGTATCAGGTCGAGGGCAACAAGCACAAGACGCAGGGCGAGGCATCTCTCTACGAGCTCGCAGACGGGAATGAGACGCTCGTGGCAAGCCATCCGAAGGAAGTCACAGACCGCATCGAGACGCTGACAGGCTTCCAGTGCAGCGAGTTCCGCCAGGTCGTGCTGCTGCCACAAGGGGAGTTCCGCTCTTTCCTCACGGCGAAATCAGCTGAACGCGGCGAGCTCATGACGACGTTGTTTCATACGGAGAAATACGGCGTGCTCGAGCAGAAGCTCAAGGCGCGGGCCGGTGTCATCCTCGAGGAGAGCAAGGAAAATCAGCGCAAGCAGGAGGGACTGCTGGAACAGGCGGCCGCAGAAAGTCTGGAGGCGTTGCAGAAACAGGCAGAGTCTGAACGCGATGGACTGACGGGAAAAAAGGAGGCAGCAGCAGCGGCAGGGGAGAAAAATGCGGCTGCGCAGAAGGCACTGGCCGATGAATCTGTGCTGGATGGCTGGTTTGAAAAGCTCGCAAAGGCCGAGGCCGCGCAGAAGGAAGATGTGAAGAAACAGGCAGACGTGGACGGCTATCGTGCGCGCCTCGCAAGGGCGGCAAAGGCAGCGACGCTTCTTGACAAGGAAGCAAATGCAGAGGCAGCGGAGAAGCGGGCGAAGAAGAGTACAGCGGATGCGCAGCGTGCAGAAAAGGCGCTCAAAAAGGCGGAAGCAATCGCAGCGGATGCGCAGGCAGTCTGGGCTTCGGCCGAAGCGGGCAAAGAGGAACGCGAAGATGCGAAGCTCCGCGTCCAGAAGCTCGGCGAAGCGCAGGAGCGTCTTCAGGTGCTCGCATTGCTGAAGCAGCAGGCAGCAGAAGCTGAAACAGCAGCGGCAAAGGAAGCTGCCGCACAGAAAAAGGCGCTGGCGGCGGCAGACGAGGCGCGGAAAAAAGTGGAACGCCTGCATCTGCTCGAACGTGCGGGCAAGGCTTTTTCGCTTGCAAGGGAACTCGAAGACGGGAGGCCGTGCCCCGTCTGCGGATCGACGGAGCATCCGCATCCAGCAGTCTCGGAAGAAGTCGTCCCGACGCTGGCAGAGGTGCAGCGTGCAGAAAAGGCGCTTTCGCGTGCCGAAACAACGCTGGCAGCCCGGCAGGCAGCACAGGCCGAGCAGGCAGCAGCGGCTGCTGCGCTCGCAGGCAAGCTTGCCGCTGCCCGGGAACAGCTGCCGGAGGGCATCACAGAAGATGCTGCGGCCGTTCAGGAGGCGCATCGCCAGGCCGTGAAGAAAGCGCAGGATCTCGAGGCGTCCTATGAATCGGCCCGCAAGTCCATGCAGGCGGCGCAGGTTGCGCTTTCCAGCGCGCGTGCCAATGTCGGGAGCAGCCGTGCGCACGCAGAAAGCCAGCGCGAAGAGGCTGGAAAGGCGCGTCAGGCCTTTGAGGCGGCGCTGGTTTCCGAGGGATTTTCTGACGTTGCGGACTATGCTGCTGCCATTGATGGATCGTGGCGCGATGCATCTTATCGTGAGAAGGTTGAGCGGCATATCCGGGCCTTTGAGGATCAGAAGCTCCGCCACGAGACGCAGCGCCAGGAGGCTGTTGTACAGACAGAGGGACGGCAGCGCCCCGACCTTGCGGCACTGAAAGAGGATGCAAAGACGGCAGGCGCTGCATGGAAGCAGGCCGTCGAAGAGGAAAAGACCGCCGAGCTCCGTCTGGCACAGGAGCAGAAGACGATCGACGCGCTCAAAAAGCTCGCGCAGGAACAGGCTGCCCTCGAAGCGAAAGCCCGCATCGTCGGACGCCTTGCACAGGTTGCCTGTGCGGAGAAGCCGTATCGCGTGCATTTCCAGACGTATATCCAGCAGTCGATTTTCCACGATGTCATGGAAGCTGCCAATGAACGCCTCATCGTCATGAGCAGCGGACGCTACCAGCTCGAACGCGGGCGCGAGGCGGATGGCCGTTCGACAGACGGCCTCGCCTTAGTGGTTTATGATGCCTATACGGGCAAGGCGCGGGAGACGAAGACACTCTCCGGTGGCGAATCCTTCCTTGCATCTCTCGCACTTGCGCTCGGGCTTGCCGATACGGTCTCGCGTTATGTCGGCGGCATCCATCTTGATACGATGTTCATCGACGAAGGCTTCGGCTCGTTGGACACGGAAACGCTGGACACGGCGCTCGAAGCACTCATGAAACTGCAGGCGGGCGGCCGCGTCGTCGGCATCATCTCGCATGTCGAGGAACTTGCATCGCGCATCGGCGACCGCATCGAGGTTGTGAAGACGCCGACAGGCAGCACGGCACACTTCGTGCACGGCACGCTTTCAGAATGACGTTCCGCTTTTTGAGAAAGGATTTCACCATGGCTGGAAAGCTCAGATTCATCGCAGGGCGCGCAGGGGCGGGGAAGACCGCGCTCTGCGAACGGGAAATCGCAGAGGAGCTGCGAGAAAATCCCATCGGCCCCGCCTGCGTCCTGCTGCTCCCCGAGCACATGACGTACCGCGTCGAGCGCGAGCTCGCGGCAAAGCTCATGGGCGATGGCTTTTTGCGCGCCTATGTCTTTGGATTCCGCCGCTTCGCGCGGCAGGTGCTCCTGGGCACGGGCGGGCTGCTGCGGCCGCGGATCACGGAGGTCGGACGGCGGCTGCTCCTGCGCAAGATCCTCACCCATCAGGGGAAAGAGCTCGCGTTCTTCCGCCGGGCCGCACGGCAGCGCGGCTTCAGCGCGACGCTTTCAGAGACGCTCAAGGAACTCAAGAGCTATGAGCTCACGCCAGAAAAGCTCGGCGAGGCGGCGGATGCGTTCGCCGAGACGGAGGACGCGCTTTCTGACAAGCTCCGCGACCTCGCTCTGCTCGAAGCTTCGTTCGCACAGGAGATGAAAGGGCGCTATGACGACGCCGAGGACATGATGAACCTCCTGATCGAGAAGCTCCCGTCGTCAAAATTCATCCAGGGGGCGAAGTTCTGGGTCGATGGCTTCATCTTCTTCAATCCGCAGGAACGTCAGGTGCTTGCAGAGCTGCTGGCTGCTGGCTGCGATATCTCCGTGACGATGCCGCTCGATCCTGTGCAGGGGAGTCCGGAGAATCGCAGGGAGACAGGCTTGTTCAACCGCTCCTGGCGCACGATGCTCCAGCTCCGGGAGCTCGCACAGGCTGTCGGGGCAAAGACGACGATCCTTCCGCTCTCTGGACCGCAGCAGGCAGGCGAGGGACGGTTCTATGCTCCGGCGCTTGCGGCCATCGAACGCGGACTGTTCCATCATCCCATCCGTCCACAGACGCAGGCGGGCGCAGGGCTCCAGATCGTCGAGGCGGCGAACCGCCGCATCGAGGTCGAGGCTGCTGCCGCCGACATCCTGCGTCTCGCGCGCGAGGAACATCTGCGCTGGCGCGACATCGGCATTCTCGTGCGCGAACCAGAGGTTTATGATGGCCTCCTGAAACTTGTGCTCGAGGATCATGCGATTCCCTTCTTCATCGACGGGCGGCGCGAGACCGTGCACCATCCGCTGGCCGAGCTCGTGCGTTCGGCGCTCGAGGCCGTGCATGGCTGGCGTTATGAGCCTGTCATCCGCACACTGCGCACGGGCTTTTTCTCGCTGCTCACGCGCGAGCAGATCGACAAGCTCGAAAACTACGTGCTCGAGTTCGGCGTGCGCGGTGCAGGCCGATGGACGATGGAGGAGCCGTGGCCGTGGTTCCGCCGCCATTCGCTCGATGACGAGGAGACAGCGGCAGAAAAAGATGCGGCAGCACTGGCGGAGATTGATGACATCCGCCGCCAGGCCGCAGCGCCGCTCAAGACGCTTTCCGAGCAGATGAAAAGCGCGAAGACCGTGCGCGCGTATACGGCGGCCATCTATGCATTTCTCGAAGCACTGCGCGTCCCAGAGACGCTCGAGCGCTGGATGCAGGAAAGCGAGCGCGGTGAGCGCCTCGCCTCGGCTTCGGAACATCGGCAGGTCTGGGACGACCTTCTGGAGCTCTTTGACCAGCTCGTCGAAGCAGGCGGTGACGAGGCGATGAGCCGCAAGGAATACGAGGCCATCCTCGGCGACGGCCTCGACGCGCTCGAGATGAAGATCATCCCGCCGGGACTCGACTATGTGACGGTTGCCTCGTTCGACCAGAACAGCCTCATGAATGCGAAAGCCATCTACATCCTCGGCGCGGGCGAAGGCGTCATGCCGCGCCGCAGCCGCGAGAAAGGGCTGTTTTCCGATGCTGACCGCCAGCATCTTTCTGAGGCTGGACTTGAGATTGCTTCGGGCGGCCTTGACGGCAGCCTCGCTGAGAAATTCCTGCTCTATCGTGGTTTCACGGAAGCGGGCGAGCATCTCTGGGTGTCGTACCCGCTGGCCGATGATGAAGGCAGCGGCCTTGCTCCCTCTGCCTATATCGACCGCCTCCGGAAGCTTCTGCCAGATGCGCCGTTCCTTTCCCTGCCGCTTGAAAGCCTCGAGCCCGACATGGACGAGCAGGCGTCAGACCTCAGCCCGGAAGCCGTCCTGCGCCTGTCGGACGGACGAAAATCTGTCACGGGACTTGCCTCGGCTCTGCGCGGCCTGCGCGAGCGCGGCACGATGGCGCCGTATTGGCGCGACGTTTACAACTGGGCGGAAGGACAAGCGGCACTGGAGGCTCCGCTCCATCTGGCACTGTCCGGCCTGTTCGCGAAACCACCGGAAAAGAATCTTCCCGTTTTCGTCGCACTCGCCCTTTTTGCGCCGAAGCGCCGCATGGCGGGCAGCGTCACGCGGTTTGAGGAATTTTCCGCCTGCCCGTTCCAGCATTTCGCGGACTATGGCTTGCGCCTCCAGGAGCGGCAGGAACATGGCTTTCATGCTTTTGATTTCGGAAAGCTCCTGCACAGTTGCCTGCGTGCCTGCGGAGAGCGGCTGCATGACGATGGCCGCAGCTGGCGCGACGTCGGCGAGGGCGAGCGCCACGAGATGGTGGGGAGCGTGCTCCAGGAGGTCGCGCCGCGCCTTCAGAATGAACTGCTCCTGAGCACGAAGGCGTATGAGCATCTGCTGTCGCGGATCGGCCTGACGGCGGAGCGCTCGCTCCAGCGCCTCATCGAGATGGACAGCGCGAGCGCGTTCCATCCTGTGGCGTTCGAGCGCATGTTCGGCCGTGGTACGGGCGCAATGCCGCCGCTCACATATGACCTTCCGAAAGGCATCCGTCTCGACGTGACGGGGCAGATCGACCGCATCGACTTTGATGAAAGCGGCCGCTATTTCCTCATTGTCGATTACAAGACAGGAAATGCGGCGCTCAACATCCTCGATGTCTATTATGGACTGAAGCTCCAGCTCCTCACGTACCTCCTCGTCACGAAAAACCTGCTGGCACGGACGGAGGACCACGAGAGACTGCCGGCAGCAATCCTATACTGTCTCGTCAAATACAAGTGGTGGAACACAGATGTCAAGGCGAGCCCGGAGGAGATTCGCAAGAAATTTGACAAGGATCTCAGGATGCCGGGCTGGGTATTGGCGGATCCCGAAGTCATCCGCTCTATCGACGCGACGGGACGCTTCATCCCCGTGCGTGTCACGACGAAAGGCGAAATCAACAAAAACGACCGTGTCCGGGTCAAGACGAAGGAAGAGTTCAACGTCCTCATCGATTATGTGGACCGTGTGCTCGAAAAGACGGGCGAGGCCATCCTTTCTGGCGATATTGCGGCGAGTCCGTACGAAAAAAATGGCATGACGCCATGCAAATACTGTCTCTATCGGAGCCTTTGCGGCTTTGATCCGACGCTGGCATGGTGCCGGTACCGCCGCCTCACAAAGCTCGACGAGGCGGAAGCCATGGATACGATGGAATGGGAAGCGAAGCAAGGGAAACAAGGAGGAAATGTGGATGCCTGAATGGACCCCCCGGCAGAAAGAAGCGATTGAAACAGGCGGCAAGAATCTCTTGGTCGCGGCGGCAGCGGGCTCGGGAAAGACGGCTGTGCTCGTCGAGCGCATCATCCAGCAGGTGCTCGGCGGCGCCTGCGATGTGGACAAGCTGCTCGTCATGACATTCACGGATGCAGCAGCACGCGAAATGCGTCAGCGCGTCGAATCTTCGCTGGAAAAAGCACTCGAGGCAGAGATGGATCCCAAGCGAGCCGCGCAGATTGAGCGCCAGCTCGTGCTGCTGTCCGGTGCGTCGATTTCGACGATTCACAAGTTCTGTATCCGCGTCCTGCAGCGTCATTTCGAGGCCATCGACCTCGATCCCGAGTTTCGGATCGGAAATGAGCAGGAACTCGCACTCCTGCGGCAGGACGTGATCGAGCAGCTGTTTGAAGAAGAATACGACAAGGGAACTGCGTCGTTCCTGGAGTTCGTCGATGGCTATGGCGACGACCGCGGCGATGATGATCTTTATGCACTTGTCGAGCGTGTCTATGCGTTTTCGCTTTCGCAGCCGTTCCCGGATGACTGGCTTGACGCGCAGGCAGCAGCCTTCAGCCTCGGTGCGGACGCCAGGCTTTCCGATACGGTCTGGTATCCGATTGTGCTCGATGACATCCGCCTCCAGTTGCAATCCATCGAAGACAGCATGACAACGCTCGTTGACGATGTCGAGGCTTCTGGTGCCGATGCCTATCCCGCATCATTTCGCAAGGACATTGCAGGGCTTCGATCTGTCCGTGCCGCTGCCCAGGCAGACGATTGGGATCAGATGGCTGCTGCCTTTGCAGCCATGAAATTCGGCAGGCTCTCTGGCAAGGAAAGCGTGCTCGGCAAGGAGGAACGCGAGGCATTTCAAAAGCGTCGCAATGCCATCAAAGAACAATTCCAGACACTCGAAAAGCATTATTTTTCTGTTACGCAGGACGAGTTTCTCGATGGCCTGCGTCAGGTGGCTCCCGACATGCACGAGCTCGTACGTCTGACAAAAGCGTTTCGCGAAGCGTTCCGGCAGGCAAAGAAAGAACGCGGCATTGTGGATTTCAGCGACCTCGAGCATTTCGCGCTGGCCGTCCTGCTCGATCGGGAGACACGGGAACGCGAGGGGCGTATTGCGCCGTCAGACGTAGCGCTCTCCCTGCAGCAGAAATACCATGAAGTCATGGTGGACGAGTATCAGGACACGAACGGCGTGCAGGAGACAATCATCTCGCTCGTCACAAAGCAGGATCCGCCAAATCTCTTTGTCGTCGGCGACGTGAAGCAGAGCATCTACCGCTTCCGCCTCGCGGATCCCTCGCTGTTCCTGCGCAAGTACGTCGAGTATCCGAAGCACCCCGAGACATGCCAGCGTATCGATCTCTCGCAGAATTTCCGCAGTCGTCCTGAAGTGCTCGCGGCCATCAACGATATCTTTGCGCAGGTCATGGTGCCCGGTACGATGGAGCTTGCTTATGATGAAGCTGCCGCGCTTCACCCTGGCCCGGACTATCCGCCGGCAGACGGTCCGACGCTCTCCGGCCCCCAGGAACTCGCCATCCTCTGCAAAGACGAAGGAGAAGAAGAACCGGAGGAAGAGGCAGATGGGGAGCAGGACGAAGATGCGGAAGAGCGTACGTCGCTGGAGCAGGAGGCGCAATACATCGCCGACCGGATCCGGCAATTCATGCAGGAAAAGACGCTCGTCTACCACAAGGAAGACAAGGCGTATCATCCCATCGCCTATCGCGACATCGTCATCCTCATGCGCTCGACGAAGCAGGGCAGAGCGGAATCCGTGCGCAAAGTCCTGCAGGAAAACGACATCCCGGCCTATACGTCGAGTGACGCAAGCTATTTCGAGTCCTCCGAAGTTCGGCTCATGCTCTCGCTGCTCTCCGTCCTCGACAATGCGCGGCAGGACATCCCGCTCGCGGCTGTCCTGCTCTCGCCGATTGGCGGCTTTACGCTGACGGAGATGGCGATGGTGCGCCTCGCGGACCCGGATGGCGACATTTTTTCCGCATTGCTCACGGCCGCAAGACCTGAAAAGGATATTGATGCGGCCGTGCAGCAGAAAGCAGCTTCCTTTCTCGCGCGTCTCACGCGCTGGCGCGACCTTGCGCGCGGCCTCGGCGTGCCGGAGCTCGTCTGGCAGCTTTACCGTGAAACGGGATATTATGACTATGTCGGCGGCCTCCCTGGCGGCCTGCTGAAGCAGGCGAATCTCCGCATGCTCGCCTCCCGTGCAGCAGAGTACGAAGCGACGAATTTCCGCGGCCTGTTCCGCTTTTTGCGCTTCGTCAAGCGCATGCGGGACATGAATACGGATCTCGCTGCCGCGCGTACGCTCGGCGAGAGCGAAGACGTCGTGCGCATCATGTCCATCCATGGCAGCAAGGGACTTGAATTCCCGCTTGTCTTTGTCGCACGCCTCGGAGGAAAATTCAATCTGGACGATGCGAAAAAGTCGCTTCTTCCGTTGCACAAGACATACGGGTTCGGCCCATATGCGGTCGATGCCGCTCTTGCCGTACGCTATAAGACTTTTGCAAATTATGCGGTGGCGGCGAAGATCATCCAGGAGACGAAAGCGGAAGAAATGCGTCTGCTCTATGTCGCACTCACGCGTGCGCGCGAACGCTTGATCCTCGTCGGCTATGCAGGAAAGCCGAATGTGCTCGACAACCTTTTGAAATCCTGCGGCCGCCAGGTTGAGCGCACGCACGCGACGCTGCCGGATGATCTGCCGCTCTCAGCAGATCACATGCTCGACTGGGTGCTCATGGCGCTCCTGCATCATCCTGCCGCGAAAGAGTTGCGCGCACGCGCTGATCTTCCAGAAGAAGTTCCAGCCTTCCTCGATTACCAGGAGACATCGGATTGGCGATTGACCGTCGTGCCGACAGGGAGCCTCGTGCACCCGCAGGCGGCAGAGGGCGAGAAGCATGCCATCCTCGCCGCCGTCGAAGCGCATGCGCCGCTCCCCGAAAGCCGTCAGAAAGAAGCCGTCGAAGCGCTGCTCTCCTGGAGCTATCCGTCGTACGGCCTCGAAGAGATTCCTTCGAAGCTCTCCGTCAGCGAGCTCAAGCGTCGCTTTGCTGCGCAGGAAGCAGAGGCGGAAGGCGTCACGCTCCTGCTGGAACAGCCGGAGACGTCTCCGTGGAAGCGCCCGCGTTTTTTGCAAGAGACGACGCGCCTCACAGGCGCCGAATACGGCAGCCTCATGCACAGCGTCCTGCAGTACATCGACATCACAGGCGAACTCACGCCTGCTGGTATTCGCGAACAGGTCGCAGGCATGGTGGAACGCGAACTTTTAACGAAAGAAGAAGCTGTGCATGTCGATACGGATGCCGTCACATCGTTCTATGCCTCGTCCATCGGCCAGCGCCTCCGCCACGCCGCGCGCATCTGGCGCGAACTCCCGTTCAGCCGTCTGCTGCCTGCCAAGCGTTTTTACGCGACGGCAGGGGAGGGCGAGACACTGCTCATCCAGGGCGTCATCGACCTGCTGTTCGAAGAACCTGACGGCACGCTCGTCCTCGTCGATTACAAGACTGACAGCGACACGCGCCCCGAAAAAATCCGCAAGCGCTACGCCCTCCAGGTCGACCTTTACAGCGAAGCCGTCAGCGCCGTGCTCGGAAAGAAGATCAGTGAACGCATGTTGTACCTGCTGCACGACGGGACAATCCTGAATATGTGAAAAATGGCGTGGAAGCCGAATGCAGCTTCCACGCCATTTTTTTGATTCTGTTCATGATCTGATGTTCAGCAGCCGCAGCACTTGCAGCGCTGTCTGCCGCAGATTGCGTTCTGTGATGTCAGGCTTCATGGCTTCTTCGACAGTGCCGGGCTGGTGGAGAATCGGGAAGTAGGCGTCGATGCCGTGGTCGTTGACGGCGATGGCGCCGGGGAGGGCGCAGCCGCAAAAGGCAATGGCGGCGGCTTTCGGATTCTGCTGCTTTGCGCGCTGGGCGATGCCGACGGGAGCTTTGCCCATGGCTGTCTGCTCGTCCATGCGGCCTTCGCCAGTGATGAGGACGTCGGCCTCCCTGAGCGCGTCGTCGATATTCAGCAGGTCGAGCACGAGGTCGATGCCGGGCTTCAGCGCGGCGTCGAGGAAGGCCGAGAACGCGAAGCCGAGGCCGCCCGCAGCACCGGCGCCGGGCAGTTCAGCTGCTCCTGTCTTGCCGAGCACTTTTTCAGCGAGGGCGGCGAAGGCGGCGATGGCCTTGTCCATTTTTGTGACGATGTCTGGTGTTGCGCCTTTCTGCGGTCCATAGACGGCGGAACAGCCAGTCGGCCCTGTCAGGGGATTCGTGACGTCGCAGGCAATCGAAAAATGGCAGTCTTTGATTACGGGCACAAGATGCGAAAGGTCGATAGATGCGATATCTGCAAGGTCTTTTCCGTAGATGCCGGCAGGCGTGCCGTCCGCATGGAGGAAGCGTGCGCCGAGCGCCGTGAGCATGCCGAGGCCGGCGTCATTTGTCGCGCTGCCGCCAATGCCGATGATGAAGTCGCGGCAGCCGCGTTCGGCAGCGGCGAGGATGAGTTCGCCGAGGCCGTATGTCGTCGTGTGAAGTGGGTTGCGCTTCGGGGCGGGCACCATGGGAAGCCCCGCTGCATCAGCCATTTCGATGATGGCGGTCTTGTGCTCCGCGAGGAAGCCGAAGCGGCTCGATACCTTTTCGCCGAGCGGCCCTGTGACCGTGACGGGGACGATCTTGCCCGCGAGCCCTTCTGTCAGCGCGTCAACCGTGCCTTCGCCTCCATCGGCGAGCGGGAAGATGCGCGTCTCGCTGTCCGGGAAGACGTCGTGGATGGCCGCTGCAACGATGCGGCCGCCTTCGATGGATGAGATGCTGCCTTTGAAGGAATCCATGGCGATGACGAAATGATGTGGTTTCATGAAAATCACCTCTGCGCAGAATGTTTGATCTGCCTTCTCTTTTCGACGTGGTGCGCATAAAAACCTTTGAAGAAAAAATTTTCCGCCGCTAGTTGAAATTCAAATTTGAATTTGATATAATGCAATCAACCAAAAATTCCAGATGCAACGAATTTTTCAAGGGGTGGGAAAGATGAAGAAGTTTGGGAAGAAAGGCGCAGCGGTCATCGTCCTCGTGCTTTTGATCGTGGCGGGTGCGTTTGGCTATCAGCGTTATGAGGCCGCGCAGGCGGCGGAGGCGGCGAAGGTGCTGTCGCTTTCAGGCAACGTCGATGTGCGCGAGGTGTCGCTCGCGTTCCGCAGCAGCGACCGCATCGCGGACATCCTCGTCGATGAGGGCGATACGGTGAAGAAAGGGCAGGTGCTCGCACGTCTCGACGGGCGCGAACTCGAGCTCTCGATTGCGAAGACGCAGGCTGACATCCGCAGCCAGCAGAGCACAGTTGAAAAGCTCCACAATGGCACGCGCAGTGAGGAAATCGCGCAGGCGCAGCGGAATTACGAGCAGGCGCAGGCAGCTGCAGCGAATGCGCAGGGCACGTATGCACGCTATCAGGCCATCTACGATGACATCGAGGGCATCAGCCGCCAGACGCTCGACACGGCACGTCATGACGCCGAGGCAAAGCAGGCGGCAGTCGGGGCAGCACAGAGTGCGTATGAAGAGGCCATCAACGGGTCGCGTCCTGAGGACATCGCAATCGGCGAGGCAAATCTCGAGGCCTCGAATCAGGAACTCGCGCGGCTCGAGTACCAGCTCTCGCAGTATGAGTTGCGTGCGCCAGCGGATGGCGTAATCCGCTCACGCATCTTGCAGCCAGGTGACATGGCGAGCGCATCGACGCCCGTGTTCAAGCTGTCGCTGCTCAATAAGAAATGGGTGCGCGTCTATGTGAAGGAGACCAATCTCGGAAAGGTCTACGAGGGGCAGGCGGCTGACGTCTACATCGACAGCCAGACAGAGCCGATTGCCGGGCAGGTCGGCTACATCTCGAGCACGGCAGAATTCACGCCGAAAACGGTGCAGACGGATGAACTCCGCACGGCGCTCGTCTACGAGGTGCGCGTCTATGTCGATGACGATGACAACGTGCTGCGCCTCGGTATGCCGGCGACGGTGAAGATTGCGCTGTGATTGAGAGAAAGGGGACGTCATGATGGCAGGCACAATCGTCGAGGCCGCAGGGCTTGTAAAAACCTTCCATCCAAAGAAAATGCCCGCTGTCACGGCGCTCGACCACATCAACCTTTCTGTCCGCACTGGCGAGCTCACAGCCCTCGTCGGGCCGGATGGCGCGGGAAAGACGACGTTCCTGCGGCTTGTCTGCGGTCTTATGGATGCGGACGAGGGACGGCTCACGGTTGGCGGCATGGACGTGGCGGCGGGCGCACAGGCCGTGCAGGACATTTTGAGCTATATGCCGCAGAAATTCGGTCTCTATGAGGATCTGACGGTGGCTGAAAACATGACGCTCTATGCTGACCTCCACGGCGTGCCACAGGACGTGCGGAAATCGCGCTTTGCGCGGTTGCTCGAAATGACGGGGATTGCAGCGTTCACAGGCCGTCTCGCGGGCAAGCTCTCAGGCGGCATGAAACAGAAGCTCGGCCTCGCCTGCACGCTCGTGCGCTCGCCGAAGCTCCTGATCCTCGACGAGCCGACCGTCGGCGTCGATCCGCTCTCGCGCCGCGAGCTCTGGGAAATCCTCCAGGCGCTGACGAAGCAGGAACATCTCTCCGTGCTCGTGAGCACGGCATATATGGATGAAGCGGCGCTCTGCCAGACCGTGCATGTGTTCAATCATGGCCGCATCCTCGCGTCTGGCACGCCGGAGGAGCTGCGCCACATCGCGGACGGCCGCTGCATGGACATCGCGCCGACGACAGCGATGCCGATGCGGATGCTCCAGAGCCATCTCTTGGATGACCCCGGCATCACGGATGCCGTTCCCGTCTGCGGCAAAGTTCACTTCATCACGCGGAAAGCGGGCGGCGAGGTCGCGTTCCTTTCGGAACATCCAGAACTCCCTGCGGCAACACCATCTGAGGAGCGTCTCGAAGACGCATTCATGATTCTGCTGAAAGAAGACGAAGAGAAAAGAAATCGAAAATCTCAAACGTCGCTACCCTCTCAGTCGCCCTGCGGGCGCCAGCTCTCCCAGAGGGAGAGCCTTGGTGACGAACAATCCTCTACTATCGACATTACCGTCCGCGACCTCGTGAAAAAATTCGGCGACTTCACGGCCGTCTCCCACACCTCTTTCGACGTCCATCGCGGCGAGGTCTTTGGCCTTCTGGGGCCGAATGGCGCGGGCAAGACGACGACGTTCCGCATGCTCTGCGGCCTGCTGCCGCTGACGTCGGGGAAGCTCAGCGTTGCAGGTGTCGACCTTCGCACGGCGCGCACGGAGGCGCGGCGCAACATCGGCTATGTCGCGCAGAAGTTTTCGCTCTACAGCCAGCTGACCGTTTACGAGAATCTGCGCTTTTTCGGTGGCACGTACGGCATCCCGGCGCTCGAACTCAAAGAGCGCATTCAGGAAGTCATGGAAGAATTCGACCTGACGGATCGTGCCGACCATGTGGCGGGCGAGCTGCCCGGCGGCTACAAGCAGCGCCTTTCGATGGCGGCCGCGTTGATTCATCGGCCGAAGATTCTGTTCCTCGATGAGCCGACGAGCGGCATCAATCCGCTGGCCCGCCGCACGTTCTGGCAGCAGATTGCGCACCTTTCAGCGAAAGGCACGACGATCATCATCACGACGCATTTCATGGACGAGGCGGAGTATTGCGACCGCATGATGATTCAGGATCACGGCGAGATGCTCGTGCTCGGCAGTCCATCCGAAATTCGCGAGCGCATGCAGATGCCCGACGCCGACATGAATGCGATTTTCATCGCCATCGTCGAGCAATCGCGGGCAAAGCAGGAAGAAGAGGGGAGGAAAGGCGCATGATCCGTCGTTTCTTGGCGCTCGTCTGGAAGGAATTCCTCGAACTCGTCCGTGACCGCAGCAGCATCCTCATGGGCGTCGTGCTGCCACTCATGCTGATTCTGATCATCGGCTACGGCATGTCGCTCGATGTTGAGAATGTGCCGACGGCCGTCGTGCTCGAGGACACGTCGCCGACGGCGCGCTCGATGGTTTCGTTCACGCAGGGATCGAAATATTTTTCGCCGGTCTTCGTCCATGCAATGCCCGAAGCCGAGCAGATGCTGAAAGATCATGAGGTTTCGGCTATCTTGCGCGTGCCGCACGAGTTCACGGAACATCTCGCAAAAGGCGACGCCTCGCTCCAGATCATCCTGAATGGCGGCGATGCGACGACAGCGATGTCAGCGCAGAGCTATGTGCAGGGTGCCGTGCTGGCCTGGGCGGCAACGCGTGCGGCGTCGTCCGGCATCGGGCAGGCGACGGTCGTCTCGCGCGTCTGGTTCAATGATGCGAATACGAGCACCTGGTTCTTCGTGCCAGGCATCCTCATGATGGTGCTGACGATCAGCGGCGTGTTCCTGACGGCGATGGTCATGGCGCGCGAATGGGAGCGCGGCACGTTCGAGTCGCTGTTCGTGACGCCGGTGCGCATCTACGAGCTCATTTTCGCGAAAGTCGTGCCGTATTTCGTCGTCGCGATGGGCGGCATGCTGCTCTGCCTCGTCGCGGGGCGCGTGCTCTACGACCTGCCGATGCGCGGTTCGATGGCGCTGATTCTCGGCGAGTCGATGCTCTATCTCATCATCGCACTCTCGCTCGGCCTCGTGATTTCGTCGCTGACGAAGAACCAGCTGCTTGCATGCCAGATGTCGCTAATCATCAGCTTTCTGCCGACAGTCATGTTGTCGGGGTTCATGTTCGACCTGCATTCGGAGCCCATCGGCATCCGCGTTGTCAGCCATTTCCTGCCGATGACGTATTTCCTCGAACTCATGAAATCGCTGCTGCTTGCGGGCAACTACTGGCCGCTCATCGCGAAGAACACGGCGATTCTCGCCCTTTATGCCGTTCTCTTCATGTGCATCGCCTATCGTCTGACGCGAAAGAAGGTGGAAGGATGAGGCTCTATCTGCAGCAGCTGTTCTTTCTCTGCCAGAAAGAACTCATCGCGCTCGTCAAAGACCCGCGCTTGAAATTCATGCTCATCGTTCCGCCGATTCTGCAAGGCTTCTTGTTCGGCTATGCGGCGAACTACAACCTCGAAGAAGTGCCGTATGCCGTCGTCGATGAATCGCATGGCGCGCTTGCACGCGACCTCGTATCGCACATCGACGCGGCACCAGCGTTCGACCGCGTCGTGACGCTCTCGAATCCTCCGGAGGTCGCGGACTGGATTGACTCCGGCGACATTTTGCTCGCCGTCGTGATTCCGCAGGATTTTGACGAGCTCATCGAGCGCGGCGGGCAGGCACCCGTGCAGGTCATTGCTGATGGCCGAAACAGCTCGATTGCCGGCCTCGCAACGGGGTACGTGAACCAGATTGTCCAAGTATGGAACGCCAAGCGCACGGGCGGTAGCGGCATCACCATCGAAGCGCGGACGTGGTATGTTCCGAACCAGGAGACGCAATGGAACTTTGTGCCGAGCCTCATGGCCATGATTTCGTTCACGCAGGTCATGTTGCTTGCGGGCATGTCGATCGCAAAGGAGCGCGAGCAGGGGACGTTCGACCAGTTGCTTGTGACGCCTTTGCACCCGTCGCAGATTCTGATTGGCAAGGCGGTGCCACCCGTGCTTGTCGGCCTCTTTCAGGCCGTGGCCATTTTCTTCATCGCTCGATTCTGGTTTGAGATTCCCTGCGCGGGTTCGCTCCCTGCTATCATCTGGACGCTCATTTTCTTCATGGTCAGCTCGACGGGCATCGGACTCTCGATTTCGGCGATTTCCGAAAACATGCAGCAGGTGCTCATCTACGTGCTCGTTCTGATGATTCCGATGGCGCTGCTCTCAGGCATGGCGACGCCGATCGCGAACATGCCGCAGGTCTTGCAGGCGTTCACGTACATCGACCCGATGCGCTTCGCCATCGACGCCGTGCGCCGCATCTACCTCGAAGGCGCGACGCTCTTTGATGTGCGCTGGGATTTCCTGCCGATGTTCCTGATTGGCGCCGTGACGATTCCAGCGGCAGGCTGGTTGTTCCGTCACAAGACGGCATAATCTCCCTTCTGGCCCCCTCTCCGAGGGGGCTGTCGCCAGAGGCGACTGGGGGTGCGTCGGAGGCAGGCCATGTCGTATTCTATGATTGTAACTGCGAAGGGAGTTCATAATGAAACAGGAACCGAAACAACGCGAGGACGGCCGCGCGACGCGCGAAAAGCTCCTCGATTGCGCGGAGCAGATTACGGCGCAGAAAGGATTTGCCTCCGTCACGAGCAAGGAAATCTGCCAGATGGCGGGGACGAACCTCGCGGCTGTCAATTACCACTTCGGCAGCCGCGACGGCCTGTACGAGGCGATGATCTGCCGCATCCATGACCGCATCATCAGCCAGACGATGCTCCAGGACATCGCAGAGTCTTCGCGCACGCCGCGTGAAAAACTCGAAACCTTCTTCGGCCTCGTGCTCTGGTCCATGCGGCCGGAACACAGCCGCTCGAATGACGAGGTTCGCGCCATCCAGATCTGGCTGCGCGAGGCATTGAGCAATTCCAAAGCGTTCACGCCGATTCTCCGTCATCTTGCCCTGACGAAATTTCCCTGGCTCTGCAAGATATTTTCCGAATACCTCGGTCGCAAAACGGACGATCCCGTGCTCTACAGCGCCATCGTCAGCACAATGGCGCCCGTCCTCCTCTTGAACCTCACGAATTTCTTTCCCATCAGCGATGCAGAGACGCCGATGCGCATCCTGCACGATGACGCATTCCATCGCGCGCGTGTCACGTTTGCTTTCGCCGGCCTCGATGCACTCAAGAAGCCTATGGAGCCCTGAAAAATCCTTGAACTTTGGAGGCTTCTCCCATAACTGTGGGTAAGCCAGCATGAAAAAAAGAAATCACTTGCACGCTCTGCTATAGTAGAAGCTGCTAAACAAACTGCCTTCGCAAAGGAGTCCGTGCAAGTGATTTCTGCTTCTACTCTAGCCA
>JALEZZ010000038.1 GCA_022773585.1 Selenomonas sp. | reverse complement strand
TCCATGGAGAGGACATTCCTTTGTGTGGATTTACATTGTCGATATGCATTTCCACATCTTAGCGGATGTCTTCTTTTTTGACAACATGAATTATTCTTCGAAACTATTCAATCCCACAAGTTTTGTGATTGAACCTTTTTTTCGAATTTCATTCGATATATAAAATAAGCAGGCTTTCCATGGAGGGGGCATGACGTCGGCGACAGGGAGGATCCACCATGAAAATCCAAAATAATATCGCAGCGCTGACAGCGCTCGGCGAATTGAAGAAGAACGACAAATCGCTTTCCAAGCAGGGAAAGAAACTCAGCACGGGACAGAAGATCGTCGGTGCAGGCGATGGCGCCTCCGAATACTCCATCTCGGAAAAAATGCGGCTGAACATCCGCGCGCTCGACCAGGCGACAACGAACGTGCGGACGGGCAAGAACATGCTGATGCTCGCCTCGAAGGCCATCGACGAGCAGGTCAGCCTCATGCAGCAGGTCGCCGTGCGCACGATGCAGGCGTCGGATGACACATACACGGACAAAGACCGCACGACGCTGAACAAGGAGATCTCGCAGCTGCTCGACCAGACGGACGACATCGCGACGCAGACGACATACAACGGCATCCACCTGCTGGATCAGGTGCGCTCCACGCAGCATACCGTACCGTGGTTCAATGCTGACGCGCCATTCCACGAGAATCCAAAACCGACCATTGCGCTCACTGTGCTGAACAATTCCGCAGGTGCATATACGCCGGTGCAGGAACGGTATCTTGACATCACGCCAGGCAGCCTTTATGACATCAGCAGCGCTGTCGTCGGTACAGATTATACATACGTGCCCGACATCGGCACCGCCGTCTGGAACAAGACCACGGGAAGCCTCGATTCCGTCGCTTTTACTTATACAAACAATGTGGGCCTCATTTTCAACAAATCAAAAGGCAGCATCGTCGCCACCAGCTCTTCTACCAATATTGCCAGCGTCTCCTTCACCAAGGCCTACACTTCCGTTCCCGGCGTTGGCACATCGGTCGCCTGCGTCGATCCGAGCACCGGCGTTGCACGCCTTGGAACCATCAAGACCGAGCCAGGCACTGGGCTTACAAAATTCGCATTTGTCGATAGCGACACTTCGATTTCCGACATCGATTTTTCCACGCTGTTCCAAACGACGACGAATCCCCCGGCAGGGCTTGACGGCGTCGGCTTTACACTGCGCTGCGATGAATGCGATCAGTATGTCGCCATCGAGTTCGATGCCAAAACGACAACCTCGCATCTCTATGTCGGCGAACGCAGCACGAAAGACCCGAAACCAATGTGCTACATCATCGGTGTCGGCGATGTCAAGACGCCGAAAGACCTCGAACAGGCCGTCTTTGACGGCATCGTTTCCGCCGGTGCCATGAATCCCGAGTATTCTGGTTCCACGGGATCGCTCTCAGGATTGTCGCGTTCATCTGATGGCACAGCTCATATCGCGGCAAAACACCATATCGACTTGAATTATTATGCTAGTACAGGAAAATTCACCATCTCGAAGCACAACTGGCCGACATATGAAGTTTCTCCGACCATGACCCTGATGAACGGCGTCATCGGTGCCATGGACACGGATACCGTGTCACTGAAGACGCCCGAGCAGCTGCTGAAAATCCAGTCGAGCAACAAGGGCAGCCAGGACACGGCCGTCATCGTGCCGAACACAACGCTCTCGATTCTTTTTCCGGGTGCCAATGACGGTTGGGGCATCGAGCCGGAGGATGGCGATTATCCGACGACGTATTCTTCTGACTACTCGAACTGCCAGAGCGAAGCCGAACGACGCCAGAAATGGCGCGAGGAAGAATGGAAATATCCCGCCCGCTTCGTCGAGTTTGACAAAGACCATACCGTCGATACGCGTGAAAAAGCCAGCGCCTTCCTCGGCAATGTCCATCAGGCCATCAAGTACCTGCTCTACAGCAACACAACGCTCGGCTCTGAGGCGAACCGCATGGACTACACCGCCTCGAACCTCGTGAACACCACGGAAAACCTCACGGCCAGCGACTCGACCATCCGCGATGCGGACATGGCGAAAGAAATGATGAACTACACCAAGAGCAATATCCTTGCGCAGTCCGCCCAGGCCATGCTCGCGCAGGCAAACCAGAATTCCAGCGGCGTGCTCGGCCTCCTGCAATGACTGTGGCTCCCTTTCCCGAGGGAGCTTTTTTCTTGCCCGAAAGACCTGTTTTCGAGTTTTTTCATTATTTTGCATATTATTTTGTATTTTTCAGTTGACGTTGCTCCCGTTTATAACGTATAATGAAATTGTTTCATTAGGCTGACTCTTTAGAAAGCTCGCAGGCAAACGAGCTAGTGGGAAGCGACGGTCGTTTCCTCCGCGCTTCTCCGTATGGGTAATCTTCCACACAAGAGAAGGAGTTGATCTCATGCTCGCGCTCATCGCAGCAATCCCGATCCTGTTGACGATCTTCATGACGGTCGTCCTCAATGTCCCGGCAAAGAAAGCACTGCCGATTGCATGGCTTTCCATCGTCATCATTGGCCTGTTCTACTGGCAGATGGATGTCCAGCACATCGTCTCCTACACCGTCACCGGCTTCCTCGGATCCATTGACACGCTTCTCATCATCTTCGGTGCCATCCTCCTGATGAACATGCTGAAAGAAGCTGGCGCGATGCGCCGCATCGAGGGCATGTTCAACGGCATCACCGAAGATGCCCGCATTCAGCTCGTCATCATCGGCTTCGCGTTCAGCGGCTTCATCGAAGGCGCGGCAGGCTTCGGCACGCCGGCCGCCATCGCAGCGCCGCTCCTCATCGGCCTCGGCTTCCCGCCGATGGCAGCCGCGATCAGCTGCCTGATCCTGAACTCGACGCCGGTGCCGTTCGGTGCCGCCGGCACGCCGACGAACTCCGCGTTCGCCTGCGTCAATGACGTCCTGCCGACGCTCGGCATCTCGCCAGACAACTGGCTGCTCTCGCTCTCGTTCATCTCGGCGCTCGGCATGGATCTTGGTGCCTTCATCATCATCTTCCTCGTCGTCGGCATCACGACGCAGAAGTTCGGCAAGAACCACAAGTTCTCCGATGCTGTCCCCGTCCTCCCGTTCTGCCTGCTCGCAGCGTTCAGCTTCTCGCTGTTCTCGCTGCCGCTCGCACGCTTCATCGGTAGCGAAATCACGTCGCTCGCCGCTGCTGCCATCACGGTCTTCGTGCTGCTCGGTGCTGCAAAGACTGGTTTCCTGATGCCGAAAGATGTCTGGCGCTTTGAATCGCAGCAGGCCAAAGCCGCAGAGAAGGGCGGCGACAAAGTGGATACTTCTTCCCACATGTCGCTCCTGAAGGCGTGGACACCGTACCTTCTCATCTCGCTCTGGCTCGTCCTGACGCGTATCCCGCAGATTGGTCTCAAGCCCATCGTGCAGAGCTTCTCCGTCTCCATCAATGGCATCCTCGGCGTCGAGAACGCCGTCTGGTCGTTCAAGTATGTCAACAACCCGGGCATCGCGCCCTTCATCCTCGTCGTTCTGATCGGCATCATGCTCTACGGGCTGAACGGCTCGCAGGTCAAGCACATGTTCGTCGCTTCGGGCCGTCAGGTCTACGGCGCGTTCATCGCCCTGCTGTTCGGCTTCGCGCTCGTCTACATCTATCGCTATTCGAATGCGAACGCAGCAGGCTACGAATCCATGCTTCTCGCGATGGCACACGGCATGGCCGACCTCGCAGGCGAAAACTTCTTCTATGTCTCCCCGATCATCGGCAGTATCGGCGCTTTCATGTTCGGTTCCAACACGGTTTCGAACATCATGTTCACGCCGCTGCAGTTTGAGACGGCAACCATCCTGAATCTCCCGCAGATCGCCATCGTCGCCCTCCAGAACCAGGGCGGCGCCATCGGCAATATGATCTGCATCAACAATATCGTCGCTGTCTGCGCAACGACCGGCATCTCCGGCGTCGAAGGCAAGCTGATCCGGACGGACGCGGTTCCGTGGTTCGTCTACTACATCATCTGCATCGTCGTCATGACGGCAGTCCTCAGCCTCGGGCTGATCCCAGCTTACTGATTCCCGATTGCCCATTCCTTCTTTCTGCGGCGCCGCCCTGGCGCCGCTTTTTTCTTTTGCCGCCAAAATTTGTGTTATACTAGTAGGGAACGATACGAAAAACAGAAAAAGGTGATTCCCGATATGATCGAACTTTCAAAACTCGCGACGGAGCAACGCAATCCGCGCACGATGCACATCGACGAGGTGACGACGGAGGAGCTCGTACGCCTCATCAATGCGGAGGACCAACTGGTGCCGCTCGCGGTCGAGCGGATTCTGCCGGATGTCGCGCGCGCTGTCGACCTCGTCGCGGCCGCGCTTGCGGCGGGCGGACGGCTCTTCTATCTCGGCGCGGGGACGTCGGGACGGCTCGGCATCCTCGATGCCGTCGAATGCCCGCCGACGTACCGCACCGACCCCGAGCGCATCGTCGGCCTCATCGCTGGCGGCACGCCTGCCATCTTCCGCGCGAAGGAAGGGGCCGAGGATGACCCCGAGCTCGGCGCGGCCGACCTCAGAGCGCAGAATTTTTCCGCGAAAGACATCGCGGTCGGCATCGCGGCGTCGGGACGGACGCCCTACGTGCTCGGCGCGCTGCGCTATGCGCGCTCTGTCGGCGCAAAGACCATCGCGCTCGCCTGCACGTCGCCTGCCGCCATCGCGGAAGATGTCGATGTCGCGCTGCTGCCCATCGTCGGCCCCGAGGCCATCACGGGCTCGACGCGCATGAAGGCCGGCACGGCGCAGAAGCTCGTGCTCAACATGCTATCGACGGGCGCGATGGTGAAGCTCGGCAAGACATACGGCAACCTCATGGTCGATGTCAAAGCATCAAACGCGAAGCTCACGGAACGCGCGACGCGCATCGTCATGGAGGTCGCGGAATGTTCGCGCGAGACGGCCGCCGAAGCGCTGAAGCTCGCAGACGGCCGCGCGAAGGTCGCCATCCTGCGCGTACTGACCGGCAGGGACATCGCGGGCTGCGAGGCGCTGCTCGAACAAAATCACGGCCGCCTGCGCGCGGCGATGAACGAGAAGAACGAAGGAGGCTCCGTGCATGACGGAAAATGAACAGATTGCCAGCGGCGTGCTCGCGGCGCTCGAAAACTCTGGCGGCCGCCCGTCGCTCCTGCGCGCCTATAACTGCATGACGCGGCTGCGGCTTTCGTTTGATGAAGCGGCCGGCATCCCAGACGGCCTCGCGGACGCCATCGCAGGGCTCCCCGGCGTGCTCGGCACGAATGCGAGCGGCACGGAGCTCCAAGTCATCCTCGGCCCCGGCAAGGCGGAGAGTGTCACGGCGGCGCTCAACGAGCTGCTGGCTGCCTCCGCGCCCGCCACGTCGGAGAAAAAATCTGCACCAGAAAACGCCGCCACGCCCGATGACCGCCCCCAGATTGGCGACGGCAAAGCGCTCCACGCCAAAATCCGCGCAAAGAACGCGACGCCCGTCAAGTTGTTCTTCAAACGCATCGCGAGCATCTTCATCCCGTTGATTCCTGGCTTCATCGCCTGCGGCCTCATCAGCGGCTGCCTCAACGTCGTCGCGAAGGTTGCACCTGATGTCACGACGGGCCCGCTGTTCCAGCTGCTCGCCATCGCGGGCTCGACGGTCTTCTTCGGCATGAACCTGCTCGTCGGCCGCAACACGATGGAAGAATTCGGCGGCACGCCCGTGCTCGGCGCCATCCTCGGCGCCCTGCTCTCGCATCCGAATCTCGCGCACGTCACGCTCGGCGGCGAGGCGCTCGTGCCGGGCCGCGGCGGCATCATCTCCGTCCTGCTCGTCGCCATGCTCGCGAGCCAGGTGGAAAAACAGGTCAAGCGCTTCGTGCCCGAGGCGCTCTCGCTCTTCGTCACGCCGCTCGTGACATTCCTCGTCTCCAGCACGGTCGCCATCCTCGTGCTCCAGCCCATCGGCGGCGCGCTCTCCGACCTCATCGGAAACACGGCCACGGGCTCCATCGCAGCAGGCGGCGCACTGACGGGCGCGATTCTCGGCGGCACGTTCCTGCCGATGGTCATGCTCGGCATCCACCAGACGCTCACGCCGATCCATGCCGAACTCCTCGCGCGCTATGGCGTCACGATCCTCCTGCCCGTGCTCGCGATGGCAGGCGCCGGGCAGGTCGGCGCGAGCTTTGCCGTCTATTGCCGCACGAAGAACACGCGTCTCAAGAAAATCATCGCCTCGGCGCTCCCCGTCGGCATCCTCGGCGTCGGCGAGCCGCTGATTTACGGCGTCACGCTGCCGCTCGGAAAGCCGTTCCTCGGCGCCTGCGTCGGCGGTGCCTGCGGCGGAGCCGTACAGGCGGCGTTCGGCGTCGGTGCGGCGACGCTCGGCATCAGCGGCCTGCCGCTCGCAGCCGCGACAGACAACATTCCCATTTACCTCCTCGGCCTCGTCTGCGCCTACATCGGCGGCTTCGTCGCAACGCTCATCATCGGTTTCGACGATCCCATCGAAACAACAGACGACCCGTCTTCTCTTTCGGAAAGGGTGTGATTTTTTGCAAAATGGCATTTCCATTTATCCCGGCCTCGACAACACGCCCGACGAAAATCTCGCGCTCATCGAGACGGCGGCTGCCGCCGGCGTCACGCGCGTCTTCACCTCGCTGCACATCCCCGAGAGCGACACGCATGCGCTCAAAAAAGAAATCGGCACGCTGCTCGGCGCGACGCGCGCGCATCACATGGAAGTCATCTCCGACGTCAGTCCGAAAACGCTCGATTTACTCGGGCTCAAAGAGTTCCGCCCCTCGGCATTCCGCATGCTCGGCATCACGACGATCCGGCTCGACTATGGATTTTCGCCAGAGGAAATCGCGCAGATCAGCCACAACAGCCAGAAACTGCGCATCCAGCTCAATGCCTCGACGATCACGCGCGACCTGCTGCACCAGCTCGATGCCTGCAAGACAGACTTTTCGCGCATCGACGCACTGCACAACTTCTATCCGCGCGTCGGCACGGGCCTCAGCGAAATGACGCTGATCAAGCAGAACGCGCTCCTGCACCGCCTCGGCATCCATGTCGGTGCCTTCGTCACGACGCAGGGCGGCAAGCGGCGCGGCCCGCTCGGCGAAGGGCTGCCGACGCTCGAAGCGCACCGCACGATGACGCCGGGGCGCGCGGCACGCCATCTCGTCGCGCTCGGCACGGACTCCGTCTTTCTCGCCGACAGCCTGCCGACACCAGCAGAAATCCAGTCGCTCGGCCGCCTGCGCGACGACTGCGTGACGCTCGAAGCCGAGCTCCTGACCGACGACGACGCGAGCCGCCGCCTGCTCTCCCACGTCTTCACCTCGCGCATCGACGAGGCGCGCGACGCCATCCGCGCACAGGAGAGCCGCGGCATCATCACGAAAGCCCATGCGACCATCGCACCCGAAGCAGCCGAAGCCCGCCCGCGCGGCGTCGTGACCATCGACAACGAGCAGGCCGGCCGCTACATGGGCGAGCTTGAAATCGTCAAAAAGAATCTGCCCGCCGACCCGCGCGTCAATGTCTGCGCACGCATCGACCGCGCGGACTTCCCACTCATCGCCTGCATCTCTCCCGGCCGAAAATTTTCTTTCACATTCCATAGCAAGAACTAGGAAATCCGTGGTATGATGAAGAATAACAAGCAATAAAGGAATGAAAGCAATCCATGAAGAATCCTGCCCAGGATGACGTCTGCGAAATCCACCAGACGCATCCGACCGCCCTCGAGCTCGCGCGGCTCCACGAAGCCGACGACGAGACGAGCCTGCGCCTCGCCGAAGTCTTCAAAGTGCTCGGCGACCGCACGCGCATCAAGCTGCTGTCCCTGCTCATGCAGAAGGAAGAGCTCTGCGTCTGCGACATCGCCGAAGCGCTCGGCATGGGCCAGTCCGCCATCTCGCACCAGCTCCGCGTGCTGCGCGGCGCGCGCCTCGTGAAGTTCCGCAAAGAGGGCAAGGAAGCCTTTTATTCGCTCGACGACGACCACGTCGTCACGCTCATGCAGCAGGGCCTCGACCACGTCCTGCACGGCTGAGCCTGATTCTTTCCGCTTGTTTCGGGGAAAGGAACCACCGCCATGAAGAAGCACCGTTTCGCGAAAAAAATTCTCTTGCTCCTCGGCATCTCGCTGCTCGTCACGACGAGCACGACGCTCGCCTCGCCGACGCTCAAGACCGGCTCGCACGGCCACGACGTCATGCTGCTGCAGCAGAAGCTCATGGAAATCGGCTACGCGCCCGGCTCGGCCGACGGCGTCTATGGCAGCGGCACGGAGCGCGCCGTCGCGCAGTTCCAGCGCGACCAGAACATCCATGTCACGGGCGTCGTCAATGCCGCGACCTGGCGTGCGCTCAAGAGCGTCAAGAGCACGAAGACCTGGGGCATCGACATCCAGCCGCCCGCTCCAAAGAGCGAGCCGGCACCGGCCGTCAAAGGCCCGCTCGCGCCGAACAACGTGCCGATCCTGCCGCGCAGCAAGGTGAATTCCATCATCCAGACGGCCAAGAACTACATCGGCACGCCTTACAGCTTCGGTGGCACGACGCCGAAGGCGTTCGACTGCTCGGGCTACCTCCAGTACGTCTTTGCAAAGAACGGCATCTCCATTCCGCGCCTCGCCGACGACCAGTACAAACTCGGCACGCGCACGAAGAGCACGAGCCAGCTCGAACCCGGCGACCTCGTCTTCTTCACGACGTACGAGCCGGGGCCGTCGCACTGCGGCATCTACCTCGGCAGCGGCGAGTTCATCCACGCGAGCTCAAGCAAGGGCGTGCGCATCGACGCGCTGTCGAATTCGTATTGGCAGCCAAGGTATATTGGCGGGAAACATATTGTGATGTAAAGAAAAAGCCTCCCCTAAGGGAAGGCTTTTTCTTATGACTCGAGTTCTTCGATGCGGATGTTGCGCAGGTACGAGCGGTGCTGCGCGTCGTCCTGCCAGACGAAGCCGACGCGCTCGACGTAGGGCTCGATCGTCGCGATTTTGAGGAGCGGCGTGACGACGAGCAGCTGGAGGTCGAGCTTCTGGAACAGCTCGAGGCCGAACTGCGCTGAGGCGTCGGAGCTCTTGAGGAACGCCTCATCGATGACGACAAAGCGGAAGCTCTGCTCGCCTTCGAAGCGGCTGCCCTCGAGGCCGAAGTTGTAGACGATGCTCGCCGCGAGGATCGTATAGGCGAGCTTTTCCTTCTGGCCGCCGGACTTGCCGCCCGAGTCCGTGTAGTGCTCGTATTCCTCGCCCGTCTCGCGCCAGCATTCCGACGCGGCGAAATCAAACCAGTTGCGCACATCGACGACCTCGCGGCGCCAGCGGGCGTCTTCGTCCGTGTCGGCGCGCAGACGGCGCGCGAGTGCTGCGACGTCCTCGAATGCCGCGTCCTCCTTCATGCAAGCGTCGAGCGCGCGGCGGAATTCCTGCACGGCGCGGACATGCGTATGGACGCAGGAAATCTCGATGTAGCGGCCGGGATTGTAGTCGATTTCCCGGAGCGACGCATTGATGCGGCCGATGCGCTGCTGGATGTCCTTCGCGCGGAGTTTCAGATTCGCATAGAAAAGCGCCATCTGGTGAATCGTGTTCTCCTGCAGGAGCTCGCGGAAGCGCTGTTCGTAGGCGGGCAGGCCGTCGCGCTCGAGCCGGTCGAGCACGGCCTCGTATTCGGCGAGCGCCTCAGGACGCGGCGCGAGGTCGCGCGCAAGCTCGGGGAACGTCTGGTTGAACGACTCCATCGCCGCGGCGAGCGCGCTCGTCTCGCCGCTGACGGCCTGCTGCGCCTCGCGCATCGCGTCAGCCAGATGGTTCTGGTAGAGGTTCTGGAGCTCCTGCCGCGCTTCATGGGAAAACGTGCGGTTGCCCCAGGCACCCTCGGCATGTGCCGCGAGCAGCGGCGCCGCCTTCGCAAGCGCGAGGGCGTCCATACGCGAAAGCTCGGCCTGGTCGGCTGCGGCCGCCGCATCAAGCTGTTCGAGCACGAGCTCGCTGCGCGCGAGCTGCTTCGCATGGTCGGCCGCCGCCTGCCGCAGGCTTTCGAGCTGATTCTGCAGCGCGGCCTCCTTGCGGCGCAGTTCATGGTAGACGCGGTTTTCCTCGCGCAGCGCCTGCTCCTCGTCGCGGAGTTTTGCGATGGCCTGCGCGACGGCGGGGCTGTCGATGGCGTCGAACGACGAGAAGCCCGCGAGCTGCGCGGCGGCATCCGCCATCGTGCGGGCCTTCTTCTGCCGCGTCTTTGCCTTTCGAATCAGAGACTGGATGTCTTTTTTCTCGAGTTCCTGATCTTCGCGCTCGGCCTTGAGCGCCTCGACTTTCCGCAGGTTCGAGAAGCCGAGCACATACGTCCGGCGGTCGTCGATGGCATGGCGGTCGTCTTTTTCGTTGCGGCGGCCGCCCGTCTTGACCTGCCCGGCCCGCGTGATGGCGTAGTCGGTGCGGCGGAAGTCGCGCAGGTTCTCCGTGCAGTGATGCGCGTAGCGGTGCGCGAGCTCCTGCGTAAGCCACGGCGCGAGCGGGCTCTCGCGGCGGATGCTCAATTTGCGGCAGGCCGCGTCGTCGGGCAGGCTGTCGAAATCATCGGCCTTGCCGCCATCGGCCACGCTGTAATAGACGAGCCGCACGGAGAGCCGGTGGTGCTCCATCCAGTCGGCGACCTCGCCATAATGCGCCTCGGGCACGAGCAGCGAAAGGCCGAAGCCATGCAGCAAGCGCTCGAGCGCGCCTTCCCATGCCGCTTCCTCGGGCTTGACTTCCAAAAGCTCGCCAACAAACGGCATCTCTGTTGCCGCGAGGCCGAGGTCGTCCGCAAGCTCGTCACGCAGGCGCACGTAGGCCGTCGGGATGTTCGAGCGGCGGCTGGCGAGCGACGAAAGCTCGCCCTCGATCCGGCTGATGAGCGTCGTGACTTCTTTGAGGTTGCCCTGCTGGTCGGCGATGTCGCCGCCGATAGCGTCGAGCGCTTCTTCCTGCTCTTTCGCGATGGCCGTGATGCGCTCGGCCTGCGCAGAAAATGAAGCCGCATCCTCCGGCACCGAAAGGCCGAGAGACTCCGCGAGCGCCGTATAACGCTTGCGGTCTTCCTCGCGTGCGGCCTGCTTTTCCTGCGCGGCCGCAATCTTGCCCTGCAGTGCCGTCAGGCGTGCGCCGCCATTCTGCGCAAGGCTCGTGCGGACATCTGATAGTTCGGCTTCGGCGGCCTGCTGCTCGGACTGGAGCTTGCTCTGCGCCTCAGAAAGAGCGTCATGCGCGGCGGCTTCCTTTCCGCGCAGTTCCTGCACAGCCGCTGCATCCTGCTGCGCCATCCAGACGGGCAGCGCGGCCATCATCTGCTCGGCCTCGGCGCGGCTGCTTTCAAGCGCCCGATAGCGCCGTCCGGCCTCGCGCACAGGTGTCAGCAGCCGCTGCTGCTCGCGGGCACGGACGACGGATGTATGCGCGGCCTCGAGGTCGGAAAACTCCTGCAAAAGTCCTGCAACGAGCCCTTCCGCATCGGGCGGCTCGAGCATGTTCGCGCGCACGAACGCCGTCAAAGAATCGACTTTCTTCAGCGAAATCGTCTGCTGGAACAGGTCGAGCGCCTGCATCTGGCGGATGCCGAAGCGCTTGCAGAAATCGCGGCCATAGAGCGGATAATCGTCGTAGGTATGGATGAAGTCGTCGGCCTCGAGGCGGCGCCGGAGTGCCCGCATGTCGCTGATCCGCGAGAAACGGTCGGCAATCGAGAGCGTCTTGTCGGCCAGCACGTAGAGGCGCGCGGGCGTCGCGGCGCTCTCGGTCTTGTACCAGAAAATCTGCGCGAGCGTGACGGTGCGGCCATAGTTTTCATCGGCAAAGACGCCGAGAATCACGCTGTACTCGTTCTTGTCGCGCAGCGCCTCGGGACGGCTGCCGCCCTCAGACGTCGAATGGTGCGCATAGTAGCCGCGCACATAGGAATTGAGAGAGCGCTCCTTCGCACTCGCATCGGCCGCCTTGTTGTACGTCACGCGGCGCGGCGGCACGAGGAGCGTGATGATGGCATCGACGAGCGTTGATTTGCCCGAGCCGACATCGCCCGTCAGGAGCGACGTCGCGCCCGCGAGGTCGAGCGTCCAGACCTCGCCGTCGAACGTGCCCCAGTTGTAGACCTCGAGCCGCTGCAGGCGGAAGCCGAGCTGCGGCAGATGCTGTGCGCTATCGTCAAATAAGTCCATCGTCCGCCTCCTCCCGCTGGCCGTAGGCCGCATACGTTTTCAGCCGCTCATCAAAGTCCTGCAGCCACTCGGCCGTGATGAAGCTCCGCAGCAGCGGCAGCACCTCATACGATGCCTCCTCGCCTGGCAGGCGGCGCAGGAAGCCGAGCTCCTCGGCGCGCTGCACCTGCCGCGCGGCCATATCTGAAAAACGCACCTGATCGGTCACGGGTGGGAAAAACGGCGTCAGAAGCTCCGTCATTTCGCCTGTCGTCAGGATCAGGCGGCTGTCACCCTCATGCGCATCGTACTCGCCGAGCTTCTTGCGCAGGAGCAGCAAGAGCAGGCTCAAAGCATAGCTGAGCTGCGTGCGCGCCATGAGCCGCGGCAGGCCCGACGCTTCGTCCTGACGCAGATAAGCGTATTCCTCCGCACGGTCGATGAAGAGATGCAGGCCAAGTTTCGAGAGATAATCTCTAAGCGCCTCCTCGCGCCCGACGATTGTCTGCCAGACCGCCTCGTCCCGCCCGCGCTCCACGACGCCGCGCAGCAGCGCGATGGCCGCACGGGAAAAAGATTGTTCTTCGTTGTTCATATAGATATTGACCTCAAATGGATTTATTGCTTGCTATTGATGAAAGTTTTTTTACGAAAGCCTCCCTCTCAGAGGGAGGTGCCCGAAGGGCGGAGGGAGTCTCACAAGCACGTCTTATGAAATGCATGATTGTGGCTTACGCGGGCTGCGCAATCTTTTCGATGCCCGTGTAAGATGCAATCGTACATTTCCACACGTCCATCTTGTGAGACTCCCTCAGTCAGCTTCGCTGACAGCTCCCTCTGAGAGGGAGCCTTCCCCATATGTAACTTCCATCATTTTCTATCAACCGGAAACCTGATTTCATTCATGACGGCGACACGTTTCCGATTGTCTTTCTCAAACGAAATGCGCATTTCCTCAGCCGCATCCCCATATTCTTGTCCTTCCGCCAGCACGAAATATGCCAGGAGCTCCGACAGCCCTTCGGTCAGCGGATGGCGCTTCACGACCTCTGCAAGCGTGACATCGCTTTCGCCGTGCTCTTTCGCTGTCTCTTCGATGTTCTTCTGCAGTACCTTGCGGTCGACGGCCGCCACCTCGAGCGCCTTGGCGAGCGCTTTCCCACCGTCTGCCATGTGCTGCGCCTCAGCCGCCTCTCCCGCTTCGAGCGTCCGCGCCTTGAGGCGCGTGCGCTGCGGGGGCTGGAAGATTTTTCGATCCATCGGCAGCGAGATGTCGGCATGCGGCAGGTCGATGGCCGCGAAATCGCCGCGCGGCGGGCGCTTGCGCACGTCCGATGCCGTCCGCTCGATGCCCGCAATCAGCTGGTAGATGACGCGCTCCTCGCGCATCGAGCGCTCGTCGACATAGCGCCGCAGCTGCCGCGAGAGCTGTTCCATCGTCTGCTGCACGGCCGCCGCGCCTGCAACCCACTCGCGCAGGAGTCCCGAGAGCCCTCCGCCCTGCGCGGCAAATTCTTTGAGCTCCGGCACCTGGCTGACGGCCGCGAGCAGCGCGTCGAGCTCCGCCTGCCGGTCGCCTGCCATCAGGAAGCGCCAGAACAGCGCGAAGCTCCGCCCTTCCTCCGACTCGCGGATGACGTCGCCGCGCTCGAAAACTTTTGCGAGCAGTTCTCCCTTGCCTTCCTGCCACGTCACGATGTCATGCATGAGGCCGCGGCCGAGCGCGCCGAACGCCTCTTCGAGCGCACGGAAATCTTCGAGGATGCTCTCGGCTGTCTCGCGCGCCTGCTGGTAGCGCTCGCGCACCTGTCCGGCCGTGAGCTTCGGCTGCACCTTGCCCGTCCGATGAAGCTCCGCGAGTTCTTCGTCAATAGCCTGCCGTTTTTCGAGCAGGATGCGCTCGCGGTGCGCGGCGTCCTCGTCGCGATCCTCCGCGATTTCGCCGAGCAGATGGACGACCGTCCGCAGGCGCGACTCCGTGCCGAGAAAGCCATGATGCGACAGCCCCGCCGCGAAGCGCACGGCATGCTCGGCCGCCGCCGTGAGGTCGTAGCACGGCGCATCGTCTGCGCCATGAAAGCGCCGCAGCCAGCCATGCGCCTCGTCCGACCACATCAGGAGGTATTCGCGGGCCGGACGAATCAGCCCCTCGCCTGCTGCCTCCGTGTCCATCTTTGCCTGCGCGGCCTCCTGCATCGCGTCTTCGAGCCCGCGCAGGAGCTCGGCCTCCGCGACGCGCCGCCGCCCGGGCACGAGGAATTCCCGCGCAAAGAACGCCGCGACAAACGGGGCCTGCGGCGACGCGAGGAGCCGCCATGCCGCGCTTTCCTGCCGCAGCGCCGTCAGCCGCACGAACTGCGCCGCCATCGAAGCAGGCGCCATCTCCTGCGTTTCGTTTCCTGCTGCCAAGGAATCCCCTCCCGTCATTTGAACAAATCGACGAGCTGCTTTCCGATCAGCACCGTCGTCATGAGGATGAAGAGCGGCCGCACGTAGCCCGTGCCCTTTTTGAGCGCCATATGCGCGCCGCACCAGGCGCCGACAATCATCGAGAGGCCCATCGGGATTGCATACGACCAGTTGATGAGCCCGAGCACGGCAAACACCGTCACGCCCGCGATGTTGCTCGCGAAATTCAGCGCGCGCGCATTCGCCGCCGCGCCGAGGAAGTCGTAGCCGAGCATCAGGAACGCGAACAGCAGGAACGAGCCCGTGCCGGGGCCAAAGAAGCCATCGTAAAAGCCGAATGTAAACGCGACGACGCCCGAAAGCACGAGCATGCGCGTCGTGAGACCCGTGAAATGATTCTCGCGGCCCCAGTCTTTTTTGCACACGCTGTAGACGAGCACGACGATCAGCAGCACCGTCACGAGCGGCCGCAGGATGTCCGGCGAAACCGACCGCACGACGAGCACGCCGATGACGGAGCCTAAGAGCGACAGCGGGAACAGCCTGCGGATGAGCCAGCCATTCACGCGCCCCGAGCGCACGAACGTCACAAAGCTCGCGACAGCGCCCATGACGGCCGCGCCCTTGTTCGTGCCGAGCGCGAGATGCGGCGGCAGGCCAATCCATAAGAGTGCTGGCAGAGAGATGAGCCCGCCGCCTCCGACAACGGAATCGATGAATGCCGCGCAGAAGCCGAAAGCGACGAGAAATGCGAGGACGTCTGGGGGAAGAAGCTCCATGATGATTTCCTTTCCAAATCAAAGAATGCTTCTTCCATTGTAAAGAAGAACGCCGCGCGGGTCAAGCGGCCGCATGATTTCGGGGCTCGCGCTCATCATAGCTAAATAGAATCGTCAAAGTTTCCCTTCTCTATTGAAAATAGCCTCAAAATTTCGTATTATGAAGGAAAGAATTTCTTGTTTCCGTTTTATTCCTTTCTTTTCATCGTTGTTTCTTTCTGTCATGCTCTTTGCATCGTTTCAAAGGAGGCGTTTTGATTTGGACAAGATGAGTAAAGAAGCCCTCGCGGTCAAGAAAGCCGAACAAGCCTTCGACCGCAAGCGCCGCACCATCGGACTCTTCGGCGGCCCGCTCCTCGCCATCCTCGTCTTTCTGACCCCGATTGATGCCCTGACGGTGCCGGGCCACAAGCTCCTGGCAATCATGGTGCTCGTCGCTCTCTGGTGGATCACAGAGCCGGTGCCCATCCCCGTCACCTCCCTCATCGGGCCGACGCTCGCCGTCATCACCGGCGTCGTCAGCGTCAAAGCCGCATTCGCAGCATTCGCAAACCCGATGATTTTCCTGTTCATGGGCGGCTTCATCCTCGCGAAAGCCATGATGAAGCACGGACTCGACAAACGATTCGCCTACTGGCTGCTCGCGCGGAAATGGGTCGGGTCGAACCCGAAGCGCATCTTCCTCGCCTGCGGCCTCGCCGCTGCCCTCTGCTCCGGATGGGTCAGCAACACGGCGACGGCTGCCATGATGTTCCCGATCTGCCTCGGCCTCTTGACGTCCATCAAAGAGATGTTCGCCGCGAACGGCCGCGAAATCGACCTGCACGAGTACAAATACGCGACCGGCCTCATGCTCATGACCGCGTACTCCTGCTCCATCGGCGGCGTCCTGACGCCGATCGGCACCCCGCCGAACCTCATCATGCTCGGCTTCCTCAACACGATGTGCGACATCCACATCTCGTTCTTCGAATGGATGACCTGGGGCTTCATCGCCATGGTCGTCTACTTCGTCATCGCCTATGTCGTGCTCTCGCACATGTTCCCTGCGGACGTCGACCACATCGAGGGCGCTGATACGTTCATCCAGAACAAGCTCGCCGAACTCGGCGCATGGAACCGCGCACAGAAGAACACTCTGCTCGCGTTCGCTGTCGCCGTCCTCCTCTGGATCATGCCGGGCATCCTCTCCATCGGCCTCGGCTCCGCGAGCCCCGAGCTCAAGATGTACAACCTGCTGTTCCCGGAGGCCGTCGCCGCGATGGCCGGCGCCCTCCTGCTGTTCCTGCTGCCCGTGGACTTCAAGACGCGCCGCTTCACGCTGACGTGGAAAGAAGCGATGGAAGGCATCGAGTGGGGCACGCTGATCCTCTTTGGCGGCGGCCTCGCAATGGGCGGCATGATGTATCAGACCGGCCTCTCGCAATGGGTTGGCGACCTCATCGTCGCAGCGATGGGCGGCGAGCCCAGCCAGGTCGGCATGGTCGCCATCTTCTCCGTCATGGCGCTCCTGCTCTCCGAGCTCACGAGCCATACGGCAGCCACGAATATGATCGGCCCGCTCGCCATCACGGCAGCCGTCTCGGCCGGCATCAGCCCGATTCCGGTCTCCGTCGGCATCGCGCTTTCCGCCTCGCTCGGCTTCATGCTCCCGGTCTCGACCCCGCCGAATGCCATCGTCTATGCATCCGGCTACATCCCGATCACCAAGATGATTCACACAGGCGTCATCATCGACTTCGTCGGCATCGCCTGCGTCACGATCCCGCTCGTCATCTACTTCGTGAGCTGGATGGTCGGCTGATTGCTTGATTTCGTACAGACCGCACAAAAATGCCCTTGCGCTCAGAATTTCTGCGCAAGGGCATTTTCATACCTTATTTTCGAAATATCAATGATACACGCGTGGCACGCGCGGTGTGATGAGGCAGGTGACTTCATAATTGATCGTATGGAGCCATCCTGCCGCTGTGTCAGTCGGGAGGGCTTCGCCGCCGAAGAGGAGGGCTATGTCGCCAACCTCCACGCTTTCGATGTCCGTGACATCGACCATGACCTGGTCCATGCAGACGCGGCCGGCAACCGGAGCTTTTTTTCCGTGGAGGATGACGTAGCCTTCGGGGCTGTAGGCGCGGATGTAACCGTCGGCGTAGCCGATGGGGAGCGTGGCGATGATGCTTTCGCGCTTGGCGACGAACTGGCGGCCATAGCCGATGGATTCGCCGGGATGGAGATGTTTGAGGAAGACGACTTTCGCATAGAGCTTCATCGTCTCTTTGAGCGTGATGGGATGCGTGACTTCATCCGAAGGCCAGAGGCCGTGCTGGATGATGCCGACGCGCACCATGTCGTAATGAGCCTCGGGGATTTCGAGGATGGCCGCGCTTTCGGCAATATGGCGGATGGGGATGTCAATGCCGCGTGCCTTGATGGCGTCGAGCGCCTTTTGGAAAGCGGTGAGCTGCTGCTTCGTGTACGTCTTGTCCTTGCTGTCAGCAGCGGCGAAATGGGAGAACGCGCCCTCGAGCTCGAGGCCCGGCAGGCCTTTGATATAGGAAGCGAGGTCGGCGGCTTCTTCGGGACGGATGCCGATGCGGCCCATGCCCGTCTCGATTTTGAGATGGACTTTCGCCGTCTTGCCGAGGCGCACGGCGGCGTCCGAGAGCGCCTTTGCGAGCTCCTGCGTGCAGACGGTTTGCGTGATGCCGAAATCGACGACGGTCTGCGCTTCCTCGGGAAGAATCATGCCGAGGAGCAGGATGGGCTGCGTGAAACCGGCCTCCCGGAGCTCGACGCCCTCGCCGATGGTTGCAACAGCGAGATAATCCGCGCCATGCTCGACGGCGACGCGCGCACACGGAATCGCGCCATGGCCATAGGCGTCGGCCTTGACGACGACGCAGAGTTTCGCGCCTGGGCGGACGCAGGTCTTGATGTGTTCGAGGTTTTCGGCATAAGCGGCGAGGTCGATTTCGGCCCAGGTGGCGCGGGTTGGCATGATTGGTTTCCCCTTTCGGATCTATAAAAAAGAAAAGTTCCTGCTTCAATGGTTGTTTCCATTATAGCAGGAACTTTTTTGCGGTAAAAGGGAAATCGTGTCCTTCGATGGGAAAACGTGCGGATTGTCAGAAACTGCCTTCGACACCCGCTCCGTCGCGCTTCGCGCGCCACCTCTCCCTGAGGGAGAGGCTGCTCAGCGAGCAACGCTCTGCAACAGAACGCAACGTTCTACTTTATCCTTGTGCGTAAAGCTTCTGATAGATGCCGAGGACATCGCTTTCCGTCAACTCTACATAGTTGTTGGCCATGAGGCGGCCTTGCTTTGTCATGACGATGTCGGTGTAGTCCTTGAGGTCGGCTTCCTTGACGCCGTAGCCTTTGAGCGGCTTCTTTGGCAGGATTTCGTCGAGGAGCGCCATGAGTTTCGGGAAGGCTTCGTCTTCCGTCGTGCGCAGGAGATTGGCGATGTGAAGCGTGAGTTTTTCGAGGTAGCCGTCGTAGCGCTTGTTTTTGTACGCTTCATAGACGGCAGCGAACATGACGGCGTTCGCTTCACCGTGCGGGACGTGCTGTGCGGCGCCGAGCGGATAGCTCAGAGCGTGGACGGCCGCGCAGCCCGCGTTGCCGAATGCGACGCCGGCATACGTGCTCGCAATCAGGAACTTTTCGAGGTGCGCTTCGCGCGCGGGCAGACCGTCCTTCTGGATGGCGAGGAAACCTTCGATGATGGAATCCATAGCCCTGCGCGAAAACGTGCGCGAGAATGGCGTCGATTTCGGCGACGTGTAGCTCTCGACGGAATGAATCAGCGCGTCGATGGCGCTCGCGCCGAACACGCGGTCGGGCAGGCCCTTGAGGAACTCGGGGACGAGCACGGCCTGGTCAGCGTAGAGAGCAGCATCAGCAAGGCCCATCTTCGTGCCGAGCTTCGTGAGCTCGAGAATGGAAATGTTCGTGACCTCGCTGCCCGTGCCGCACGTCGTCGGCACGAGGATCAGCGGATGCGCTTTTTCCGCGGGGAATTTTTTCTGGTAGAGGTCGGTGACGGGCGAAAGCTTTTCAAGCGCGAAGAGCTTCGCGACATCGAGGATTGTGCCGCCGCCGATGGCGAAGACGCGGTCATACGTTTTGCCGCCGAGCGCCTTTACGATGCCCTCGACCATGAGGTCGGTCGGCTCGCCCTGGCCATAGGCGCGGTAGTCGATGACCGTCGCGCCCGAGAGCTTGCCTGCGAGATGGCGCTTCTGCGTGCCACTGCTCGCGAAGACGAGGTCACTGGATGTCGGGGCGAATTCTTTCAAAAAATCATCGACTGTGGGGAGCATACAAATCTCTGGAACAATTTGAAAGGTTTGCATGGAATCACTACTTTCCTAATTCGATTTTTTCGATAAAATTGATACGATCCTAAAGGGAACACTCCCCCCTGCCGCTCACGCGGCCCTCCCCCCTCTGTGAGGGGGGCTGCCGAACGAGAAACTTTCAGCAACAGAAGGAGTGTTCTTGCTTTATCCTATACTTTTAGCAGTTCGCGCATTTCTTGATGGCGCGCTCGAAGATGTTGAGGCCGGCTTCGAGCTGGTCGTCCGTCATGACGAGCGGAGCGAGGAAGCGGATGACGTTGCCGTAGATGCCGGCGCCTTCGACGAGCAGGCCGTTCGCGGCACACTCATTGATGATCGCGCCCGTCAGAGCCTTTGCCGGTTTCTTCGAAGCCTTGTCCACGACGAATTCGATGCCAACCATGCCGCCGAGGCCGCGGACGTCGCCGACGCACTCGTACTTGTCTTTCCACTCGTTGTAACGCGCCATGACCTTCTTGCCGATTTCGAGCGAGCGGTCAGCGAGGTGGTCGCGCTCCATGATTTCGATGGTCTTGAGCGAAGCGGCGCAGGCGAGCGCGTTGCCGCCGAACGTGCCGCCGATCGTGCCGGCAGGCGCAGCTTCCATGATTTCGTCACGCGCGACAATGGCCGAGAGCGGCACGCCGGCTGCGATGGATTTCGCCGTTGCGATGATGTCCGGCTCGACGCCCGCTTCCTTCCAATATTCGGAGGCAAACATGCGGCCCGTGCGGCAGAAGCCGGACTGGACTTCATCGGCCACGAGCATGATGCCCTTCTCGTCGCAGATTTTGCGGATGGCCTTGACCCACTCGATCGGCGCGGGGATGAAGCCGCCTTCGCCCTGCAGCGGCTCGACGACGACAGCGGCGACGTACTCCGCCGGGCTGCAGTTCTCGAAAACTTCATTGAATTTCTCAACGTAGTAGTCGATGGCTTTGTCATCCGGCATGCCCTCAGGCTTGCGGTAGAGGTACGGGAACTCGGCGCGATAGACGCCATCGGGGAACGGGCCCATGCCGACCGCGTAAGCTTTCTTCGCCGTCATCGCCATCGTCATCAGCGTGCGGCCGTGGAAGGCACCGGAGAACACGATGATGTTCGGGCGCTTTGTGAAGGCCTTGGCAATCTTGACGGCGTTCTCGTCGGCCTCGGCGCCGCTGTTCGTGAAGTAGGCGCGCTTCTTGTCGCCGCGCACCGGTGCGATCTGCGTGAGCTTTTCGGCGAGCGCGACATAGCCCTCATGCGTCACGACGTTGAACATGCCGTGGAAATACTTGTCGGCCTGCTCCTTGACGGCCGCAACGACCTCGGGATGGCAGTGGCCGATGTTCAGCACGCCGACGCCGCCGATCCAGTCGAGGAAATGGTTGCCGTCAAGGTCTTCGATGATGGCACCCTCGGCGCGCTTCATGACGACCGGATAGCCGCAGTGAATGGCGCTCGGGATGACGGCCTCGCGGCGCTTGATGACTTCGGCAGATTTCGGGCCCGGCAGAGCGGACGTGATGATTTCTGGCAGTGCGTCTCTGAGCATGATTCATACCTCCATAAAAATGCGATACGCAAAGCGTCCTGCCAAATGTTTCCTTGGCGGACGGCGCCGTTGCCGTATCGCGGTTGCTTTCCTTTTGATGGCTTTATCTTAGCACGAAAAATGTCCATGTCCTACGGGCTCCCTGCCCGATTTTTCTGTATCCAGTTGTACTCGTGGCACAAAAGCGTTAAAATGAGGAAAACATCTGTCCACTCAGTCTTTCAAAGGAGGCGGCTGTATGATCCAGCTGCAGGACTTCTACCGCGAGGCGAAAGGCCGCTACGGCCTGCGCCTGCTGACGGGCACGGCGGGGCTCACGCACGAGTTCACCTGGGTGCATCTCTGCGAGGACATCGGGAACGTGTCATTTTTGCGCGGCGGTGAGCTCGTCATCACGACAGGGCTCTCGGCGTTGCGCGAGCACTGGCTCGAGGACTTTCTCTCGGCCCTCTTGCGCCGACGCGCCGCCGCGCTGATTCTCAACATCGGCAAGTACCTGCGCGAAAGCGACATCCCGAAGGAACTCGTTGAGCGCGCGGCCGCCGCGCATTTCCCGCTCTTCCTGATGCCGTGGTCGACGCACATCTCCGACGTCATGCAGGACGCCTGCGCCCAGCTGCTCGAGCAGGCACAGGCCGAAAAAGAGGAAGAGCGCCTGCTCGCGCTGCTCGCGTCCCCCGCGCCGCTGCGTCCGGGCGAGTCCGCCGTCGTCGTGCGTGGCGAAGATGCTGCGCCGATGATGACGCTCGATTCGGACACTGCATCTACCGTCGTGCTCTCCGCCCGCAAAAAGCATGCGCTCGACGAACTCTCGGACCGCGGCTTTTCCCTCGGCCGCTTCGTGCTCGCCCGCTTCTCATTTGGTGGCAAAGGTCTCGCCGAAACGGAACAGGCACCGCTGCGCCTGAAATGGCGGCGGCTGCTGAACCGCCTCGGCCTGCGCTACTGGCTCTTCTTCGAGCCGAGCGGCCTGCTGCTCCTGCTGGAGCTTGCACCGCGCGAGAAAAACAGCACAACGACAAACGCACCGTCCATTTCCACCGCGAGAGCTGTCACCCCCGCCGCCCTGCTGCCGCAGCTCCTCGCCGCGACGCCCGCTGGCATTTCTTCCAGCGCCATCCACGGCGGTGCGAGCCGCCCGCACACGGCGCTTTCGATGCTGCCCGCCGCGCACCGCGAGGCGGCGGCCGCCTGCCTCGCCGCGCAGGCGGCCGCCACGCCGTTCCGCGCCTTTGACGACCTGGGACCCATGCGCCTGCTCGCGACACATCCCGACCGCGCCCTGCTCTCGGAACTCGCCAACGAGCAGCTCGGCGTGCTGCGCCGCTATGACCTGCGTCACCATGCGCAGCTCACGGAGACGCTGCGCACCTATCTCCAGACCGGCGGCAGCCTCCAGCAGACGGCCGAAGCGACATTCACGCATCGCAACACCGTCAATTACCGCATCCATAAAATAAAGGAGCTCACGGGATGTGAACTCCAGGATGCCGGGGAACGCTTCGCGCTCCTGTTTGCCTATGAAATTGCGTCGTGGCTCAGTCTTTCTTCCAGACCTCGGCCATGAGGTCGTCGTACGTCGCCTCGAGATGCTGGACGAGCACGCTGAGCATGAGCTGGATCATCTTCGAGTCGAATGTCTCTTCGACGAACGGCAGGCAGATGTCGAGATAGATCGTGCCGTCCTCGCGCAGGTAGTATTTGAAGATCTTGAACTGCGCATTGAGCGTGTTGAGGTACGCCGTAAGGCGCGGGCGCTTTTCCTCCGCAACGCCCGTCACGATCTGCGTGCGGATGATCGTGAAGATGCTCGTGTCGATGAGGATGGCCGTCGGCAGGATCTGCCCCTTCGTCTCGATACGCGAGCGGAAGATGACGGTCTGGTAATCATCCTCGAGCGACTCCGTCGAGAAGACGTTGATGTTGTTGTCGACGAGGAATTCCTGGAAGTCGAGCGCCTTCGTGTTGCTCTCGACGCCCGAGGCCTTGCGGCCGCGCGCCGGCTTCTTTTCAGCCTTTTCGGCCGGTTCCTTCGTCTCCTTCTCCGCCTTCGGCTTCGCTGCCGTCTCCTTCTTCTCTTCTGCCTGCGTGTCTTCTTTCTTTGTCGTCATGAATTCTTCTTTCCTTCCTCGACCACGAGGTCCTCAAAGCCGAGGAACCTGGCGGCATTGTTGTAGCTGATGTCATCGACGATCTGCGCGAGCATCTCGTCGTCGTCCGGATACGCCCCGTTTTCAACGAGGCGGCCGATGTAGTTGCAGAGGATGCGACGGTAATACTCGTGACGCGGGAACGAGAACGGCGAGCGCGAATCCGTGACCGTGCCGATTGTATTGCCGAGCAGGCCGAGGCTTGCGAGCGTCGCAATCTGCTCCTCGATGCCCTTGCGCGTATTGTTGAACCACCAGGCCGCGCCCTGCTGGACGCGCCCGCGCGTGCCATCGCCTGGGAACGCGCCGACAATCGACGCGATGACCGCATTGTCGGCCGGGTTCGCCGGATAGAGGATGACTTTCGGCAGGCTCTCGAGGCGGTCGAGCGCGTCGAGGAGCAGCGTGATGCCCTTTGCCGAATCGCGCGCCGAAATGCTGTCAAAGCCCGCGGCCGTGCCGAGTTGCGTGCGGCGTTTCGTGTTGACGTTCCTGAGCGCCCCGTAGTGAATCGTGAGAATCCAGCCGCGCTCGCTGCACTCTTTGCCGAGGAACAGCATCAGCGCGCCGCGATAGCGCTCCTGATCCATCTTCGTCGGCGTGCCCTTGCCATTGATGTACTTGCCGACGATATCGTCGAGCTCGAACTCCTCGACCTCGTGGTAGCGCACGCACTCGACGCCGCAATCGACGATGCGGCAGCCCTGCGCAGCAAAATAGTCGAGACGACGGTGCAGCGCCTCGCGCACATCAGCCATCGTCGTGATGTCGACGTCCGCCGCCTGCCCGAGGTCGTACTTCATGTAGTTCTCCCAATCGGGGTCTTCGATGGTCAGCACCCCGTCCGCGCGGAACGTCGGCAGCACCTGCGTCTTGCAGCCGCTCGTCTTGATGGCCTTGTGCCATTTGAGGTCGTCCGTCGGGTCATCGACCGTGCAGAGCACCTTGACATTCGACCGCTCGAGGATGGCCTGCGCGCGCATCTCGGGCTGCGTCAGCGCGATGCCCGCGAGGTCCCAGACCTCATCCGCCGTCTTGCCCGAGAGAGGCACATGGCTGTGGAAATAGCGCGCGAGCTCGAGATGCACCCAGTCGTACATCGGGTTGCCGATGGCTTTCGGCATCATCTCGGCGAACTTCTGGAAGCGGTCACGCCCCGGCGTCCGCCCGCCCGTGATGAAGCGTTCCTCGACGCCGTCCGCGCGCATCAGACGCCACTTGTAGTGGTCGTCCGCGAGCCACGCCTCCGCGAGGTTGCGATAGCTCCGGTTCTCCGCGATCTCGCGCGGATGGATGTGCGAATGGAAATCGAGAATCGGCATCTTCTCCGCATGTTCGTGAAAGAGCCGCTGCGCCGTCTCGTTCTCCAGCAGAAAATCTTCATCCATGAACCGTTTCATGATAGAAAACCTCCTTTGCCTTTTTCGCGTTCTCGTTCGTTGTTCTTTGTGTATGTATTCGCTGTCCGGCTCGCAGATTCCTGCTGAAAAACACTTTGCCTTGCTATAAAATCCTCCGGCACGGAGCAAAAATGACATAAAATACAGAAAAAAGAAAGCCAAGAAACGTCCAAGCATGAACTTTCTTCGCTTTCTTCATATTTTAGGTCTCACAGCAACGCCAGCACCTTCAGCTGGAGGTCGGCATCAATAAACGACGCCAAACTCATGTGCAATCTGCTCGACTTCTTTTAACGAAAGATTCGTCTTGAGCGCAATTTCTGGAAAAGAAACTTTCTCTTGCAACATATGCCAAACGCGAATGACGAGTGCCTTGCCCTTGGCTTCGCCCTCCGCTCTGCCTCTCGCCTCGCCTGCTTTTTCTCCATCTTTCCGCGCGTCGCGCAGATTCAATTCGTATTTCATATAGCTCACCCTCTCTTTCTCATTCCTTTTCACGTCATTGACCCGCTGATCTAGTGCTTGCACCAGCGGGTTTGCACTGATGATGCCGCTATTCACATAGTCCATAAATGCCTGAAGCTGCGGCGTGATATCCTCGCCCATGCCACGCGTATTGAGGATAATCTTGACAGTATCATCTCCGAGTTTCAGCGTCGCATCGCGGCAGCAGGTGTTTTCAAAGCAATAGAGATGCCATCCGCGCTTGTAAGGATCAAACGGACAGATGAAAATAATGATTGTCTTTTTGAGCTCAACATAATCTTTACCACGCGCCAAATGATCGGCATCCATCTGCGACTGGTAGTAGCGCATGCGTTTCGCCAGTTCCTCGTCAGTTTCACTGCCGACTTGCATTTCCACGTCATAGACGGTATGCGCCTCGTCCTCGACGTACACATCGAGCCGCACGCCCTTGCTCTCATAGCCTGCTTTGAGCGACAATTCTTCACCGAGATATTTGATATCATGAATCGGTTCGTCCAGAATGGCCTCAAGCACACTCATGCAAAGTTCCTTGCTCTTCATGACGGCCTTGAACATGAAGTCATCCTGAATCGTGAGGTCTTCCCAAGCCTTGAAAACAAATGCCACGTGCACAACCTCTCTTGCCTTTATCCATCGATTTTATTCTTATTTTAGCGAAAATCGTCGTTTTCTGCAACCGCAAAAGGAAGCTCAATGAGATTCTGCTCCTGTCAGGAACACAAAAGAAGCGCCCGGTTCCGAGCGCTTCTCTTCCATATCTTGTTGTTGCTTCAGATTTTGAACTTCGCGGCCATATCCTGCAGCTCAGCCGCCATCTTGGCGAGCGCCTGGGAGGCGGCGGCGATTTCTTCGTTCGACGCCGACTGCTCTTCTGTCGCGGCCGAGATGGTCTCGGTCTGCTCCGCCGTCTTCTGGCTGACGGTCTGGATGCCCGCGACGGCTGTCGAGATATGGTCGCCGCTCTTCGAGACGTTCTGCACGGCGGCATCAATCGTCGTCATTTGTGCCGTAATGTCCGTGACCTGCTGCATGATGTGCGAGAATTCATCGCCGACGGCGCGGATGGCTTCGACGCCGCTCTGCACTTCCTCCGTGCCGCTCTTCATCGCGGTCACGGCCTGATCCGTGTCAGACTGGATGGTCTCGATGCGGCGGCGGATCTCTTCGGCGGCCTCCTGCGACTGCTCGGCGAGCTTGCGGACTTCGTCGGCAACGACGGAGAAACCGCGTCCCTGCTCGCCTGCGCGCGCGGCCTCGATGGCAGCGTTGAGCGCGAGGAGGTTCGTCTGATCGGCGATGCCCGCGATGGTTTCGATGATCGTGCCAATTTCCTTTGAGCTCTCGCCGAGCTTTGCGACGACATCGGCCGACTGGCCGACGCTCGTCTCGATGTGCGCCATGCGGTCGATGGCCTCGCCCATGAGCTTCTGCCCATGCTCGGCCGACGACGCCGCTGCGGACGACTTGCCCGTGATGTCCTTTGTCTGGCGTGCGACGCCGTCAAGCTCTCCCAGCACGCCCTCGACGCTCTTCGTCGCTTCATCGACATGCTGCGTCTGCTCCGTCATGCCGTCCGCGACGGTCGAGACGGTCTGCGCGACATTCGTCGCGGCATCGGCCGACTGGTGCGCGCTCGCCGTGAGCTCTTCACTCGACGCCGCGACCTGCTCGCTCGTATTGCGCATCTGCGCGATGAGCTCCTTGATATGGTTCTTCATCGCATTGAAGCTCTGCGTGAGGTCGCCGATCTCATCCGTCGCCTCCAGCACGATGTCCGCCGCCGAGAGGTCACCCGAGGCGAGCTGCTCGGCATGGCCGCGCAGGATTTCGAGGCGGCGCGTGATGGCACCCGAGAATTTGAGGCTCGTCAGGACGACGATGAGGATGCCGAGCAGCGTCAGCACGGCATACGTGAATTTCAGCGTCGAAAGCTGGCCGAGGACGACGTCCTGCGGCACGAGCAGCGCGGCAATCCACTTCGTGCTCGGCACCGTCGCATAGGCGAGCACCATGGACGAGCCGTCTTTTTCGACGCGCAGGAAGCCCTGCGGCTGCTTCGTCATCTGGTCATACGCTTTCGAAAAGGCCGGAACGTCGGACGCCTGCTGGCCGTTCACTTCGCTGTCCTCCGTTGCGATGATCTTGCCCGTGTTGTCGATGATGTAGCCCGTGCCTTCGCCATGGTACTTCATCGCCTGCGCTTCGCCCTGCAGGATGTCGAGGAAGATGTCCTCGCAGATGGCGCCGCGATTCGCGCCCGACGCATCCTTGTACGGCGTGGCAATCGAGACGACGAGCTTGCCCGTGATCTTGTCGACATACGTGTCCATGAAGATTGCCTTTCCGGCCTCCTGCGATTCCTTGTAGAAACGCAGTTCCGTCGGCTTCATCTTCGCCGTGAGGTCACCTGCGCGGTAGCCGACAATCTGCTCGTCGCGATTGCCGACGATGAGGTCCGAAACCTCGTTTGTATCCTCGCCCGCGATGGCGAGGTAGCGGCGCAGCTCTTCGAGGCTCTTCGTGCCGTCATCCTCTTTCGCCATGACATTGGCAGCCGAGACGGCAATCTGCTTCTTCTCTCCGATCCAGCCGTCAATCTTGTCGGCAGAATCATTCATGCTGGCCGTGATCTCGCCCGAGACGGCCTGCTCGAGGTTCGTGCTCGCAAAATACGAAACGACAAAGAAACGCATAAAAAGCAGCCCCGTGTAAAAATCACAGGACTGCTTTCAAAATGTCACAAAACAGTGTCGAGCGTCAGCCGCTTCAGCGCGTCTTGCGCAGGATCGTCGTCTTGAGGAACAGGCAGAAGCACACCACCGCGAAGATGATGCCGACCGGATAGCTGATGTCCGTCGAGAGCTTCAGGCCTTCCGGTGCCTGCAGGATGTACGTGCAAGTGACGGCCGACATGAAGATGGCCGGAACCATCGGGATGATGTATGCCTTCGAGCCGGGCTTCGTGCGATAGAGATAGACCGCGCCCGTCCAGAGGACGATCATCGCGAGTGTCTGGTTCGTCCAGGAGAAATAGCGCCAGACGATGTTGAAGTCCATCTGGGAGAGGATGCCGCCGACCGCGAGCAGCGGGACAGCGAACAGGAGGCGCTTCTTCGCATGCGTCTGATCGACGCCGAACCAGTCCGCGAGCGTCAGGCGCGCGGAACGGAATGCCGTATCGCCAGAGGTGATCGGGCAGGCGATGACGCCGAGCATGGCGAGCACCGCGCCGATGCCGGGCATGAAGCCGACGCAGATGTCATAGACGACCGTGCCAGCGCCGCCAGCCTTCATCGCAGCTGCGAGGCCGCCCGTGCTGTCATAGAACGTGATGCCGGCCGTCGCCCAGATGAGGGCGATGATGCCTTCGGAAATCATGGCGCCGTAGAAAACCGGACGGCCGAGGCGCTCGTCCTTGAGGCAGCGAGCCATGATCGGGGACTGCGTGGAATGGAAGCCCGAGCAGGCGCCGCAGGCGACCGTGATGAACATCAGCGGCCAGATCGGCATCTTGTCAGGGCCGAGCGGATGCAGGTTTGCAAGCGTCATGTCCGGCATCGTGTGGCCGCCGATGCCGAGCAGCATGCCGACCATGATGCCGAGTGCCATGATGATGAGGCAGGCGCCGAACAGCGGATAGAAGCGCGCAATCAGCGTGTCAATCGGCAGCAGCGTCGCAAGGAAGTAGTAGAGCAGCACGCACGGCAGAACGTACGTGACGGCAACGCCCGTGAGCTTCGAGAGCAGGCCGGCAGGACCCGTCATGAAGACGGTACCGACGAGGACGAGCAGCACGACGGAGAACACGCGCATGATGAAGAGCATCGTCGAGCCCATGTGATTGCCGACGACCTCCGAGATGCTCTTGCCATCCTCGCGCAGAGAAATCATGCCGGACAGGTAGTCATGCACGCCGCCTGCGAAGATGGAACCAAAGACAATCCAGAGATAGACGCTCGGGCCCCAGATGGCGCCGCCAAGCGCACCGAAAATCGGGCCGAGGCCTGCGATGTTCAGCAGCTGGATCATGAAGACCTTCCATGTCGGCAGCGGGATGTAGTCGACGCCGTCGTTATGACGAATGGCCGGTGTGGGCCGGTCCGTCGGGCCGAAGACATGCTCGACGATCTTGCCATAGGTGAAATAGCCTACGATAAGTGCACAGAGAGCAAATAGAAAAGCTGTCATAATTTCATTCCCTCCTATATGTGGAGACGCAGGTCCGCCGCCTCCTCTTCTGATTGGCATCCTGCCAGATCCTGCGAGCCTCCTTTCCTGAAATCAAAGCACGACCTGTATTTACTGTCTCACTGTTCTTACAATATACCACAAAACTGTCATGTTGTCTATTATTTCGTGAGAATTTGTCAAAATCCAAAATCTTCGAATCCAAAGACAAAAAGCTTCGCTTATGGTATACTGAATACGGATTATCTGCGCCGAGAAACCAAAATTTTCAAAGAGAAAGAAGGCTCTTTCCATGATTCTCGAAATCATCATCTTCCTCGTGTTCGGCATCGGCGTCGGCACGTTCGGCACGCTCGTCGGCATCGGCGGCGGCCTCATCTGCGTGCCGATCTTCATCCTCTTCATGAGCGACGGCGGCGTCTACCCGTATTTCAAAACCGCCGCGCAGATCACGGGCACATCGCTCGTCATCGTCATGGCGAACGCCGTCTCCGGCACGATTGCCTATATCCGCCAGAAGCGCGTCTTCTACAAGGCGGCCGTCCCGTTCGCGCTCGCGACGCTGCCGGGCGCCATCCTCGGCTCGAAAATCGTCGATGACTTCTCGGGCTCGCAGCTCGACCTCTACTTCGGCCTATTCCTGCTGCTCATGGCAAGCCTCATGGGCTGGAACGCGACGCACAAGCGCCGCTCCGACACGACGGAAATCGGCCCGGACTTCCAGTTCCCGATGTGGCTCGGCGTTGCCGCGAGCTTCGTCGTCGGCTTCCTCTCGTCCATCTTCGGCATCGGCGGCGGCGTCGTCCATGTGCCGCTGATGATCTACCTGCTCGACTTCCCCGTCCACGTCGCAACGGCGACCTCGCACTTCGTCCTCGCCTGCTCGTCCATCTTCGGCGTCATCAGCCACTTCCTGCTGAACCACATCGTCTGGATCCCCGCCATCTGCATCTCCATCGGCGCCGCCATCGGCGCCCAGATCGGTGCAAAGATTTCGCAGAAGACGAAGTCCAAAGTCATCCTGATTCTCCTCGCCTGCGCCATGTTCGCACTGGGCCTGCGGCTCATCTTCATGGGGAGCACGACGATGTAAAACTTTTTAGGCTCCCTCCCAGAGGGGGCTGTCGCCGAAGGCGACTGGGGGAGTGTCGAAGGTAGGGCTAAACGTATTGCAGGATTGATATCTGCGAAGACGCACCTCCGCAGATACACTCGAAATTATTGATATGTCGTACCTTCGACACTCCCACCACCGCTTCGCGGTCCCCCTCCCTCTGAGAGGGAGGCTTATGGGAGATGCTCCGCGACTACAAAAGTGACTTCGGGCGCAAAAAATACTGCCAATGAGGATTCCATTCGTGGGCCGGCAACAAGAGCCTGGCTCATCGCACGCTCATGCATGCCGGCAGCATGCTGGAATCCACAGGGCAGTATTTTCGCGCCAGCGACCGCGCATATTCTTCGCGTACTACGAAAAAATCTTCGCGACAACCGGCATGACTTTTTCCGTATGCAGTACCGTCTCGCGGACGAAATCTTCCAGATACTCCGGAAAAATCCCTTCCGCCCGGCAGAGCTCCTTCAAAGCCTCGACATTCTTCTCCCGTTCCACATCATACTCGATTCGATGCAAGACCCGCGCGAGCTCCGTGCGGGTCTTTTTCGTGTAGAGTCCTTTGAGGTTCGCGACCTCCGCCGTCGAGCGGCAGGCGCGCACGAGATAAACGGCTGTCGCGAGGTCGTCGTCCATGTTCTCGAACCCCATCGCGGCGAACGGCTCGGCGCTCCCCGCCTCGTCCTGCTCGCCCGTCGAAAAGATGATTTCCTTGAACAGCGCATCGTTGAGCAGGCGCACGATTTCCTTCTTCACATAGAGATGGCGCTCGCGCTCGGGAAACTCTCCTGCCATGAGCGCTTCGAGCACGCCATGATACCGCACGTTGCGGAACGCCGTCACGAGCACGCCGACATCCGTCAGCAGCCGCCCGAGCGCGAGCAGCAGGTCATACGGGTCGAGCACATACGAAAGCACGGGCTCCGCGACGATGAGGTCGAACGAACCCTCCGCAAACGGCAGCGGCGTCACGCGGTAATCGAGCACCGACCAAGAGACGTCGAGCCCCGCAAGCTCCCGCGCCTCCGGCACGACATCGTATTCCGTCACCGCCGTGATATGAGCGTTCGGCAGTTTTTCGCGGAGCGCGGGAAGAAGACGCGATGTCTCAAGCACCAATACACGCAAAGGTGCCGGGCCTGCGGGTACGAAATACAAAACGTCCTGCGGTTGCTCAGACATAATCTTGTCCTTTCGAATCCGGCCCCCTCTCAGAGGGGGCTGTCGAGCAAAGCGAGACTGAGGGAGTCTCACAATATCGGTAATTTCGATTTCGGATTGCTCCTTACGCGGGCTGTGCAGTTGCCTTTTGCGCCCGCATAAATCACAATCGTGCATCTCATATTACATGCTTATGAGACTCCCTCAGTCAGCCATTCGGCTGACAGCTCCCTCTGAGAGGGAGCCTTCCTATTTCAGTGGTCTTCGTATGGCCGGACGCGGAGTTTGAGGCCGCGGTCGTCGCAGATTTTCTGGCATTTCGCGATTTCGTCCGGGCCTTCGACATGGTCGACGATCGTCAGCACGACGTTCGGCACGTAGCGCTTCGCCTTCTGCGCGAAGTCGAGCATGCCTTCATACGACGCGATGCCGTACTTTGCGCGCGTGAGCTCGTAGTAGCGCTCGGCGTTCGAGGCATTGAGACTGATGGAAATCGTGTCAAGCACTTTGTCGAACTTCGGCGTGATGTCCTCGCCGTATTCGAGGTTGCCGAGGCCGTTCGTATTGAGCCGCGTCGGCAGCTCCGGCTGAATGGTTTTGACGTAGTGCAGGAGCTCCACGAGCACGTCGAGCCGCATCGTCGGCTCGCCAAAGCCGCAGAAGACGATTTCCTTGAAATACTGCCAGGGCACGGCGTCGAGCGCGGCCTTGAACTCTTCGACCGTCGGCTCGCCGTCCTTGTACCAGAGCGTCGACTGCTCCGCCATGTGCTTCTTCTGCCGCAGGCAGAACGTGCATGAGCAATTGCAGTGGTTCGTGACATTGATGTAGAGATTGCGCTTGCCCTCAGGCTGCTCCTTCAGGCTGTCGGAAATCGGCAAATAACGTCCGCCAGCGTGAGTGGCATATACCAGCATGATGTGGTCTCTCCTTTTGTGTGGTAGGTAAAATGGTTGAGAGAACCTTCGCAGGATGCAATCGCATGGATTGAAACGACCTACCTTCGACACTCCCCCGCCGCTCACGCGGCCCTCCCCCCTCTGTGAAGGGGGCTGCAGTATAAGAAACGTTCGACAACAAAGACCGAACAAAAATTGCTGAACGATGCTTCTACAGAAGGCCCCTTCCCAGAGGGGGCTGTCGCCGATAGGCGACTGGGGGAGTGTCGGAGGTAGGAACTAGCAAATCGCACGACACTTCTCTGCGAAGGTTCGAATATTTCTTTTCACTTCAGTTCCGTCAGATATTCTTCAAACGGCAATCCATAGTTCCACGGCAGATCAAGCTCGACGGCATACTTCAGGCACTTGCTGATGAAATCTGCCGCTTTCTTGACAGCGTCGGTCAGGTTTTCTCCGCGCACGAGGCTCGCGATGACGATGGCGGCGAAGGCGTCGCCGCTGCCGCTGCGGTCGCCGCCGATTTTCTTTTCGCGCAGCATCGTGCCGCGGCCGGCCTCATAGATGAAGTTCTCGATGGTGTCGCCCTCGCTGAGCCCTGTGATGACGACTTGCGACGGGCCGCGGTCGGAGAGCTCCGCCGCCATGTATTCGAGTTCTCCCTCGTCGACCTTGCCGTCCTTCGGATACGCGCGGTCGAGCAGACGGCAGGCTTCCGTGAGGTTCGGCGTGACGATGTCAGCGAGGCCGAGCAGGCCTTTCATTTTTTCGCACATCTCGTCCGTGTACGACGCGTAGAGCTTTCCATAATCGCCCATGACGGGATCGACCATGACGCGCGTACCAGGCTGCTTGAACGCGCGGATGAAATCCTGCACGATGGCAATCTGTTCGGCCGAGCCGAGGAATCCCGTCGCGATGCCGTCGAACTGGACGCCGTTTTTCTGCCAATCCTCCATGTATGGGCGCATGCGGCCCGTATAGTCGTCAAGGTAGTGCGTCGGAAAGCCCGTATGGCACGAGAGAATGGCCGTCGGCAGCGCGCACGCCTGCACTTTGAGCGCCGAAATCAGCGGCAGCTCGACAGCGACGGAACAGCGGCCGAACCCCGTGATGTCGTTGATGAGCGCGACACGCTTCTGCCGCTTTGCGCCGCTCATCGGTTGTCCACCTTGTCCATCGCGACCATGTCGTGCTCGATGAAGCGGTGCTCGGCGAGCTTTTCATATTTCGTGCCCGGCCGGCCATAGTTCGCCCACGGGTCGATGGAGATGCCGCCGCGCGGCAGGAACTTGCCCCAGACCTCGATGTACTTCGGATCCATGAGCTTCACGAGATCTTTCATGATGACATTGACAACATCCTCATGGAAATCGCCATGATTGCGGAAGCTCACGAGGTAGAGCTTCAGCGATTTTGACTCGACCATGCGCTCGTCCGGCACATACGAGATATAGATCGTCGCATAGTCCGGCTGCCCCGTGATCGGGCAGAGTGCCGTGAATTCCGGGCAGTTGAACTTGACCCAGTAGTCGTTCTCCTTGTGCCGGTTCTCGAAGGTCTCGAGGATTTCCGGGCAGTAGTCATAGTGATAGTGAACATTCTTTTTTCCGAGGAGCGTGATGTCCTCAGCGGTCTTCTCTCTCGGCATATGGCTCTCCTTGATAGTGTTCCAAAAATTTTTCTTCAAAGATGTGCGGCATTTCCGGGCGCCCGAAGAGGTAGCCCTGGATGCTGTCGGCACCGCAGAGGTCGCGCAGCAGCTCGTAGACCGGCACGTCCTCGACGCCCTCGATGCACGCCTTGATGCCGATGCTGTGGCAGAGCGCCACGACGGCTGAGACGAGCTGCTTGTCGAAATCATTGTCGAGGATGTTCTTGACGAACTCGCGGTCGATCTTGACGATGTCGCACGAGAGGTTCTTGAGCGACGCGAGCGACGAATACCCCGTGCCGAAATCATCCATCGCGATGCGGATGCCCTGCCCGCGGTAGCCGTCGAACTGCTCGTTGACAAAGTTCCAGTCCGCGACAATCTTGCTCTCCGTGAGCTCGAGCGTGATGGCGTCCGCCGGCAGGCCGAGCTTGCCGAGGCACTGCGGCACGAAGTCGCGGAATGACAGATCGCGCACCTGCTCGTAGCTCATGTTGATGCTCATGCGGAAATGCGGCACGCGTTTGCGCCATTCGAGACACTGCCGCGCCGCCGTCTCGAAAATCCACTTGCCGACCGGCAGGATGAGCTTCGTCTCCTCGAGGAGCGGGATGAACTCCATCGGCGCAACCATGCGCCCTTTCGGATCGCGCCAGCGGAGTAGCGCCTCAGCGCCGATGAGCTCCCGCGTATGCGCCTCGACCTGCGGCTGGTAGAACAAGCTGAAGTCCGTGCAGCCGCGCTCGACACTCTCGCGCAGGCTGTCGCGCATGGAAATCGACCGCACCCAGCGGTTGTACTGGTCGCGCGAAAAGATGCAGTTGCGGTTCTTGCCGTCGCGCTTTGCGAGATCCATCGCCGCTTCGGCATGCTTGTGCAGCACGAGGTAGTCCTTGCCCGCCTGCGGGTAGAACGCCGTGCCAGCCGAGACCGTGCAGAAATACGGATGGCCTTCAAGATCGATGGGGCGCGTCAGCGCTTTCTGGATGCCGCTGTAGAGCGTCGTCATCGTTGTCGTGTCCGCCTCGGGGTAGATGATGCCGAACTCGTCGCCGTCGAGCTTGAACAGCGTGAGCTCTTCGGGCAGCAGCTCCGCGATGGCCTGTGCGACGCTCCGCAGCACGACATCGCCCATCATGCGGTTGAACGTCTCGTTGACGATCTTGAAATTGTCGATGCCGACAACCATGACGGCACCGCCGACGCCCGTGATGCGGTACGCCGAGAGCGCGACCTTGATGTTGTGCTCGAACTGGTACTTGTTGAGCAGCCCCGTCACGTCATCGGCCTGGTTGCGCTGGCCCATGCGCTGGATCATGCTGACGAAGATGGGCTGGCTGCCGTCGGAATTCATGGCGCCGACGCGGCCGCGCGAGCGGATCCAGACATAGTTGCCCTTGCGGTCGCGCACACGGTACTCCATGGCGTGCTCGAAGATGTTGAGCTTGTCCATGACGGCATTGATCGACGTGCGGAACTGCGCGCGCTCCTCGGGATGGACGAGCGGCGTCCAGAGGCCCGGGAAATCTTCCACGATTTCTGAGGGCAGGCCGAAGTCCTGCACGAGGTTGGGCGAGAGCAGCGCGACGTTGCGCTCGATGTCGATGACGAGGACGTATTCATCCGTCGTGCGCTTGACGAGGTCGAAAAGGTATTTGCAGCGCCGGAGAGCCGACGTCACCTGGGTTCTTGCCTGTCTTCCCATACGGCTCACGCTTTCGCCGCATCATCATGCGCATGATCATGATGATGGCCGAGCGCCTCGGCAGCAGCAGCGCCGATCAGGCCCGTATGATGAAAGAGCGCGACGATGGCCTCGTTCATCTCGCGATACGTTTCATAGATGCCAGCATCCTCGCCCGCACGGATGCGTGCATGATACGATTTTTTGAAAATGCGGTTGAGCTTGTAATACTGATGCTCACGATTCATAATGGTTCCTTTCAAACTGCAAAGAGACTCTTTCCTCTTATCATATATCAATCGGGGAAGAGGGGCAAGTTTTCCCGAAAAAAAAGGAGCGGCTGCACATCGTGCAGCCGCTCCCTAGGCGGTATGTCTTAGTGGTTGAAGATATTGCGCAGTGCCTGCTTGTTGACATCGCGGTTCAGCTGGGCGAGGTACGTCGTCAGCTTGATGTTCTTCGGGCAGACCTCGACGCAGTTCTGGCTGTTGCCGCAGCTCGTGATGCCGCCTTTGCCCATGAGGGCGTTGAGGCGCTTCGGAGCATCGAACTTTCCGAGCGGATGCAGGTTGAAGAGATATGCCTGCACCGTCGGAGCCGGGCCGATGAAGTCGGACTGCGGGCCGACGTTCGGGCATGCCTCGAGGCAGCAGCCGCACGTCATGCAGTGCGAAATCTCGTATGCCGTCTGTGCCGTGTACGGGTTCTGGATCGGAGCGTCCTTGACTTCCCACGTGCCGTCGATCTCGACCCAGCCCTGGATGCGCTTGAGGCTCTCGAACATGACGGAGCGGTCAATCAGGAGGTCGCGGATGACCGGGAACGTGCGTGCCGGTGCGAGATGGATCGGCTGATCGAGCTTGTCAACGAGCGAGCAGCAAGCCTGGCGGGCTTTGCCGTTGATGACCATCATGCAGGCGCCGCAGACCTTCTCGAGGCAGTTGCACTCCCACGTGACCGGCGCGACGCGCTTGCCATCGACCGTGACCGGATGCTTCTGGATTTCCATGAGGGCGGCGACGACATTGAGGCCGGGGCGGTAGTCCACGTCGAACTCCTGCGTGTACGGCTTGTCGTTCGGGCCGTCCTGGCGCTCGATGACGAATCTGACTTTTTTCTGTTCTTCTGCCATTCTCTTATGTCCTCCCTCTTACTCTTTCTTTGCCACGGCGTAGTTACGGAGACGCGGTTTGATAAGAGAGTGCTCAAACTCACGGTAGGAAACGACCGGAGCCTCATGCTCCTTGTCGAACGTGACGATCGTCGTGCGCATGAACTGCTTGTCGTTGCGCTCGAAGAAGACGAGGTCGTTGTTGCCGTCGTCCGTCATGCCACGGCCCGTCTCCTTGTCGAAGTGGAACTGGCCGTACTTCTTCTGGAGCGCTGCCTTCTGGTCGTCGTCGAGCTTCTGGTAGTCGGACTCGAGGACGATCTTTGCATGCGCACCGCGGCTCTCGTCGCGCTGCAGAGCGGACTGCGTGATGGCCATCGCATAGATGATCATGTTGCGCAGCTGGCGCACGAACATCGCTTCCTGGTTTGCCCAGTGGCCGCGGTCCGTGATGCCGATGTTGTCCCAGCGCTTGAGGATCTTCTTGAGTTCCTCGACGCACTCCGCGAGGCCGTCATTGTCGCGCTCGACGGAGACGTACTTGTACATGATGTCGCCGAGCTCATGATGCAGCTGATGTGCATTCTCCGGGCCATTCATCTGGAGGATCTTCTCGAACTCGTCGACCGTCTGCTGGCGAGCTTCTTCCATCTCGGCATCCGTCAGAGGATCGCCGAGCTTGCCGGAGCGTGCGAGGCGCAGGCTCTCCGGGCCGGAAATCGTGCCCGAGTAAGCAGCGGAGAGCAGCGAGTTCGCGCCGAGGCGGTTCGCACCATGATACTGGTAGTCGCACTCGCCGGATGCCATGAGGCCCGGGATGTTCGTGTGATGCTCGCGATCGACCCAGATGCCGCCCATGGAGTAATGGATGGACGGGAAGATCTCCATCGGGACCTTGCGCGGGTCTTTGCCGACGAAGTCATCATACATCTCGAGGATGCCGCCGAGCTTGCGCTCGAGGTAGTCGGCCGGGATGTGCGAGAGGTCGAGGTAGACGCGGTTCGGGTTGTGCATGCCGAGGCCCATGTGGACGACGACTTTGTAGATGGCGCGGGAAGCGACGTCACGCGGGACGAGGTTGCCGTATGCCGGATACATGTCTTCGAGGAAGTACCAGCGCTCTTTTTCGCCCGTCTGCGGGTTCTTGCGATAGACCCAGACGCGGCCGCCTTCGCCGCGGCACGCCTCGGACATCAGGCGGTTCTTGTCGGAGCCCGGGATGGCCGTCGGATGAATCTGGAGGAACTCCGGGTTGCCGAGCTCTGCGCCCTGCTGATACACGGAGGAAACAGCGGAGCCGTTGCAGATCGTGGAAGCCGTGCAACGGCCATAGACCTGACCCGGGCCGCCCGTTGCGAGGATGACGACGTCAGCCGGGAACGAAACGATCTCCATGGAGTTCATGTTCTGTGCGACGATGCCGCGGCAGACACCATCCTTGTTCTTGATGATGCGGATGAATTCCCAGAACTCATACTTCTTGACGCCGCCCTTGACTTCCCAGCGGCGGACCTGCTCGTCGAGAGCATAGAGGAGCTGCTGGCCCGTCGTGGAGCCTGCGAAGCACGTACGCTTGTTCTTCTGGCCGCCGAAATTGCGGAGGTCGAGGACGCCTTCTGCCGTGCGCGTGAACGGCACGCCCATGCGGTCGAACATCTTGATGAGCTTCGGAGCTGCTTCGACCATGCCCTTGACGGCGAGCTGGTCAGCGAGGAAGTCGCCGCCGTAGACCGTGTCATCGAAATGCTCGTAGATGGAGTCATGCTCGCCCTTCGTGTCCATGCAGGCGTTGATGCCGCCCTGGGCGCAGAGGGAATGCGAACGCTTGACCGGGCAATAGCTGAACAGGTCAACCTTGCCGCCGCCTTCGCAGATTTTCAGCGTCGCCATGAGGCCGGAGAGGCCGCCGCCGACGACGATGATCTTATTTTCTGGTTTGTTAGCCATTCTTTATCTCCTTTTCAGTACCGAGTGACGTCTCAGAACAGCACGTAGTGTGCCATGAAAGCGACCGTCACGAGCGCGAACGCGAGGAAGAGCAGCATCGAGAGGACGCTGACAACGCTCTGGACGCGCGGGCCTTTCGCGATGCCCCACGTCATGCAGAACGTCGTGATGCCGTTGCAGAAATGGAACAGCGCTGCGAGCATGCCGAGCGTGTAGAGAACAACGACGATCGGGTTCGTGAAATAGCTGTCGAGGAGCTCATAGCTCATCGGGACGCCGCAGATGCCCTTCGTGTAGATGCGGAGATAGAAGATATGCCAGATGAGGAACGGTACGAGGTACCATGCCGTCCAGCGCTGGAGCGTGAACATCCAGTTGCGCATGTAGCCGAAGCGGCCGGGGTTGTTGTTCGCCTGGAGGGCGATGTAGATGCCATAGATGGCATGGAACAGCAGCGGGATGGCGATGCCGAAGATTTCAAGGCCGTAGAAGATCGGTTTCGGGATCATTTCCATCATCGCGAGGCCGCTGTTCATGGCCTCCGGGCCGCCGAGCGACGACGCATTCGTCATGACATGCTCGAGGATGACGATGCCGAGAACCAGCAGGCCGACGAGCGAATGCAGGCGACGCAGGTAAAAAGTTACGTTATACATTCTATACCTCCTATAATTTCCCGGGAAACTTGTCGTGAACGCCTGTGTTCACGACAAGCCGTATTCCCAATATATCAGTAGCCTTTCAGCGTACGATATTTCTCCTGGTTGACTTCGTAGAGGCTGTTGCCCTCGCAGTCAATGACGCAGATGGCCGGGAAATCCTCGACCGTCAGGCGCGCAAGTGCCTCCGGGCCGAGCTCCGGATACGCAAGAACTTCATACTTCTTGACCGACTTCGCGATGAGGGCAGCGGCGCCGCCGACAGCTGCGAAATACGTGACATGGTTCTTCTTCATCGACTCGATGACTTCCTTCGAACGGGAGCCCTTGCCGATCATGCCCTTGATGCCCTGGTCGAGCATCGTCGGCGTGTAGGCGTCCATGCGGCCGGAGGTCGTCGGGCCGCAAGAGCCGATCGGATCGCCCGGTTTTGCCGGCGTGGGCCCGAGATAATAGACCATCTTGTCGTGCCAGTCGATTGGGAGCTTCTCGCCCTTTGCGAGCGCCTCGCACATCTTCTTGTGCGCGGCATCACGAGCGGCATAAATCTCGCCCGTGATGAGGACTGCGTCGCCGATATGGAATTTCTTCGACATCTCCTCGGTGAAAGGAGTATGGATCTTGATAGGTTCTGCCATGATGGTTCCTCCTGTTTCCTCAAATACCACAGATCACAGCGTGCGCGTCTTGTGACGGCAGGCGTGGCAGCAGATCGTGACGGCGACCGGGAGGCCGGCGATGTGCGTCGGGCCCCACTCGATGTTGACGCCGAGGCACGTCGTCGAACCGCCGAGCTGCGGGCCGATGCCCGTCTGATTGATGAGGTCGAGGAGCTCATCTTCGAGCTTTGCGTATTCCGGCATGGGGTTGTGGCTGTCGACCGAGCGCGTGAGAGCGACCTTGCTGTAGAGGCAGGCCTTGTCCATCGTGCCGCCGATGCCGACGCCGATGACCGTCGGCGGGCAGGGATTCATGCTCGCATGGAGGATGATGTCCATGACGGCCTTCTTGACGCCTTCGACACCGTCCGCCGGCACGAGCATCTTGACGCCGCCCTTGTTCTCCGAACCGAAGCCTTTCGGCTCGACCGTGATCTTGAGCTTGTCGCCCGGCACGATCTTCGTGTAGATGACACCCGGCGTGTTGTTCTGCGTGTTCACGCGGTTGAAGAGCGGCTCGCTGACGACGGACTTGCGGAGATACCCCTCCGTATAGCCTTTCGCGATGCCGTCATTGACCGCCTGCTCGAGGTCGCCGCCGACGATATGGAGATCCTGGCCGAGCTCGAGGAAGACGATCGTCATGCCCGTATCCTGACAGTAAGGACGATCCTCCGCCTTCGCGATTTCCGCGTTCTTGATAATCTGGTCAAGCACGTTCTGGCCTGCCGGAGACTTCTCCGTCTCGCGGCCTTTCTTGAGCGCCTGGTAGACGTCCTCAGGAAGGTAGTAGGCAGCTTCCTTGCACATCTGGGCTACGTTTTCGGTGATTGTTTTTGCGTCGAGTTCTCGCAAAGTAATCCCTCCCACTTTCATACTAAATTACATACGCTCGTACCGTAATTCTATCACAATTCATCGCGGTATTCAAGAAAAGAAAAGCGGCTTGAGGCCGCATAAATACTGAATTCTATTCACTTTTCGCTCCCACCCTGGCCCCCTCTGGGAGGCAATGTCATTAAGTTAAGCAGGAACACATCGAATTTGAAAGCCTCCCTCTCAGAGGGAGGTGCCCGAAGGGCGGAGGGAGTCTCACAAGCACGTCATATGGAATGCATGATTGTAGCTTATGCGGGCTTCGCAGACTCTT
>JALEZZ010000023.1 GCA_022773585.1 Selenomonas sp. | reverse complement strand
GCCGTCCGGCGCGCTCTCGAAGACGTTCTGCCCGAGCACCATTTCGCGCGTCTTGTGGACGATGCGCAGGTACGACGGGTTGACATAGGTGATGACGCCCGATTTCTCGACGACGCAGATGCCGTCCTGCACGGCTTCGAGGATCATCTGCAGGCGTTCCTGCATGAGCGCGTTCTCGTGCAAGAGCTTGTCGACCTCGCGAAGCTCCGCTGGCCCGTGCATCTCGAGGTCGCCTTCGAGGAACGCGGCCATTTCGCTGGCCGCCTCCCGCTCCGCACCGCCCTCGGCCGTGACGGAGACGTGCGCGCCCTTCTGGGCTTTCAGCGCGATGATGGGCATGATGCTGTGGAGCTCGAACCGCTCGCCGCGCTCGCCGCGCAGGTAGAGCCGCGTGTGGTACTCGGCCGCGAGCTCCTTCGCGCGCTGCACGATCCCCGCCGCCACGCGCGCATGGATGCCGCTCTCGTTCCGGATGATGGCCGTGCGTTCGCAGGACATGAAAACGCTCCTTTCAAAAAGAAAAGGCCGTCTTTACAGACGACCTTTGTTTGTGGTAGAATCAGCGTGAGCATCGTTCGGCGGCTGATATTGTGCCCTCGGAAACGGGGGTGAGCGCCTATGGAACAGTTCTTGATTGCACTTGTGTTGATCTGGCTGATTTCGCTGGCCAACCACAAAGAATAACCGCCTTCTAGACCTGGGAAGTTGGAACGGCGGTTTTTAGGATAACTTAAAAACTTCTGCGAGGGCGGCCCGCTAGAGCGGTGCTCGCCTTTGTTTGTATTATACGATATTTTCGCACGCGTGGCAAGAGCCGCGCGTGTTTTCGTGTGGTATTATTTTTGTAATGGATGTCTTGCACGGGGGGGGCAAATGTGCTATTCTTTTCCTATGAGAGGAACGAAGTCGTTCCAACGGGAACGACTTCGGCCAGAGGAATACTTGCTCTATGGATGGGAGGCATTGTCATGGCGGAAAATTTTAAGAATCAGGAATCCCTGGATCAAGTGAAGCGTGTGCTGGATGAAGCAAACGCGGCGATCAACGATCCGAACCGCACGATCCAGTCCAGCTCGATGGGGCCGGAGCTCAGCGGCGTTGTGGGCGCGGGCGCTGGGGCTGGCCTGAGCTTCGCCGCATTATACGGCTTGGGCGTCACCGGACTATCGGCGGCGGGCATCACGTCGGGCTTGGCCTCTGCCGGTGCGATCGTCGGTGGCGGCATGGCGGCAGGGATCGGTGTCTTGGCCGTTCCGGTCGTCGCCGGTTACGCTTACGCTTCCCACAAAAAGCACCAGAAGCTCATGCAGGAAAAGCGCGAGCTCTACAACCTTGCACTGCAAAAACAGAACCAGCTCATCCGCATGCTGGAGAAAGAAAATCGGATGAACCGCGAGCGCGCAGAGTACCTCCATGGACTGGTCATCATGTTGAAAGCTGCCGTGCGCGATTTGCAGGCAGATCTCGCAGCCTGAACACGGGAAAGCGACAGAAGAAGGCCGCCAAGCCAAAGAGCTTGGTGGCCTTCGTTGGAATACAGGAGAGATGAGGATGGGAAAATACACCTACACGGATGACGAATATGATCGGAACAAAGTCCTGAAGTACAATCAAAACCTCTCCGCCCAGCTTTCGCACGAGGTGCAATCCACGCGTTCCATGCTGGATCATGATATCGCGGACGCAGAAGCATTGCTGCGCTCTCTCGGCAAGCCGTTGCCCAAGAAGGAGATGCACAAGACCGCCACGGCTGCGGATGCTGCGAGAAGGAAAACCTTGCTAGAAGAGACGTCGCTTCCTGCCTGGAAGGATCTCGTCGCAGAAGCGAACCACGCAATCCCCGAGAAGGTCGAACTGGAAGATGTCCTGACGGCCCAAGAATTCCAAAGCGCCTACCAGCATCTCGACGAAATCGAAACCGCGTTCGACAAAGAGACCTCTTTGAATCCAACAGACCGGAAATTGCTGGCGGTCGCCACCGGCCTTTTGACGATCAAAGCGCTGATCACGCCCGTCGTGCTGAACAAGCTCGGATACGGTTCCTCATTCGATCCATCCAAGCGCATGAAGCACAACGATCCGTCCATCCAGCAGGCGCATCGGAACGCCAACGACGCGTTCAAAAACAGCGCTTCCCCATATCATGAAAACGGCTACTGGATGAATCTCTTGTACCAAACGGTTCCCTTTGATACGACCGTCGGTTCCCCCGCCATCGGTTACAATATGGAAGGCGGATATCATCGGCTGCATACGCTCGGCCACGATCCCCTGCTTGGCTGGGTCTTCGGTACGGCCAACATCCTGACCGATACGGTGACGTTCGACACGTTGGCGACGTATCGCGTCGCAAGGAAGCCGAAACTCATGATCACGCCGCAGGCCGTTACGTTGCCAGAGCTCTTCCTGGAGAGTTTTGACGTCATCCGAGCGGACAGCTTGAACCTCCCGGCCGCGCTCTTTGCAGAGGCACAGCACCTGAAGTCCGACGAATATACGAAAGCGGGATTGCCGATCCCGGTGCTGTCGACCTTCTCCCCGGAGCTCGCGGGAAAGCTTTATAAGAGCCAGTATGACCAATTGTGCCTGATGCGGGACATCAAGCTCGTGGGCATGTCCGCCGCCATCAGCCTGTTCTTCAACATGGTGTTCGCCTTCGTGCACGGCCTGTTTTACACGGGCACGAAAGCGAACAGAAACCTGCATGAAGTAAAAACCAGGAAAATCCTCTTGATCGCGAACGCCATCGCCGGCGGAAGCAGCGTCCTCCATGCCTATCTCCTGAAAAATCCGAAAAAGCTGGATCTCGGCCAGCTGCTCGTCACCGCCTCACGGCTCTTCTCAGATCTCCGTTTTATCGCAAAAATCAAAGAAGAATACATCGCGAAAGAGCAGGATCAAGCATTGCTCCAGTCGTTGAACGACCTGAACCGCCTGGCTTCGGAGCTCGGAGGAGACGCCTGAAACATAGGAAGCACCCCCAAAAGAAAACGGGTCGCCTTTACGACGACCCGTTTCTGTGCTACAATCAGCCTGGGAGCACCAAGGCGGCCAAAATTTGCCCTCAGAAATGAGGTGCAGGCCTATGGAACAGTTTTTGATCGCACTTTTGCTGATCTGGCTGATCGCCATGGAAACCAAGAAGAAATAAACCGCTTTCTAGTGTAGGAGCCGGAATGCGGTTTTTCTGTCATTGAAAAATCTCTGAGGGCGGCCGCCTAGAGCGGTGCTCGCCTTTGTTTGTATTATACGATATTTTCGCACGCGTGGCAAGTAGCCGCGCGTTTTTTGCGTCACGGCGCTGCCTGCTCCGGCCGCTGATACACGTCGACCGTCCCGTCCTTGAGCGGCATCGCGTTCACCTTTTCGTACGCATGCGCCGAAAGGAACGCCTCCATCCGCGCGCCTGCGGGAACGGTGAGGAGGACGAGCTGCGGCGGCGCGGCCTCGAGGTCTGCAAAATAACGTTGCTCAATCTGCGGGTGGACTGTGATCAGCGGCCATTGATACGAATAGACCGATGACGAACGACGCCCGCTCCGCACGTAAATCACATTTTTATTGCCCCAGACAGAAATGCAATCTGTCGGTGCAGAATGCTCTTGCACATACTGCACCAACCGTTGCATCTCCGGCTGCTCCATTCGCAAATTGCCTTTGATGTAACGGCAAGAAACGCCAAGGACGGAAATCGTCACGAGCACCATACATATCGCGGCATATCGAAACCACTGCGGACGCCACTGTTCTTTCACATACGAAAGGAAGATGGCCGACGGGTAGACAAACGTCGGCAACAGCACCATGCCGTAATGTGCATACGTCATGCCGGACATGCTGAGCGAAAGCAAGCTCACCAGCATCAGAACCAAGCTGAGCCAAACCGTGCGGTTCCGCAACGCTCGCTGCCGGAACATGGCAAAACAGCAAGGCACGAGAACCCATGCCGTTCCACGCGAAAAGAAAAATTTCGAAAACGCATGGAGACGTTCTTTCGCCACATGAGCACCTGCCTTGTGCGCAGTATATTGCAGGTTGAAACCAATATATGCGTCCCAACACGATTGCAACGCGCCATTGGCGGCAAGCCAGAGCAAAAACGGTGCAACGCCAACAAGCAGCCCTGCCAGAGACCCGAGGAACGGTCTCCACCCGTGCTCCTGCTTCCAGAGCAAATAGAACAGCACGGGGTAGCCGACCGCCCAGGCGGCAATCATATTCGGGCGAAGCATGAGCACCATCGCGAGGCCGAAGCCGAGCCAAAACGTATCGCGCACGCGAAGCACGCCTTGCTGGAAAAAGCGAAAAAAGAGATACACCGCAAGCGCAATCCACGGCAATGCATATTCTTCTGTGAGATTTCCCTCTTCGAGCAAACGGTCCGCTCCACGCAACGAACAAACCGTCACAATAAATGCTGACAACCACCAGTTCGTGCACAGCCGCGCCGTGCGAAACATAAACCAAAGCGCCATCGCAAGCGACGCCGCTTCGAACACGATTGGCCCGCGCCATCCGCCAAGTTCGAGCCCCGCCCAGTTCATGACATAGAGAAGCGGCCCTTTGTGATCGAATGCATCCACATACGGCATGCCGCCTTGCTGTATCACCATGCCGACATATTCGAACACACTAGAATCTGTTCCCGTGAATCCATGTGGCGCCAGCATCGGACTATGCAGCAGCATAAGGAGTGTCAAGCATAAGACGACGACAGCTGTCCGAGCGAGTTCCCTTTTTTCTAACATCATGCGTCATGTCTCCTATGCCGCTGCATCCGCCGCCGGATCGTGCAAAAATCCCGCACGGCCCGCAATCCGATGCGGCAGATGCGCGGCAAGTTGATGGAGTTCACGCCGCCTTGGCGTGGGCGGAAGGTGATGGGGAGGAAGCGCACGCGCACATTGTTGTAGAGGAAGAGCACGGTCAGCATGACATTCGAGAGGTTGAAATCTTTTGGCACGTCCGGCAGATACTCCGCGAGCACGTCGCGGCGCATGAGGCGGAACGGCGTGTTCGCGTCCGTCACGGCCATGCCGAAGATGCAGAACAGCACGAGCTTCAGCACTTTCGTCACGACGACGCGCGAGAACCCGTCCTCGCGGTGGTTGCGGTTGCCGATGAGCACGGGATACGCCTCCCGTTGCGCCCAGAAGGCTGCGAACTCCGCTGGCCGCGTCTGCCCGTCGGAGTCCGTCTGGAAAATATAGTCCGCGCCGTGGTCGAGCGCATACTGGTACGCATAGAGGAGCGTCGCGCCATGGCCGGAATTCTCCTTGTCGAGCACGACGAGCTTCGGATGCGTCGCCGCGAGCCGTTGCAGCACCGCGAGCGTCTCGTCGCGGCTGCCGTCATTCACGATGACGAGCCGCGACCGCCCGTCGCCGTGATACGTTTCCACGACGGGATACCACTCGCGCACGACGTCCGGCAGATTTTCCGCTTCATTGTACGCCGGCATCACAATATAAAGACTGTCCACTCGATTCCACATCCATTTCTCTCGAACACGAACGTCCGGTTTTCATCTGCGCTTCATTATACAGGCGAAGTCTCCCCCCGCAAGACATTTTTCCATTTTCTGTGAACGCAGACAAAAAAGAGCCGCAGGACGGCTGCATTTCACAGCTGTCCTGCGGCAAATGGATGCGATGTTTTATTTTGTTTCATCCACGAGCCCGTACTTCCGCGCCTTTGCCGCGACGGTCTTGTGGGTGATGCCGAGGGCTTTTGCGGCGGCGTTGAAGGTGCCGCAGTGCTCCATGGCGTGGGCGATGATGCGTTTTTCGTAGTCGGCCCAGGGGAGGACGGCGGCGCCGCCCGCGTCCGTGGTGAGGAGGCCGGCGGGGCCTGAGACGGCGCGGTCGGCGATGTCGCTGCGGACGTAGGTCGGCAGGTCCTCGGCGCGGATCTCGGGCGTGTCCATGAGCGTGATGACGCGCTCGATGACGTTTTCGAGCTCGCGGACGTTGCCGGGCCAGCGGTAGCCCATGAGGACTTCCATCGCGTCGGGCGTGATGCCGCGCACGGACTTGTGCTGTTCCTC
>JALEZZ010000015.1 GCA_022773585.1 Selenomonas sp. | reverse complement strand
CATGCCAAACGTTGCTAAAGGACTTTAGCGACGACTGCTTTCTTGTCAGTTTCAGCATCCTACTACTCCTTCCACCGCTTCGCGGTCCCCCTCCCTCTAGAGGGAGGCTGAAGTTTGAATGACTTCACGCTTAACTTAATGACATTACCGCTGGGGGGGGAGGCACAGGACGTGCTTACATCGGTGGCGGGCCCTGACGATTATTGCTCGACGAGCTCGAGGATTTCTTCTTTGCCGTGTACGTCGAGACGATGTCTTCGCCCTCCTCGAGGCCATCGAGGATTTCCACGTATTCGTCGCTGTAGATGCCCGTCGTGACATAGCGGTTCTCCTGCGAGCCGTCCGCGTTCTTCACGATGACGTACGAGCCATTCGCATCTGTTTTCAGCGTGGAAATGGGCACGACGAGCGCACCGGGCTTGTCGGCCGTGTTGATGTCGATGCGCGCCGTCATGGCGGGCAGCAGCACGCCGTCGGGATCGTCGACGTCGAGCGTAACGTAGTAGTAGATGACGCTCGCCGAGCTCGAGGACGACGAGGAACTGTTCGTCGTGTCCCAGGTATTCGCCGTATCCGTCTGCGAAATCTTCGTGACGCGCGCCGTGAACGTGCGGTCGTTGAAGGCATCGACGGTGAATGTCGCCTCCTGCCCGACTTTGACGCTGCCGATGTCTGTCTCGTCGATTTTCGCCTTGATTTGCTTCGTCGAAAGGTCGGCGATACGCATGATGACGGTCGGGTTGTCCGATGTCGCGACGGCCATCGTGCCGACGGTCTTCGGCTCGCCGACGACGGTGCCGCTCATCGGCGCAACGATTGTGGCCTCGTCCGCATCCGACTGCGCCTGCGCGAGGGCGGAGACGGCCGTGTCGTAGTTCATCTTCGCGTCTTCGAGCTGCTTCTGCGTATCCGCACCGATGCTGTAAAGGTAGCTGATGCGGTCGTACTCGGCCTTCGTGTTCTCGACCTTGTACTGCGCCTGGTCACGCTTCGCTTCTTCGTCCTTCGTGTCGAGCGTCGCGACGGTCTGGCCCGCCTGCACCTCGTCGTTTTCCTTGACGTTGACCGTCTTGAGGCGCGCCGTGATCTTCGAGCTGACCTCGACGGAGTCGACCGGGCTGATCGTGCCCGTCGCAGAAACCGTGGACTTGATGTCCATGCGGATGACCTTCGTCGTCTCGACGGCCGCCGCCTGCTTCGCGGCCTGCTGCGCCGTATAGTATTGATAGCCGCCAAACGCGCACCCCGCCAGGACGATGGCGGCGATGCCGGCTTTGACTTTTCCGTTCAGTTTCATTCTGCACCTCTCTTATGTAGGTTGGATGGCCTTTAGGCTCCCTCCCAGAGGGAGCTGTCAGCCGAATGGCTGACTGAGGGAGTCTCACAAGATGACCGTTTTCGATTCCGGATTGTTGTTTATGCGGGATACGAAAGTCGCTTTCGACGCCCGCATAAACAACAATCGTGCATCTTATACGCCTATCTTGTGAGACTCCCACCACCGCTTCGCGGTCCCCCTCCCTCTGTGAGGGAGGCAAGAATTTGCATATCGCCTTCACTTATGAATCAGCTATTTCCTGCAATCTCACTCGCTACTTTGTCTGCCGATTCTTCCGCCGCTTTTTCTTCCACCTGCGCCGTCGCATCCTTTTTCGTATCTTTCTTCGTTTCTTTCGACTGGGCTTTTGCCGATTTCGTTTCTTTTTGTGCCGACGTACGTGCAGGTGCTGCGGTATCTGCGACCTTTTCCGCCACCTGTGGCGTCGCGGTGTCTGCAATCTTTGCCGCGGCCGCACGCTCTTCATCCGTCAGGCCGATGCCCATTTCATTGACGACCTGTGCCTTGTAGCGCACATAGTCGTACTGTGCGCTGATGTGGTTGAGCTTTGCTGTGGACAGCGCCTTGCGCGCGTCGATGACGTCGAGCAGGATGCCCTCGCCGACGCGGTATTTCTCCCGCGCGATGTAGGCGTCCTGTTCCGCCTGGCCGACCGCATCCTCCGTGGAGTCCAAACGATGCTCGGCCTCGCGCATGTTGTAGTAGGCCGTGCGGACGGCGAGGTCGGCGTCCTCCTGGGCTTTCTGGAGGTTCAGCTTCGCCGTGTCGCGGTTCGCCTTCGCCTCGTCAATCTGCGCGTTCGTCACGCCGCTGTCAAAGACATTCCAGTTCGCTGAGACGCCGGCCTTCACATCGTAGCTGTTGCGGCCGGATGGCTCGAACGTCTGCGAAATGGTCGGCCCGGCCGAGAGGCTCACGGACGGCTTTTTGCCCGCTTCGGCGATTTTCACGGCCTCTTCCTTCTGCTGGAGCGTGTACTCGTCCGCGAGAATGTCCTTGCGGTTGCGCAGCGCGTAGGCGATGCTGTCGTCGAGCGAAATGTCGAACGTGTCATAGGTGAAATCATCCGTGAGGTTCAGCGGCTCCGTGCGGTCGAGGTTCATGAGGTTCCGCAGCGTCGCGAGATCGACCTCGTACGCATTCTGCGCCTTGATGAGCGTCTGGCGCGCATCCGAGAGCTCGACCGACGCGCGCAGCTGGTCGATGCGCGCTTTTGAGCCCGCCTCGTAGAGCTGCGTCACGTTCTCGAGATTCGCCGCGTAGTAATCGACGCTGTCCTGATCGACGTCGATTGTATGGCGCGCCTCGAGCGCATCGAAATACGCTTTGATGACGTCATACTTCAGCGTCTCGCGCTTGCGCTCTGTCGTGAGGCCTGCGATGTCGACGCCGAGCGCGCTCGAACGGATGTTCGCCTCATTCTTGCCACCCGTGTAGAGCGGGAGTTCGAACGTCAGCCCGAGACTGCCGCTCGAACTGCGATCCTCGTCCTTCTGCTTGCTCATCGAGGCGCTCGCTGACGTGGACGCACTCCAGTTGTTCTGCCCTTTCGCCGCGCGCAGTTCCGCTTCCGCCGTCTTTTCGCCCTGTGCCGTCACGCGCAGGCCCGTATTCGCCGCGAGCGCCTCCGCGATGGCATCCTGGAGCGAGATGTCGCGCGCCTCTGCGGGCGCAGCTGTGAGCGCGAGGCAGATGGCCGCGAGCATTACTGCCCCCTTCCCGAAACATCGCTTCATGATGAATCCCCCTTATAAACGCTCTCATCCTCAGGCCCCCTCTAGAGGGGGCTGTCAGCGCAGCTGACTGGGGGATAAGCAGGCTCTTAGCGCTTTAGCGCTTAGAGGTCGCTTATACCGACCATAGGTCGGTAGTAGTTAGATGCTGGAGACAAACAAGCATATATCATGCTACTAAAGGACTTTAGCAACATCAGCATACTCGTTCGGCTATAGCATCCTACTACTCCTTCCACCGCTTCGCGGTCCCCCTCCCTCAATGAGGGAGGCTGAAGTTTGAGGTGTCATATTTTCAAATTTTGATAGAAACTGGTTTTATGATAAGATAGAGCCGTTGAGCGACCGTTAGTCGCCTATTACATACCAATTAGTTTAGCAAAAATTGATATTTCTTGCCACCCTGAGGAGAAAAACCATCATGCCTGTCACCGAATCCGACCGCTTTCCCCGCGCGCTCGCGCTCTTAAAAGAATATTTCGGCTACAAATCGTTCCGTCCTGCGCAGGAGCCCGTCGTGCAATCCTTGCTCGCCGGCCGCGACACCGTCGCCATCATGCCGACCGGCGCGGGAAAATCCATCTGTTTCCAGATTCCGGCGCTGATGCTCTCCGGCATCACGCTCGTCATCTCGCCGCTCATCTCGCTCATGAAAGACCAGGTCGATGCGCTCGTCGATGCCGGCGTCGCCGCGACGTTCATCAACAGCACGCTTTCGTCTGCGGAATGGAGCGCGCGCATGAACGACATCGCGGACGGCCGCTATCCGCTCGTCTACGTCGCGCCCGAACGCCTCGAAACCGGCGCGTTCCAAACCATCACGAACCGCGTGCCCATCGCCATGGTTGCCGTCGACGAAGCGCACTGCCTCTCGCAGTGGGGCCACGACTTCCGTCCGAGCTACCAGAACATCGCGCCTTTCATCGCGAGTCTGCCGCGCCGTCCGATTGTCTCGGCTTTCACGGCAACGGCCACGCCCGAAGTCCGCAACGACATCATCCGCCTGCTCGGCCTGAAAGGTCCCGCCGTCCACGTCACGGGCTTTGACCGGCCGAATCTCTATTTCGAAGTCCGCCGCGGCGAGGACAAAAAGAAATTCACCACAAGCTACGTCAAGAAGCACGCTGATGAGGCCGGCATCATCTACGCCGCCACGCGCAAGGAAGTCGACCGCATCTACGAGCTCCTGACGAAAAAAGGCATCGCTGCCGGCCGCTACCACGCGGGCCTCAGCGACGCCGAGCGCGCCAAAGCGCAGGACGATTTCCTCTACGACAACCTGCAAGTCATCGTCGCGACGAACGCATTCGGCATGGGCATCGACAAAAGCAACGTGCGCTACGTACTGCACTACAACATGCCGAAGAACCTCGAATCCTACTATCAGGAAGCCGGACGTGCCGGCCGCGACGGCGAGCCTGGCGACTGCATCCTGCTCTATTCGCCGCAGGACGTCCGCACGCAGCGCTTCCTCATCGACGTCTCGACCGAGGACGAGGAGCGCAAGCGCATCGAGACGCAGAAGCTCCAGCGCATGATCGACTACTGCCACACGCCCGAGTGCCTCCGAAGCTTCATCCTCCACTACTTCGGCGGCGCGACCGAATCCGCCGATTGCGGCAACTGCGGCAACTGCAAGGCCGGTGCGACCGACGTCGATGTCACGATTGACGCGCAGAAAGTCTTTTCCTGCGTCTACCGCATGCGCGAGCGCTACGGCATCACGCTCGTCGCGCAGGTACTCAAAGGCTCGGCCGACCAGCGCGTCAAGAAGCTCCACCTCGACGAGCTCTCGACCTACGGCCTCTACCCGAAGAAGACGCTCGACGACATCAAGCTTATGATCCAGCGCTTCATCGCGACGGACTACCTCGCGCTTGACGGCACGGAGTACCCCGTCCTGCGCCTGCGCCCCGCCGCCTACGACGTCCTGCGCGGCCGCACCACCGTCATCCAGCACATCCTGCCCGAAAAAGAAACCGCACCCGAAACGGCAGACGACGGCCTCTTCGGCCACCTGCGCGCCCTGCGAAAATCCATCGCGCAGGAAGAAAGCATCCCGCCGTACATGATTTTCTCCGACAAGACGCTCCGCAGCATGTGCGACCTCCTGCCGCGCGACGAAGAAGAATTCCTCGAAGTCAGCGGCGTCGGCCAGAGGAAGCTCGAAAAATACGGCAAGGCGTTTCTCGCGTGCATCGCGGAACATCGATAAAAATCCGTAAACGAAAAAATACGAGAAAAGGCAAATTTTATCAGATATAATCGATAAAATTTGCCTTTTCTCTTGTTTTATGACTCAAACTTCGCAGGTGCAAAATGCCCGTGAAGCCTTACAAAATCTAAATTTATAGCTAAAGAAATAGCATGAACCGCACCGGTTCGGTATAATTAAGGTACCAATCAAAACATACAAAACCGGAGGCTCATGCTATG
>JALEZZ010000080.1 GCA_022773585.1 Selenomonas sp. | reverse complement strand
AGTATAATCCATAGAGAGGACATTCCTTTGTGTGGATTTACATTTGCGAGATGCATATCCACATCGTATAGGATGTCCTCGTTTTTTACAACATGAATTATACCTTGGAACTATTCATCCCACAGGTTTTGTGATTGAGCCCTTTTTTTACAACATGAATTGTTCTTCGGAACTATTCAAATCCCACAGGTTTTGTGATTGACCCTATTTTTTCTGTGTCCGTTCCTCTTGTGCCTTACCTGGCGCTGGAGCTCCGCAATGCGGACAAAATGCAGGATGATCGTCCATCTGTTTTCCACACTTTTGACAATACATCGCCCACACGCCCTCTCTTACACGATAATCCATCAACTTTAATCTACCTTCTATAATAACACAACTGCCCCCCCGTGCAAGACATTAGAGCTGTCACCTTTAGACAAGAAAAGCGAAACCCAATTCTAGCTGAATTGAGTTCCGCGCATACAACTTCAAATTTTTGCGGCATTAAACGACTGCTTTTTCCTTCACCAGCGACCAGAGAATCGAAGCATTGTTCCTTGCGTACTGCAACAGCTGCGCAATCTCTTCTTTCGAAAAGCCTGACGCTGTCTCCACATACAGGACGGGAAGCGATGTATCGAGCGTATCAAATCCCCCATGCCGCGGGCGCTCAAAGTGAAGCGGGAGGAATTCAAGGCCGTCTTCATTTTCTCGCGAGTCGCAATACGTCAGCGAAATATTGTCGATTTCCGAATAAAAATGACGCACGACCTCACCACCTTTCCATACGTTGAATCATTCCACGCCAATCTGGCAGCTCTTCATGACTTCGAGCGCTGCCGCGTGCTTTTCGGGCGTGACGCCGGCACAGCAGGCCGGGTCGACGGTGATGGGGAGTTCGGGCATGGCGGCTTTTAAAAGGAGCGCGTTCGAGATGACGCAGATGTCCGTGCAGAGTCCGACGAGCTCGATGCCCGCAATCTCGCCAGCTGCATAGCGCTGATGGAGTTCATGCGCGAGCATGACGCTGCCGAACGTCGGCTTTTCATAGATCTTCGAGCCGCTCTTCTGCTGGAGTTCTGCAAGCGCCGGGACGAGTTCCCAGCCCTTCGTGCCCTTGATGCAGTGCGGCACGGGGAGGTTCTTCCCCTCCTGCGTTTCGAGGTAATTCTCAGGATGCGTATCCTTCGTGTAGATGACATCGCCATCAAAGCTGCGGACTTTCTCCAAGAGCGTTGGCAGCATGGCTTGCGCTTCTTTCGTTCCAAGCGAGCCGTCAACAAAATCATTCTGCACATCAATGACAAGCAAAATCTTCTTTGCCATAAGCTTCTCCTTTACGCTGGAATATCGACATTCGCGCCGCGATATTTGTTGTCGGCGTCGGATTCTTTCATGTCCTGCTGATAGGGGTTTGTTTCATTATAATAGCGAATCTGCGTCGTCGTCTCGCCGCCCGAGATGTACGTGCGGCCGCACTCGGGGCAGACGGCCGTCTTGAGGCGCACATTTGCGCGAACGACTTCGCCATTATTGTCTTTCGCCTTCTGATAGGCATTCGAGACGTGCTCCTGCTCGTGGCTCATGACGACGGACGCTGCATTGCCCGGGTCGATGTGGCCGGCCGCCTTGAATGAGACCATCTCGTCCGAGCCGTCCTGATACTTGCGGCGTTTGCAGGTTTCGCACTCCTCCGGCGTCGACTTGTGACCCGAGGCTTTCGCGCGCCGTTCCTCCGGCGTGAGGTCCTTGTCGTCTTTCTGCCGGACATCTGTCGTCGCACTGTTCTTGCTGTCATCCGTCTGCAACGGATTCGTCGCATCATTTGCGAGCGGATCGCTATCCGCACCCTGCGCATTCTTCGTTCCATTCGCGCTCGTGCTGTTCCAGTCATAGGGCGACAGATTCGTCCCATACGAGCCTGCTGATGAGATTCCAAAATCCATTTTGGACACCTTCCTTCCATAGAGAGTTCGCTTTATTTATATTGTAGGAAAAATGCGGGGATTTTTCAAGCAAAAGAATAAAAAATAAGGCATCTCGCAACTTGTTTTTGCGAGATGCCTTCGTCGGGAATTTATCATGAGAGGCTTTCGACGGGGGCCGTATCTTCGAGCTGGCCTTTGAGGTCGTGGTCGGTCATGGCGCAGACGGAGGAGTCGGACCAGACGTTTTCCGCCGTCTCGATCATGTCGATGATCGTGTAAATCGGCAGGATGACGCCCATGAGGCCGAGCGGCGCACCGATGGAACTCATAAGGGAGAGCGTCAGGAAATAGCATCCCATCGGAACGCCGGCGTTGCCGACGGCCGCGAGGACGGCGATGAAGAGCCACGTAATCATCGTGCCGATGGAGAGGTCGAATCCTGCATTCTGCATGACGAAGAGCGAGGTCACGAGGATGAACGCCGCGCAGCCATTCATGTTGATCGTCGTGCAGATGGGGAGCACGAAGCGCGAAACGGTCGGATTGACCTTGAGACGGCTCTCAGCCGAGGCGAGCGTCACGGGCAGCGTACCAGCCGAGCTCTTCGTGAAGAGCGCGACGGCGAGCGCTGGTGCCATCTTCTTGAAGACGTGGACGGGGTTGAGGCCGCGCGCCAGGAGGAACAAAGGAAGGACGATGAAGAACTGGATGGCGTTGCCGCCGAGCACGACGGCCGTGTACTTGCCGAGCGCGCCGACGATGACGCCGGCCTCGATCTGCGCGGAAAGCTGCGCCGAGAACGCGAGGATGCCGAGCGGCAGTGCCCAGAGCAGTGCGCGAATCAGCGTGAAGAGCAGTTCCTGACCGCCGAGCAGCACTTTCATGAGTGCCGCACGGTTCTCCGTCTTCGGCATGAAAGCGAGCGCGAGACCGACGGCCGCCGCAATGAGCATGACGGAGAGCACGTTGCCTGCGAGGAACGGCTGCAGGATGTTGTTCGGGATGACGGAGAGGAAATGGTCGTAATACGAGAGTGAACCGAGTTTCTGCATCGGGACGTCAGCCGCGCCAGCGCCGATGATGTCGGCGGGCAGGTTGCCCGGCGCAATCCAGAGGTAGAGCACGAGGCCGACGGCCGCCGCCGAAATCGTCGTGAGCAGCGTGTACGTCACGGCATGGGCGAAGATGCGCCCCGTGTTCTTTTCCGCGCCGAGGCGCGCGAGCGTCGTGATGACGGCGAGCGCGATGGTCGGCACGGCGATGAACTGGAACAGCCGCGTGAAGACGGTCGCGATGAAGTTGAAGAGGTCGTTGAGCGCCTGGATGCCAAGCCAGCCGAGGATGGCGCCGACAATCAGCGCACCAAACCAGAGCACAAGCTGACGCTTCTGATGCGACTGGTGATTCCGCAGCGCTTCCTGCGCAGCGGTTTCCACGTTATCATGATTTTCTTGTGGCATGAAGATTCCTTCTTTCTGCTTTCGAGTTTGCATATATGATTGCTATGCATTGTATTATAGCGATGATGTGTTGCTTTGTCAAGCAGGAAAATCGCAATTTGTGCCAAGTGTCCTTTTTTCGTCAACGCCCTTGCGCAACAGGGGTGATGTATGGTTTAATGGGTAACAAACGAATGTTCGAAGATGCGAGAAAGGCGCGATTCCCTATGAAAGATTTTTCCATCGAAGTCCACGGAGCGCATACGTATGATGCGACGGGCGCAATCAGCGAGCCCATCTACCTCTCGGCGACGTTCCGCCATCCCGGTTTCCAGAAGAGCACGGGCTACGACTACGGCCGCGTCGCAAATCCGACACGCGATGAACTCGAGTCGGCGATCTCGATGCTCGAGCGTGGAGGCCGCACTTGGGCGATGAGCTCGGGCATGGCGGCCATCAACATCGTGCTGATGCTGCTCTCGGCGGGCGATCATGTCGTCTTTTCGAACGACCTCTATGGCGGCACCGTGCGCCTCGCGAACGAAGTCTATGCAAAGTACGGCATCGAAGCGGCGTATGTCGATACCTCGGATCTTGCAGCCGTCAGGAACGCGTTGCGCCCATCAACGAAGCTCGTCTACATCGAGACGCCGTCGAACCCGATGATGATCATCAGCGACATCCGCGCCCTTGCTGATCTCGCGCACGAAAACGGCGCACTGCTCGCCGTCGACAACACGTTCCTCTCGCCGCACTTCCAGAAGCCGCTGACGCTCGGCGCTGACATCGTGCTGCACAGCGGCACGAAATACCTCTGCGGCCACAATGACATCATCGCGGGTTTCCTGACTGTCGCGGATGCAGAAAGCAGTCTCGCCGAACGCATCCAGCGCCTCGTTGTCTCGTCGGGGCCGAATCTTTCTACGATGGATGCCTGGCTCATGCTCCGCAGCCTCAAGACACTCGGCGTCCGCGTCGAGCGGCAGGCTGCGACGGCAAAGAAGATTGCCGAATGGCTCGGCACGCAGAAATGCGTCACGCAGGTCTTTTATCCGGGGCTGCCGAATCATCCGGGCTACGAGCTCCAATGCCAGCAGGCGACGGGTTTCGGCGGCATGGTATCGTTCAAAGTGGAAAGCCCTGAACGCGCACAGGCCGTGCTCGGACGCTTGAAGCTCATCGCATTCGCCGAAAGTCTCGGCGGCGTCGAGAGCCTCTTGACGTATCCGAAAGTCCAGACACATGCCGAGATGCCGGAAGAGCTCATGAAGACGACGGGGCTCGATGACAAATTGCTGAGATTGTCCGTGGGGTTGGAAGACGCAGAAGACCTGATTGCCGATTTGGAACAAGCGTTGAACGGATGATTCTTTAGGAACATTTTTGCATATCGTTCGGCAACAGCGCCCTACTACTCCCTCAGGCCCTTCGGGCCAGCTCCCTCAAAGAGGGAGCCTTAGGTTGTGTTGCCTTCCTCCAAAGAAGGGATTGTGTATGACAAATTATAATTTCGATGAAGTAATTGACCGCAAGGGCACGAACTGCCTCAAGTATGATTTTGCCGTGGAACGCGGGTATCCCGAGGGCGTGCTGCCGTTCTGGGTGGCTGACATGGATTTCCGCACGGCGCCGCCCGTCACCCTCGAACTCGAGCGCCGCGTGCAGCATGGCATTTTCGGCTATACCGACCCAGGCGCGGACTACCGCGCGGCCGTCTGGAACTGGATGAAGACGCAGCATGGCTGGACGCCCGCCGAGGGCAGCCTCACGATCACGCCCGGCGTCGTCTTCGCGCTCGGCATGGCCGTGCAGTCATTCACGGCGCCTGGCGATGCCGTGCTGATCCAGCAGCCTGTCTACTACCCGTTCAGCAGCATCATCCTCGGCAATGACCGCCAGCTCGTGAACAGCCCGCTCGTGCTCAAAGACGGCCACTACGAAATCGACTTCGTCGACTTCGAGCAGAAGATCACGTCGAAGAACGTCAAGCTCTTCCTGCTCTGCAACCCGCACAACCCGGCTGGCCGCGTCTACACGCGCGACGAACTCCAGAAACTCGCGACCATCTGCCTGCAGCATGGCGTCACGATTATCGCTGACGAAATCCATAACGACTTCATCCGCAAGGGCTACAAACACACCGTCCTCGCCTCGCTTTCCAAGGAAATTGCGCAGCATGTCGTGACCTGCACGGCGCCGTCGAAGACATTCAACCTCGCAGGCCTCCAGATTTCGAACATCTTCATCGAAAATGAAGCGATGCGGCAGAAATTCCGCGCGACCATCGACCACGCAGGCTACAGCCAGCCGAACGCGCTCGGCATGTTCGCTGCACAGGCTGCCTACGAGAAGGGGCTGCCGTGGCTCGAAGCACTGCGAGACTATCTCGAGCAGAACTACCAAAAGACGAAAGCCTTCCTCGAAACGCATCTGCCAAAAGTCCAGCTCATCGAGCCCGAGGGCACATACCTGCTCTGGCTCGACTTCCGCGCCTATGGTCTTTCGGCCAAGGAGCTCGATGACATCATCGTCCACGAAGCGAACCTCTGGCTCGACAGCGGCCACATCTTCGGCAAGGACGGCGAAGGCTTCGAGCGCCTCAACATCGCCTGCCCGTGGGCAACGCTCGAACAGGGACTGAAACAGCTCGCGAAGGCATTCAAAAACAGATAAAAGAAGCGGCTTCCGCAGATGCAATAATCGCACCCGCGGAAGTCGCTTTTTCATGACCGATACAACGTGCAAGGGACTCCCCCCGCCGCTCACGCGGCCCCGTAAATCCTCCACTGGAGGATTTACGCCCCTCTGGAGGGGGGCTGAGGAAGAAGATTGCGCGTCTTTTCTTATGTGAAAAATTCTGCTATCATAAAGAAAGCGGCTGACCGGGCGCAACCGGAAAGCCGCGAAAATTGAATACGGGAGGCGATTACGATGTACTTGAAGGTGAATGGTCTCGAGCTTTTCATCTCAGGCAAGTTCGTGATAGCGGTTGCTGTAGCGATTGCCACACTTGCAAAAGCACTTTCGTAATGCACACTCTGCATTCGACCAAGGGGCGCCCTGTTACCAGCGGGGTGCCTTTTGGTATTTCATCTGCCTGTATTATACGTCGTCTGCCGCTCGTTCGTCAAGTGCCCGGCACTCTTGTCGACGAGGTAGAGCGGCCGGCCTTTGACTTCGCGGAAGATGTGGCCGATGTACTCGCCGAGGACGCCGAGCACCATGAGCTGCGTGCCGCCGAAGAATGCCATGACAATGACGATCGTCGACCAGCCCGGCACGGTATCGCCCTCGAATGTCTCGAACAGGACGTGGCCGAAGAGCGCGAAGCTCAAAAGCAGACTCACGAGGCCGATGTAGAACGAGATGCGCAGCGGCAGGATGGAATTGCCGAGGATGCCGTCGAGCGCAAATTTCGCCATCTTCTTGAGCGAGAACTTCGACGTGCCCGCATAGCGCTCGGGCGCAACGAATGGCACCTGCACTTGGCGGAAGCCCATCGCGCCGACGATGCCGCGGATAAAGCGGTCATGCTCGCGGTACTGTCGGAGCGCCAGCACGGCTTGTCGGTCCATGAGACGAAAATCCGAACCGCCCGGCTGTACGGGCACTTCCGAGATGAGATTCAGCGCCTTGTAATAATACTTCGACGTCAGCCGCTTGAACGCCGAAACGCCTTCCGTCGTCTGGCGGATGGTCTGGACGACGTCATACCCCTGCTCCCAAAGAGCGAGCAGCTTCGGCAGCAGCGCAGGCGGATGCTGCATGTCGCCATCCATCGTGACGACGGCATCGCCATCTGCATTGTCGATACCGCAGGTCAGTGCGGCCTGATGGCCATAGTTGCGCGAGAGATAGAGCGCGCGGACATGCAGGTCAGCCGCTGCGGTCTTCCGCAGCACTTCGCGGCTTTCCTCGCGCGAACCGTCATCGACAAAGAGAATTTCGTAATCATAGGGAAGGCCCGCCATCGCCTCATCGACGGCCGCCGCGAAATGCGGGATGTTCTCCGCTTCATTGTAGACCGGCACGACAATCGTGACGGTCTTTTTTGTAGTCGCTTCTGTATTCATTTCTATGCTCGTTTCTTTCAATGCCCTTGTTGCCTCGTTCATTCCGCTACCTCCCCTGTCACTGCTTTGCACAGGAAGATACGCCGGTTGCCTGCTGTCTGCACGAGCTGCCAGCTGCCCGAAAGAAGCCTTGCAAGTTCATCTTCCGTGAGCTCGCCGCCGTGTTCGCCGTCCGCGCCCGTCACAAGCAGGATGTCGCGATTCTTTGGCAGGTCTTCCACCGCCTCGAACGGCATGACTTCTTTTGCCGACCAGCTGATTTCGCCATCATGCGGACGGAATTTTTCTACGACTTCTGCCGTCTCGAGCCGCGCGACGCGCAGACCCGAATAGTAGACAAGCGACGTCTGATAGTCCGTCCGATACGAGACGACGAGCGGCGCTGTCCCCGTCCGCGCCTCGCTCGCCTGTGAAAGCACCGCGAGCGGCGCGGCTGCCTCCACGCCTGAATGACCGCGCATCAGCGGCGGCGCGACAAAGCATGCTGCAACGACGAGCAACGCCGTCATAAAGCCCGCAAGGCTGCGGAAAAGCTGCGTATGGCCCACAAAATACCGCGCAAAGAGAATCGCGAGCGGCACCATGTACGGGAACGTGTACGTAATGTACTTCGTCGCAAAGCACTGGAACGTGCCGAAGACGCAGACCGCCCAGACGACGAGGAACCGCACCTCGGAACTCTGCGGCAGATACACATCGCGGTGGAAGATTTTCCGCACGACGGCCGGCAGCACGGCCAGCGACCACGGAAAGCAGCCGCCGAGGAACACGAGCAGGTAAAAATACCAGACATTCTGCTCCGGATGCTCCGACACCGTCGCGCGCAGGACGTTGTGCACGCCGAGGAACGTGTCGAGGAAATCTGCGCCATGCAGCTGCACCATCGGCACATACCAGAGCGCGCAGACGGCAAAGAACAGCACAAAGCCCAAAAGGATATGGATGGACAGCAGTTCCTTCAGCCGCCGCTCCCATGCGAGGAACACGAGGATGATGAGCCCCGGCAGGCAGAGGCCGATGGGTCCCTTTGTCAGCACGGCGACGCCCGCCAGCGCGAACGCAAGATAGTACCAGTGCTTCTCGCGCCGCGTGTAGCCTGCGAAAAACGCAATGAGCATGCCAGAAATCGCGACGACAAGCGTCGTGTCCGTGATGACGGCATGACCGACATACCAGCCCTCGACCGACGCGCCGAGGATGATGGCGGCAGCAAAGCCGACGCGCTCGCCGAAAAGCCTGCGGCCGAAACCATACGTCATCAGCATGCTGACGATCATCCAGAGCCCTGGGAAGAACCGCGCGGCAAAATCCGTCTGGCCGAAAGCCTCAAACGCCGCGATGAGCTCCCAGTAAAAGAACACGGGCTTGTCATACCAGTAGTTGCCGTAGATGCGCGGCGAAACATAGTCGCCGGATGCAATCATCTCCTTCGCCGTCAGCGTGTAGTTCGACTCCACGGGATCCGTGATGGCGAGGCTGCCATTCCCGACGAAATAGAGCAGGATGCCAAGCAGCAGCAAGATTGCAAGATGATGCCTCATCGTGCGTCCCCCATCGTCTGCCTGTTCGATTCCAAATCCCATGCATCCCAACTCCCCTGAATGACTTTTTCTAAGAATTTCTCTCTGTCTTTCTTTTTGCTATTCTAGCCCATCTATGCTCCAGCTTCAAGTAAACAATCCGTAAAGCCGTTTTTTCGCACCAAAAAAGCTGCCCTCAACGGAGCAGCTTTTCTATCATTTTGCAAGTTCGACGCGGTTCCGACCGCCCTCTTTCGCGCGATAGAGCGCCTCGTCGACGCGGTGGAACAGCGCTTCCTCCGTATCGAGCGTGCCCTGCCACGTCGCAACGCCGACGCTCGTCGTGACGCGCTGGGCATGGAGGCTCAGCGTCGCGATGCGCAGGCGCAATTTCTCCGCAAGGCGCGCCGCCGCCGCAAGGTCGTGGCCGGGGCAGAGGATGACGAACTCCTCGCCGCCCCAGCGCACGAACGGCAGGCCCGCTGGCAGCTCGTGACGGATGGCCGCCGCGAAGCCCGCAAGCACCTCGTCGCCTGCCTCATGGCCATACGTATCATTGAACCCCTTGAAATGGTCGATGTCGAGCATGATGAGGGAAAGCGGCTGATGCAGGAGCTGCGCGTCATGCAGGGCGCCCGAAAGCAGCGGCCGGAACATCGTGCGGCTCAGGCAGTGCGTCAGCGTATCGTATTCCTCGCGCTCACGCGCCTCCTGGATGGCCAGCTGGAACGTGTCTGCCTGCTTGCCGAGCTGCTGCTCGCGCACGACGAACTGCCGCAGCACCGCGAGCAGGAACGCCGCAAGCGCAAAGATGCCGAATGGCGAAACGAAGAAATTCATGGGCAGGAACGGCCAGAAGAAATTGGGTCAATCACAAAACCTGTGGGATTTGAATAGTTCCGAAGAACAATTCATGTTGTAAAAAAAGAGGACATCCGCTAAGATATGGAAATGCATCTCGACAATGTAAATCCACACAAAGGAATGTCCTCTCCATGGATTAT
>JALEZZ010000059.1 GCA_022773585.1 Selenomonas sp. | reverse complement strand
AACCGTCGTCTTTTCGTTGTATAATAAGTCCATCGCATGACGCCTCGTTTCGAGCTATTTGTTGTTGCAGACTTATTGTACTTCGAAAGGCGCGTCATGCGTCATTTTATTTTTCAGGACTCAAAAGTTGTAAACTGCTGTCTGAAAAGAAAGTGTAAACAGGACAGGAAGATGACGGTGAAGGAGCTTGAAGAAATATGAAGAAGAAACAGCTATTGACGATGGCTCTGGCAGCACTGACGGCCTGCTCGGTCTTTGCGGGCTGCGGCAGCGAAAGCGGCTCTGGGGATCAGGGAACGACGATCCGTGCGACGTTCGGCACCGAGCCGGAGACGCTCGACCCGGGCAAGGCGACGGGCGTGCCGGAGGCGACGTACCTCGGCGAGATGTTCGAAGGCCTGACGTCCCTTGACAAGGACGGCCAGCCGGTTCCGGCAGCAGCAGAGAAGTGGGATGTTTCGGAAGACGGTCTCACGTACACGTTCCATCTGCGTGACAACAAGTGGTCGAACGGCGACCCCGTCACGGCACAGGATTTCGAATTCGCTTGGAAGCGCACGCTGAGCCAGGATCTCGCTTCGGAGTACGCGTACATGCTGTTCCCGATTCAGGGCGTGGAAGACTACAATAAAAATGGCGGCAGCGCGGACAAGGTCGGCGTCAAGGCCATCGACGACAAGACGCTCGAAGTTCATCTGGCACGCCCGACGGCGTACTTCCTCGAACTCCTCGCGCATCAGTCCTATTTCCCGGTTGACAAGAACGTCGTGGAGAAGGACAAGGAATGGGCGACGAAGTCGGATGAGATCGTCGGCAACGGCGCTTTCAAGATGGATTCCTGGGAGCACAACAGCAAGATCACGGTCGTCAAGCGCGACGACTATTGGGACAAGGACAACGTCAAGGTCAACAAGATCGAAATGCCGCTCATCGACAACATGAGCACGGCCGTCTCGATGTTTGACAATGGCGATCTCGATCTCGTGCTCGCACCGCCTGCAGCTGATGCCGAGCGCCTGAAGGGCGAGGGCAAGCTCCAGCTCAACAAGAACGTCGGCACGTACTATTACGAATTCAACACGAAGATGGCACCGTTCGACAACCCGAAAGTCCGCAAGGCTTTCGCACTCGCCATCGACCGTCAGTCCATCGTTGACAAGGTCATGCATGGCCAGGCAACGCCGGCAACGGGCTGGATTCCGACCGGTTTCACGGATCCGACGACGAAGAAGGACTTCGCGGAGGAGAGCGGCAAGCTCGTTGAAGAGAATGTCGATGAGGCAAAGAAGCTGCTCGCCGAAGCCGGCTATCCGGATGGCCAGGGCCTGCCGCCCATCACGCTCCTCTACAACACGAACGAGAACCATAAGGCCATCGCAGAGGCTGTGCAGGAGATGTGGAAGAAGAACCTCGGCGTCGATGTCGAGCTCGTCAACCAGGAGTGGAAAGTCTACCTGCAGACGCGCAAGACGGGCCAGGCACAGATCGCGCGTGCTGGCTGGGTTGGCGACTACCTCGATCCGATGACGTTCGGCGACTACCTGCTGACGGAAGGCACGAACAACTACGGCAAGTACAGCAACCCGAAATATGACGAGCTGATCCATGCAGCACAGAACAGCAACGATCAGGCGCTCCGCATGAAGGACATGCACGAAGCTGAGAAGATTGCGATGGACGACATGGCCGTTCTGCCGGTCTACTTCTACAAGACGGCTGTCGCACTGAACCCGAAGCTCAAGGGCGTCATCGACCCGGGCAACTCGGTCTTCAACTTCAAGTCGGCATATTTTGAGAAATAAGATACGGAATTTCTGAAGCAAGAAGCAACATCACATGCAATGACGCAGGAGGGCTCTTTGTCAAGGGCCCTCCCTGTCTTGTTTCAGAGGTTTTTCTAGGAGGAAGAAAGCCCATGCTAGGCTATATCATCAAGCGGCTCTGCAATGCCGTGGTTGTCCTGTGGGTCGTCATCACGATCACGTTCGGACTCATGCACGCCATTCCGGGCGGCCCGTTTACGACAGAGAAAAACCTGCCGCCGCAGGTCATGGCGAACATCGAGGCGCGCTACAAGCTCAACGATCCGCTGTACAAGCAGTACGCGGACTATCTCGTCAATATCACGCACGGCGACCTCGGCCCGTCGTTCAAGTACCAGGGCCGCACGGTCAATGACATCATCAAGGAGAGCTTCCCGGTGTCGTTCCGCCTCGGCATGGACAGCATCATCCTCGCCATCCTGATTGGCATCCCCGCTGGCGTCTTCGCGGCGCTGAAGCGCGGCAAATGGCAGGATCGCGTCATCAACTTCTTCACGACGCTCGGCGTCGCGGTTCCGAGCTTCGTGCTCGCGGCACTCTTTATTGAAGTCTTTGCTCTGAAACTCGGCCTGCTGCCGGCCGCGATGTGGGGCGGCTGGAAGAACCAGATTCTGCCGGCCGTCGCGCTCGCGGGCATGCCGATGGCATTCATCACGCGCCTCACGCGCTCGTCGATGATCGACGTGCTCGGCCAGGACTACATCAAGACGGCAAAGGCGAAAGGCCTCTCCGCTCTCAATGTCCTGTTCCGTCATGCGCTGCCGAACTCCTTGATCCCGGTCGTCACGTACATCGGCCCGATGGCCGCCGGCATCCTGACGGGTTCCTTCGTCATCGAGTCCATCTTCGCGATTCCGGGCCTCGGTCGCTACTTCGTCACGTCCATCTACAACCGTGACTACACGGTCATCCTCGGCGTCACGATCTTCTACAGCGCGCTGATCATCCTCATGAACATGCTCGTGGATTTCGTCTATCCGCTCTTGGACCCGCGCATCAAACTGGGAAAGAAGGAAAACTAAATGGCACAGACAACAGATACGGCGGCCTTTGCGCCGCTCGAGCATGAGGCCGCGAAGCTCGCGCAGCAGGAGACGCAGCCGGCGCTCGGCTACTGGCAGGATGCCTGGATTCGCTTCAAGAAAGACAAAGTCGCGATGGCAGGCCTCTGCGTCATCATCTTTCTCGTGCTCGTCGCCATCTTCGGCCCGATGCTTTCGAGCATTTCGTACGCTGATCAGGACCTCGCGCAGGTCAACCAGGGCCCGAGCGCGGCGCACTGGTTCGGTACAGACAACCTCGGCCGCGACCTCTTCATCCGCGTGCTCTACGGCGCGCGCATCTCGCTCTCCATCGGCATCGTCGCGAGCCTCCTGAATTTCGTTATCGGCGTCACGTATGGCGGCATCGCAGGCTTCGCGGGAGGCAAGGTGGACCGCATCATGATGAACATCGTCGACGTGCTCTACAGCGTCCCGATGCTCCTCTACGTCATCCTGCTGATGGTCGTCCTGAAACCGGGTCTCATCAACATCTTCATCGCACTCGGCATTGCCTACTGGCTGCCGATGGCCCGTATCGTGCGCGGCCAGATTCTCGCGATGAAGGAGCAGGAATTCGTCCTCGCGGCCCGCACAATCGGTGCGAGCAAGCGCCGCATCCTCCAGAAGCACCTGATCCCGAACGCAATCGGCGCCATCGTCGTCACGCTTTCGCTTTCCATCCCGGACGCCATCTTCACGGAAGCGTTCCTTTCCTTCATCGGCCTCGGCGTTTCGGCACCGATGGCCAGCTGGGGCGTGCTCGCCTCCGAAGGCGTCACGAGCCTCAAGGCATATCCGTTCCAGCTCTTCTTCCCGGCCGTCGCCATCAGTGTCACGATGCTCGCGTTCAACTTCCTTTCGGACGGCCTGCGCGACGTGCTTGACCCGAAGATGCGCCGCTGAGCGGTAAAAAGATTGCAACCAGTTTTGATGATTGGAGCCATATATTTATGGAAATGACAGAAACGAAACCAGCGGCCGAGCCGCTGCTGACGGTCGAAGACCTCGCCGTGCGCTTCCGCACGTACCGCGGCACGGTGCATGCCGTGCGCAACGTCGGCTTTTCGGTCGGGAAGGGCGAGGCGCTCGGCATCGTCGGCGAGTCCGGCTGCGGCAAGAGCGTCACGGCGCATGCCATCATGCGCCTGCTGCCTGAAGAAAACTCGTACATCGAGCACGGCAAGATCACGATGGAGGGCAAGGACCTCCTCGGCATGTCCGACAAGGAGATGCGCGCCGTGCGCGGCGGCGACATCGGCATGATTTTCCAGGATCCGATGACGTCGCTGAACCCCGTGCTGACGATTGGCAAGCAGCTGACGGAGACGCTGCTGCTCCACGAAGACCTCACGAAGAAGCTCGCCGAAGAGCGCGCCATCGAGATGCTGCGCCTCGTCGGCATCCCGTTCCCGGAAAAGCGCCTCAAGGACTATCCGCACCAGTTCTCGGGCGGCATGCGCCAGCGCGTCATGATTGCGATGGCGCTCGCCTGCAACCCGAAGCTCATCATCGCCGATGAGCCGACGACGGCACTCGACGTCACGATTCAGGCGCAGATTCTCGACCTCCTCGCAGGCCTCAAGAAAAAGCTCGGCACCTCGATTATCCTGATTTCCCATGACCTCGGCGTCATCGCCCAGCTCTGCGACCACGTGCTCGTCATGTATGCGGGGCAGGTCATCGAGCGTGGCAGCGTGCAGGAAATCTTCCATCATCCCGCGCATCCATACACGCAGGGTCTCCTCGCGTCGCTGCCGCGCGTCGATGCTGACAAGGACACGGAGCTCGCCGTCATCGACGGACAGCCGCCCGATCTCCTCTATGACATCAAGGGCTGCCCGTTCGTCGACCGCTGCCCGCACGCCATGCAGATTTGCGCCGTGCAGCCGCCAGAGGAAACGGCGATTGCCGGCGGCGACACGCATGCCGCGAAATGCTGGCTGCAGCAGAAAGGGGAGGCAGAGGACTGATGGCAGAAGCACTACTCGAGGTCAAGAACCTCAAAAAACATTTCGTTGCGTCACGCAGCTTTTTCGGCCGTCCGACGTCCATCCTCAAGGCCGTTGACGGCGTGAGCTTCGAGCTCAAGAAAGGCGAGACGCTCGGCCTCGTCGGCGAGTCCGGCTGCGGCAAGTCCACGACGGGCCGCACGGTCATCGGCCTCTACGAGCCGACCGAGGGCGAAGTCTATTTCAATGGCGAAAAGCTCGACCCCGGCAAATTTGCCGAGGAAAAGATCCAGATGATTTTCCAGGATCCGTATGCGTGCCTGAATCCGCGCATGACGGTCGGCGACATCATCGGCGAGCCGCTCGACATCCATCATGTCTACGACAACCCGCGCGACCGCATGGCGCGCGTCTACGAGCTTTTGAACCTCGTCGGCCTGAACCCCGAGCAGGCGAACCGCTTCCCGCACGAATTCTCGGGCGGCCAGCGCCAGCGCATCGGCATCGCCCGCGCGCTCGCCATCAACCCGCAGGTCATCATCTGCGATGAGCCGATTTCGGCGCTCGACGTCTCCATCCAGGCGCAGGTCGTCAACCTGCTCTCGCGCCTGCAGAAAGAGCTCGGCCTCACGTACCTCTTCATCGCGCATGACCTCGCGATGGTGCGCTACATCAGCCAGCGCGTCGCTGTCATGTACCTCGGCAAGCTCGTCGAAGTCGCCGATACGGAAGACCTCTACGAGCATCCGCTCCATCCGTACACGCAGGCCCTGCTCTCGGCCATCCCCGTGCCGGATCCGGACAACAAGAAAGAGCGCATCCACCTCGACGGCGAGCTCCCGAGCCCGATCGACCCGCCCGCTGGCTGCCGCTTCTGCACGCGCTGCCCATACGCAACGGAAAAATGCCGCACGGAAGAACCCGTCATGAAAGACTTCGGCAACCGCCGCTGCGCCTGCCACTATGTCGACGAGACGGGATTCCACGGACAGAAAACGGTCAAACACTGAAAATAGATCTGGATGAAGATTGCAAAGAAGGCCCTGCTTTGGGGCCTTCTTTGTGTTCCATCCATGCCGTAGCGAAAGTATCGTATTGACATTCGCGAGTCATGACGCTAAAATGAGTACGTTACGGTTTGACAATACGGATACTCTATAGTATCCCTTTTCTTTTATTTTCGAAACGATTTTTGGGAGGAACGATTTCAAGAATGAGTACGAACGAGAATCTGAGGAACATCGCTATCATCGCGCACGTCGACCACGGCAAGACGACGCTGGTCGATGCGATGCTCAAGCAGAGCCATGTCTTCCGCTCGAATGAGAAGGTCGAGGAGCGCGTCATGGACTCCGGCGACATCGAGCGTGAGCGCGGCATCACGATTCTGTCGAAGAACACGTCCATCATGTACAACGGCATCAAGATCAACATCGTCGATACCCCGGGCCATGCGGACTTCGGCGGCGAGGTCGAGCGCGTGCTGAACATGGTCGACGGCGTCCTGCTGCTCGTCGATGCATTCGAAGGCCCGATGCCGCAGACGAAGTACGTCCTCCGCAAGGCCCTCGAGCAGAAGCTCAAGCCGATTGTCGTCATCAACAAGATCGACAAGCCGAACCAGCGCGTCGATGACGTCTACGACGAAGTGCTCGAGCTTTTCATGGAGCTCGATGCCGATGACGATCAGCTCGATTTCCCAGTCATCTATGCGACGGCGCGTGATGGCATCGCGAAGTACAAGATGGAAGACGAGAGCGACAACCTCGAGCCGTTGATGGAGACAATCGTCAAGGAAATCCCGGCTCCGCACGGCGACGAGGAAGGCCCGCTCCAGCTCATGGTCACGACGCTCGAAGCCGACGACTATGTCGGCCGTGTCGCGATCGGCCGCATCAGCCGCGGCAAGGCGCGCACGAACCAGAATGTCGTCCTCATCAACGGCGACCAGGAAATCAAGGCCAAGATTGGCAAGGTCTTCGTCTATCAGGGCATGCAGCGCGTCGAGGTGCCGGAGGCGTCGATGGGCGAAATCGTCGCTCTGACGGGCCTCGGCGATGTGTCCATCGGCTACACGGTGGCCGATGCCGAGCAGCCGGAAGCACTGCCAGCCATCCGCATCGACGAGCCGACGCTCTCGATGACGTTCGGCGTCAACACGAGCCCGTTTGCCGGCCGCGAAGGCGAGTTCGTCACGTCGCGCCATCTGCGTGACCGCCTGTTCAAAGAGGTCGAGACGAACGTCGCGATGAAGGTCGAGGAGACGGACAGCCCGGATGTCTTCAAGGTCTCGGGCCGCGGCGAGCTGCATCTCTCCATCCTCATCGAGGAGATGCGCCGCGAGGGCTACGAGCTGCAGGTCGGCAAGCCGGAAGTCGTCTACAAGACGATCAACGGCCAGCTCTGCGAGCCGATAGAGAACCTGACGGTCGAAGTGCCGCAGGAATACATGGGCGCCGTCATGGAAGGCCTCGGCACGCGCAAGGCAGAGCTCACGAATATGACGGAGACGGCCGGCTACATGCGCCTCGAGTTTACGATTCCGGCGCGCGGCCTCATCGGTTTCCGCTCCGAGCTCCTGACGAGCACGAAGGGCAACGGCATCATGAACCATGTCTTCCACGGCTATGCGCCGTACAAGGGTGACATCCCGGGCCGCACGCGCGGCTCGCTTGTCGCGTTCGAGCAGGGCGAGACGACGGGGTATGGCATCTACACGCTGCAGGATCGCGGCACGATGTTCATCTCTCCGAACGAGCAGGTCTACGAGGGCATGATCGTTGGCGAGAATTCGCGCGAGAACGACATCGACATCAATCCGTGCAAGAAGAAGAATGTCTCGAACATGCGTACGTCGTCGTCGGATGAAGCTATCCGCCTGACGCCGCCGCGCATCCTGTCGCTCGAGCAGGCCATCGAGTACATCAACAGCGATGAGCTCGTCGAGGTCACGCCGAAGAACATCCGCCTGCGCAAGGCCATCCTCGACCGCACGGTCCGCGGCCGCAACGCGAAGAATGCACGCAAGTAATTCTTCATCTCGGATAACTGAAAAATAAGTAAAAAGTCCTACCGGAAACCGAATCGGTCCCGGTAGGACTTTTGCATTTTGCGGCGAAGTGTGATATGATATTTCCTAGTTAGACTTTCGTGGTTGCAGTGGTGGAAAAATGCAGCCATGAGCCCGTGCAGGTGCAGGTTGGAGGAAGATGGATATGAATTTGAAAGCATGGACGAGAAAGCTGCAGGATCTCATCATGCCGCCGATCGTCGAGGATGTCGTCGAAGAGGATGATGTACTCGAACGCGGTGAGGCAGAGGCTGAGAAACGCAGAGCAACGTTTCGAACGGTGTCTGCTGCTCATGCTGCGCATGAGGAAATGGCGGAAGAAGCAGAAGACATCCGCATCGCGAATGGTGGGACAATCCATCTCACGCGTTCGCCGTATGAAGAGCAGGAAGCGTCACAGGAACGTCGCCCGAAGCTCACGGTGCACCAGGCGCCGCAGCTCAAGGTGCGCGTCTACGTGCCGTCGGATTTCGAGCAGGTCACGGCGATTGCCGACGATTTGCGCGCCAAGAAGGCCGTCATCGTCAACTACGAGAAGGTCGAGGCCGAGCAGCAGCGCCGCATCTGCGATTTCATCAATGGCAGCTGCTATGTGACGGACGGCGGTGCGAAGCGCATCTCCGATTACATCGTTCTCTACGTGCCAGAAGGCGTCAATGTTTCCGAGGCGATGTCTGTCGCCATGGTGAAATAACGGGTTTCTGTGATGTTTGATGATTTTTGCGAATACGGAAGACGGAGCAGTCGATGATTGCCCCGTCTTTTTCATTTTTTAGGAGGTAACAACATGGATATTCTGGAAGGCGTTCTCGATGAGTTCAAAAAGCTCGCGGCCATTCCGCGCGCGAATGGCCATGAACAGGCTGTCAGCGATTTCCTCAAGAAGTATCTGACAGACGCAGGCTTTTCCGTCGTGCAGGACGCGAAGAACAACATCATCGCGGACAAGCCGGCATCGAAGGGCTTCGAGAACGCGCCGCGCACGATCTTGCAGGGCCATATGGACATGGTCGCCGTCGGCGAAGAGGGCTACGACTATGATCCGCTGACGGATCCAATCAAACTCGTGCGCACGGAGAAGTACCTCGAAGCCGAGGGCACGAGCCTTGGTGCCGACGACGGCATCGGCGTCGCTGAGGGCATCTACCTGATGAAGAACGCGAAGAACCATGGCCCGCTGCGCCTGATCGTCACGACGGACGAGGAGCGCGGCATGACGGGCGCCATCGCGCTTGATGCCAAGCATCTGACGGACGCGCAGTTCCTGATCAACTGCGACTCCGAGAACTATGACGAGCTGACGGTCGGCAGCGCCGGCAGCGTCGATCTGACGTTTGAGCGCCAGCTGCGCCGCGAGGCGCCGCAGGCGCAGACGGCCTACCAGCTCTCCGTGCGTGGCCTGCTCGGCGGCCATTCCGGCGAGCGCATTGGCGACGGCCGCGGCAATGCGATCCGCACGCTGGCACTCGTGCTGCTCGCACTGCAGTCACAGGGCACGGTCGAAGTCGCGGACTTCCATGGCGGCAAGGCGCACAACGCCATCCCGAACATCGCGGAGGCGACGTTCGTCACGGATATCGCGAAAGAGGATCTCTCGAAGATTCTGACGGCAGAAAAGGAGAAGTTCCTCGCCATCTATGGCAGCGTCAATCCCGACATCGAGCTCGTGCTGACGGAAGTCGAACTGCCGGAGACCGTGCTCGTCGCTGGCGATACGAAGCGCCTGCTGCGCCTGCTGACGGTGATGCACACGGGCGTCTATGCGATGTCGACGGTCATCCCAGGCCTCGTCGAGACGAGCGCGAACCTCGGCGTCGTGAAGATGGACGAGGAAAACGTCCACATCGAGCTGTTCCCGCGCTCGGCCGTTGATGGCAAGCTCGACGAGTTCGCGCTCTTTGCGCGTGAAATCGCGGAGCTCACAGGCTTTACGGCCATCGTCGGCACGAAGTCCCCGGGCTGGAAGGAGAACAAGGACAGCCGCCTCGCGAAAATCGTCGCTGAGACGTTCGAGGAGCAGAACGGCAAGCCCATGAAGGTCGAGACGATTCATGCCGGCCTTGAGTGCGGCTGGCACTTCGGCAAGAACCCGAAACTCGACATGGTTTCTATCGGCGTTACGACGCAGGACATCCACAGCCCGAACGAGAAGCTCGTCCTCGCGACCGTCGAACCGCAGGTGAGGCTTATCGAAGAGACGCTCCACAAGATTGCAAAGCTCTGATGAAAAGGCTCTCCCCTTGGGAGAGCTGGCGCGCATAGCGCGACTGAGAGGGTAGTCGGGTGCTGTAACCTGACAAATATACAAAACACCGCTAAGGCAAATGCTTTAGCGGTGTTTTTGGATAAAATTTTGATGAAGCTCTGCTCATTTACTTCTTAGGATATACCCCGATGGTCAGCTTGTTGACAAGCGGCAAGTGTTCGCCAATCTTGCGGAACACGACGGCGAGCACCATCGAGAGGATGAGCACGGCGAAGTAGAACGCGATGGCAATCGCCCCGGTCATGATGCGGCCTGCGTGCTGGAGCGCCAGCGCGAGGTACGTGATGACGAAAGGATGCACGAGGTACGCGAAGTACGAATGCTTGCCAAGCTGGTGCAGAATCGGGTTCAGCGCCTGCGGGTACCGCTGGTACGTGAAGATTGTAAAGAAGAACAGCGACGCCATCAGCGTGTAGAAGATGCCCTCTGGCGAGAGCTGGTGCGCCGTGTTGATGCCGTCGAGCGGCGTCTGTCCCTGCGTCAGCAGCAGCCAGTAATAGTAGGCGAGCAGGCTCGCCATGCTGGCCCAGAACAGCACGGTGATTGTCGTGCGGCGTTGTTGCATGAAGGCTTTGAAACTCTCGATATGCACAGCGAGCCAACCGCCCAAGAGGAAGATGAAGATGTAGTGGAGCACCCAGTAGTTCAGGCGGTACATCAAGATCGGCTTCAGCAGCGAATCATCCGGCAGGTCGTAGACAAAGATGTTGAACGGCACGGAGTAGCTCGACCAGTAGTCAAACGCGATCTGGAACACGAGCAGTGCCGCAAGCCCCTTGAGCCCCATCTTCTTGATCAGGGAGATCCAGAGCGGCATGAACAGGTAGAACCACAGCAGAATCACGAGGAAGTAGAGCTGGTACTTCGCGACGCCGAAGAACAGGATGCCGCAGAAGTAGAATGGCGATGGGAAGCCCGTGCCATAGAGCCAGCCGTCATGCACGAGGTAGAGGAGCGACCAGACGACGTACGGAATCAAGACCGTCTGGATGCGCCGCTTGTAGAAATGCTTCGCATCAAACGGCGCATGGATGTCGAGATTGTAGAACAGTCCGAATGCCGAGATGAAGAAGAAGATCGGCACGGAGAAGCGCGTGAAGATCTCGAACAGTGCAATGAGATGCATGTTCGCGGCAGGGTTCTCGAGATACTGCGAACCGACATGGATGCCGATGACGCCCATCATGGAGATGCCGCGGATGTACTCGATGGCCGCGAGGCGCGGCTTGCGCTGCTTTTTCGGCTGACTGGGAGCGGCCGGGCTTTGCGATGGTTGCATGTTATGAAAGGAACTCCTTTATCCTTCGCTCATTCGCTGAGGATGAAATCGATGTGGACGCTCGCGGAAAGCGAGAGGCTGCCCGCAGCGACGGGCGTCGCGGAGGCGTCTTTCGCCATGGCGAGCATCATGTTGCCGCCGAAACGGCGCGTCTCGAGATAGCCCGTGCTCTCGCTGACATTCTGGATGCCGACGATGCGCTTGCCGAGGCCTTTCGCGATGACGTCCGCCTTGTCGCGCGCGTCTGCGATGGCGTTCTTCAGCGCTTCCTTGCGCACGCCGCGCGTGTCGCTGGCCGAGAAGTCGAGCGAGGAGATTTCATTTGCGCCATGCGAGAGCGCGGCGTCGATGACCTTGCCCGTGAGCTTCACGTCGCGTACCGTCACGATGACCGTGTTGTCGACCGTGTAGCCGTTGATCTCATTTTCATGGCCTTTGTCCTGGCGGTACGTCGGGCGGAACGAGTAGTTGCGCGTCTGGATGTCTTTCTCGGCGATGCCGAGCGCCGTGATGGACTTCTGAATCTCGCCTGCGACCCAGGCATTGTCGTTCTGCGCTTTCGCGGCGTCATCCGCGTGCGTCGTGATGCCGACGGCGACCGTTGCCGTATCGGGCTGCGTGTTCGCTTCGCCGCGGCCATCGACAGAGAGGATCGGCCGTTGCGGCTGGTCAGCGGCCTCGGCAGGTGCCGCCAGCTGCGGCGCGACGAATGCAAGCGCGAGCGCGAGAGCGCAAGCGAGTTTCTTCCATGTTTTCTTCATAAATAAACAGCTCCTTTGCAGGTGAATTTATTTGCTCCCTGTATCATAGCGACTTTCGTGCCGCTTGTAAAGGCACGCGCAAAGAAAGACTTTGCGGAACGCGCTGCATGTGCTACAATGGTAAGTAGTTACAGTTTTACAATCGATAGGAGATGCATATACTATGATGGCATTGAACTTCCAGGCAGCGAAGCACAAGAAGATGCTCATGGAGCGCACGAAGAACTGCACGGTCCGCCTCGGCGACGTGAGCGCGCAGTTCCCCGAGAATTCCATCGTGTGGGTCACGACGGGCAAGAAGGGCGAGCCGAAGCACAAGCTCTACACGGCGTTCCTCGACAAGGTCCGCGTCAAGACGATGGGCACGCTGACGTCTGCCGACCTCGGCCACCAGAACCCTGAGATCAACTCCGTCGACGAGCTCGTCGAGGACTTCGAGAAGATCTACAAGCGCCGCATCCTCAAAGAGGACACGGTCACAGTCATCTATTTCTCCGAGGTGCACGAAGACCTCTGAGACAGGGAGGAGCTCTCGCGCGGGAGCTCCTTTTTTCAAAAAGATGTGTTTTCGTGAAAATAAGTGCTTGACAGAATGAGACCTGTCCTCTATAATAATAACCGTCGCTGAACAAGAGCGACGCACGGCCCGGTAGTTTAGTTGGTTAGAATGCCGCCCTGTCACGGCGGAGGTCATGGGTTCAAGTCCCATTCGGGTCGCCATTCTGCGGAAGTAGCTCAGTTGGTAGAGCACCACCTTGCCATGGTGGGGGTCGCGAGTTCGAGTCTCGTCTTCCGCTCCATTATTTCGGCGACATAGCCAAGTGGTAAGGCCGAGGACTGCAAATCCTCTATTCTTCAGTTCGATTCTGAATGTCGCCTCCAACATGAACAACCGCCCGGGAGCATCGCTTCCGGGCTTTTCTTGTGAAGGAGAGAAAAACATGGCAGAACCCATGCAAGCCACCATCACCGCGAACCTCGCACAGGCGTTCCATTACTCGTTTGTCGAGACGGTGCCGTATGCATTCTTCAAACCGAATCCAGAGCGTGACATCGCCGTCAACCTGCGCGCGAAGGAATACCGTTGCCAGGGCTGCGGCAAGATCACGCGCGTGACGTACCGCAACGAGGACGTGACGTATTACTCGAAAGGCAAGCTCGCCGAAGAGCGCCGCATCTATGACACGCTCGGCCTCTCGTTCCCGTACATGGGCGAGATCAACGACGGCAAGGAATTCACGAACGAGGCGTATGGCTACTGCCGCGCCTGCGCGCAGGAAAAGATTCTTGATTCGATGGAGCCAGCACAGCGTGCGTACAACCTCGCAGAGCTCTTGCACACGGCTGACGCGCTCGTGCTGTCGCATGCGCGTGACGATGCCGAGCAGGCGCTCGCAGCGTATCGCGGGCTCGTCAAAGAGGTGCAAGAGCAGGAGGAAGAACTTCTCGCAAAGCTGCCGGAAAAATTCCGCGCCTATGCCGCACGGCCGACGCGCGCGCCGGAGTCGATGTCGGACAAGCTCTATCACGAGTACACGATCGCATTCCCCGCAGACGATGCGCCGAACGAGCTTTACTACATCGAGCGCGAGCTTGAGAAGTCGCGCGTCGAAATGTTCCTCGCACAGCCGCGCATCGAGACGGTCGAAGAGCTTCGTCGCGAGGCCGGACTCTGATTTTCTGTGAGAAGCTTTTTTATTGACGTTGCGCTCATAGACTGATAGAATAGTAAGGTATAGTTAAACAGGGGGTGAACACCATTATCGTAACAATATTAGCGGTAATCATTGCAGTGCTCATCGGCGCAGGCGCCGGTTATACAGCCCGGAAACGCAGTGCGGAAGCACAGATCGGCTCGGCAGAGGCCGAAGCGGTCAAGATCGTTTCCGACGCAGAAGAGAAAGCTGAAGCACGCAAGAAGGAGCTCATGCTCGAGGCGAAAGAGGACATCCACCGTCTCCGCCAGGAGCTCGACCGCGATACGAAGGAACGCAGGAATGAGATTTCGCGGCAGGAACGCCGCGTCGTGCAGAAGGAGGAAAACCTCGACCGCAAGCTCGAATCCGTCGAAAAGAAGGAAGAGCAGCTCGCGCGCAAGGAATCCCGCATCGACAAGACGCAGCAGGCTGTCGACGAGATGCATGCCAAGCAGAAGACGGAGCTCGAGCGCATCTCGGGTCTCACGTCTGACGAAGCGAAGAACATCCTCATGGCCGAGACGGAAGAAGAACTCAAGCACGAGAAGGCCGTGAAGATCAAGGAGTACGAGCAGCAGACGCGGGACGAAGCGGACAAGAAAGCCCGCGACATCCTCTCCATCGCCATCCAGCGCTGCGCAGCCGACCACGTCGCAGAGACGACGGTGTCGGTCGTGGCGCTGCCGAACGATGAGATGAAAGGCCGCATCATCGGCCGCGAGGGCCGCAACATCCGCACGCTCGAAACGCTGACGGGCATCGACCTCATCATCGACGATACGCCGGAAGCCGTCATCTTGTCGGGCTTCGACCCGGTGCGCCGCGAGATTGCGCGCATCGCGCTCGAGAAGCTCATCCAGGACGGCCGCATTCATCCGGCCCGCATCGAGGAAATGGTCGAGAAGGCGAAGCGCGAAGTCAATCTCCGCATCAAGGAGGCCGGCGAGCAGGCGACGTTCGACACGGGCGTCCACGGCCTGCATCCGGAGCTCGTGAAGCTCCTCGGCCGTCTGCGTTATCGCACGTCGTATGGCCAGAACGTGCTCGACCACTCCGTCGAGGTTTCGCATCTTGCAGGCACGATGGCAGCCGAGCTCGGCTGCGATGTCATGCTCGCGAAGCGTGGCGGCCTGCTCCATGACATCGGCAAGGCCATCGACCATGAGGTCGAGGGGTCGCATACGAGCATCGGCGCCGATCTCGCGAAGAAGTTCCGCGAGTCGAAGGATGTCATCAGCTGCATTGCATCGCATCATGGCGACTGCGAACCGACATGCGTCGAAGCCGTGCTCGTCGCGGCGGCCGATGCCGTCTCGGCAGCGCGTCCGGGTGCGCGTCGTGAGAGCCTCGAATCGTACCTCAAGCGCCTCAAGCGCCTGGAAGAAATCGCCGAATCGTTCGACGGCGTCGAGCGCTGCTTCGCCATCCAGGCGGGCCGCGAGATCCGCGTCATGGTGAAACCGGACAAGGTAGACGATGCTGGCGCGGCTGCTGTCGCGCACGACATCACGAAGAAGATTGAGGACGAGCTCGAGTATCCGGGCCAGATCAAGGTCACGGTCATCCGCGAGACACGTTCTGTAGATTACGCCAAGTAAATAAAAGAAGAAGCGGGGATTGCGCCATGACGCGCCATCCCCGCTTTCTGACAAAAATAGAAAAGGGGTGAAAAGCATGTTTTCCTTTCCTTTCCGAAAGAAAGCCCGCAAGAAACCGAGTAAAGAGGGCGTGAAGCTCCTCGCATCCATCCTCGTCTGTTACGAGGAAATCACGAAGGTCGGCTATGAGCCGAAGGACGACACGATCCGGCTGACGTTTTCCATCAAGGAGTCCGTGACGAAACAGCGATTTGACGAGATTGGCAAGCTGCTCGCGCAGAGCGTCGCAGCATTTCTCAATCTTTCGGGCATCCAGCCGTGCGTCTTCAACATGGAGATGGAGACGGCCGGGCATGTCTCGTTCATTCATCTGATCCGCGATGTTCAGAGCCTCATGCGTGACGAACTCTCCCTCGTCGCCGACATCCTTTATGACGCATTCCCGGAGACACTGTTGCTCGACGAGCGCGATCCGCTCGATCCGAATTTCGAAGTCGAGCAGGAGAACTTGCTCGACCACATGCTCGGCACAGTGCGGCAGCATCATCTGAAGGAGAAGCTGCTCGGCATCCGCGAAGGCGACCGCGTCGTCGTCTACAACCAGTAATCACAGAGATTCCAGATACGTAGGAGATCATTTTCCATGAAGATCATGTTCGTCGGTGACGTCGTCGGCCACAACGGCCGCAAGGCGTTCCAAAAGTATACGCCGAAGCTCCGCGCGGAGCGCGGTATCGATGTCGTCGTCGTGAACGGCGAGAACTCGGCAGCAGGCAAGGGATTCACGCGCAAATCGCTCGACGAGCTCTATCAGGGCGGCGCGGACATCGTGACGTCTGGAAACCATGTCTGGGATAAGAAGGACGTTTTGGAGTTCATCGACCAGGAGCCGTTTCTGATCCGCCCGGCGAATTACCCGGGCGAAGCGCCGGGCAAGGGCTGGTGCGTCTACCCGTTCAAGGCGAAGAACATCGGCGTCATGAATCTTTCGGGGCGCGCGTTCATGCCGCCGCTCGACGATCCGTTCCAGAAGGTCGAGGAGTTGCTGCGCGAGATGGAGAAAGAGTGCGATCTGATCTTCCTCGATTTCCACGCCGAGACGACGTCGGAAAAAATCGCGATGGGCTGGCAGCTCGACGGCCGCATCACGGGGATGGTCGGCACGCACACGCATGTGCAGACGGCCGATGCCTGCATCCTGCCGCAGGGCACGGCCTACATCACGGACCTCGGCATGACGGGCCCGTGGAAATCCGTGCTCGGCGTGCAGACGGACAAGATCCTCTACCGCATGCAGACGTGCCGTCCCGTGCGCTTCGAGACGGCGGAAGGGCCGTCGGTCTACTCGGCCGTCATCATGACGATTGACGATGCGACGAACCGCGCGACGGACATCGAGCGCATCTATCTGCGCGAAGAGGAAGATGGCATAGGGCTCTGAATTGCGATTTCATTTGCAGGAATTTTCCCTTTTTTGGCGAATCCATAAGGGAATAGGAGGAACCACAAGATGTCAAGCGATCTGCACATGCATACGACGTATTCCGACGGCAAGCTGACGCCGGAAGAACTCATCGCGGCCGCGAAGGCAGCCGGACTCCATTACATCGCCATCACAGACCACGACACGGTCGAGGGCGTCGCGCACCTCTATGAAAACAATTACCTGCCCTGCAAGGGCATCCGCATCATTCCGGGGATAGAGTTTTCTGCGCATCATCCGACGCAGGAAATCCACATCCTCGGCTACAACATCGACATCTACAACCGCGAGCTCGCCGACAAGCTCAACGATGTCTCCGAGGCGCGTTGGACGCGATTTTCCGAGATGGTCGAAAAGCTCCGGAAACTCGGCTACGACATCCGCGAGACAGACGTGCTGACCGTCGCGGGCGCGAGCAAGTCCATCAGCCGCTCGCACATCGGCCGCGTGCTCGTCAAGAAGGGGTATTTTCCGACCGTGCGCGATGCGTTCTCCGAGCTCCTGCAGAAGGGAAAGCCCGCCTATGTGCCGCACTATCGGCTCGAGGTCGGCGAAATCATCGAGCTCATCCACCAGGCGGGCGGCATGGCCGTGCTCGCGCATCCGAAGCTCATCTTTGACGATGCGATTGTCGAGCACATCTGCCAGCAGGGCATCGACGGCATGGAGTGCTTCTACCCGCAGCATGACGAGGCGGATACGAAGAAATATCTGGAGATGGCTGAGCACTATCACCTGAGGCCGTCGGGCGGTTCGGATTTTCATGGATTCCCGACGCGCTACCCGACCGAGGTCGGCGTCTTCACTGTGGACGACGCATTTGCAGAGGCATTTTATCAGCCAGAGTCCCAGAACTGAAAAAGCGGCTGGGGCAAGGAGGAAAATCCCATGGATGTCATCGCACTCGTAGGACCGAGCGGCACGGGCAAGAGCCATCGCGCCCTGCTCGTCGCGCACAAGCATCAGGCAGACGCCATCATCGACGATGGCATCCTGATCAAGGACGGCAAGATCATGGGCGGTCATTCCGCAAAGAAGGAGAAGAACCGCATCATGGCGGTCCGCCGCGCCATCTTCGTCCTGCCGGGCCACGCCGAGGAAGTCAAGGCGGCGATTGCCGAGTGCCAGCCGCACCGCATCCTCGTGCTTGGCACGTCGGAGAACATGGTGCACAAGATTACGCGGGCGCTCGGCCTGCCATCCATTTCGCGCATCATCCATATCGAGGACATTGCAACGAAGGCCGAGATGGCCAAGGCGCGCTTTTACCGCCTCAAGCAGGGCAAGCACATCATCCCCGTGCCGACCATCGAGCTCAAGCCGCATTTCTCCGGCTATCTCGTCGACCCGCTGCAGACGTTCTTCAAGCGTTCGCGCACGAAGCGCCGCCGCCTCGGCGAGAAATCCATCGTGCGGCCGGTCTTCAGCTACTATGGCAAGCTCAGCATCGACGACACCGTCATCAAGAACATCGTTCGGGCGACTGTCACGAGCGAAGAGTCGGTCAGCAAGGTCAGCCATGTCGATGTGCATCACCGCTTCGTCGGCGAGGAGGATCAGGGGCTCGACATCACATGCGCCGTCGCGCTCTCGTATGGCGGCCACATCCCGAGCCTCCTCGCATCGGCCCAGAAAAAGGCGCGCGATGCCGTCGAATTCATGACGGGCATGGTCGTGCACGACATCCATATCACGGTAAAGGCTCTTTACGTCAATGCTTGAGGAAATACGAGAATTTTGCAAGAAACTCTGGAATAAAGAAGGAAACCCTATGAAGGAAGTCAAGGAACCGAAGAAGCCCTTGCTGCTCTTCTATGTCATGATGCTGTTCCTCGTCCTGATGTTCAACGAAATGGCGCGGCCGTATCTCGAGCAGGCGCAGTTCGAGAAGGTCGATTACAGCACGTTCATGGACATGATCGAGCAGAAGGACATCGGCCGCGTCGAGATCCAGGAGAATCAGATCCTGTTCACGGATACGGACGACACGAAGAAGTACCGCACGGGCATCATGAGCGACCCGTCGCTCGCCGAGCGCCTGCACGATTCGGGCGCGAAGTTCACGCAGGACATCAAGGAGCAGAATTCGCCGCTCTTTGATTTCTTCATGACCTGGGTGCTGCCCATCATCATCTTCTTCGCCATCGGCCAGTATTTCAGCCGCAAGCTCATGGAGAAAGCGGGCGGCGGCGGCGGCTCGATGATGTTCGGCATGGGCGGCAAGCAGGCGCGCGTCTACGTGCCGTCGTCCGAGGGCATCCACTTCAAGGACGTCGCAGGCGAGGACGAGGCGAAGGAAAACCTTTCGGAAATCGTCGACTACCTGCACAATCCGCAGAAATACTCGGCCATCGGCGCGCAGATGCCGAAGGGCGTGCTGCTCGTCGGCCCTCCGGGCACCGGCAAAACGATGCTCGCGAAAGCTGTCGCGGGCGAGGCCGATGTGCCGTTCTTCTCGATTGCTGGCTCGGAATTCGTTGAGATGTTCGTCGGCATGGGCGCATCGAAAGTCCGCGACCTCTTCAAGCAGGCAAAAGAAAAAGCGCCGTGCATCGTCTTCATCGACGAAATCGACGCCATCGGGCAGAAGCGCAGCGGCAACCTCATGGGCAATGATGAGCGCGAACAGACGCTCAATCAGCTTCTGACGGAAATGGACGGCTTCGAGGGCAACAACGGCGTCATCATCCTCGCCGCGACGAATCGCCCTGAGTCGCTCGACCCTGCGCTTTTGCGCCCTGGCCGCTTTGATCGTCGCGTGCCCGTCGAGCTGCCGGATCTCGAAGGACGCGAAGCCATCCTCAAAGTCCATGCCGAGAAGATCCAGCTCGCGAGCGATGTCGATTTCCATACGATCGCGCGCATGGCGGCTGGTGCCTCGGGCGCGGAGCTCGCGAACATCATCAATGAAGGCGCTTTGCGCGCCGTGCGCAGCGGCCGCGGCTTCGTGACGCAGTCTGACCTCGAAGAGAGCGTCGAAGTCGTCATCGCGGGCTATCAGAAGAAAAACGCCATCCTCTCCGACAAGGAGAAGCGCACGGTCGCCTATCACGAAATCGGCCACGCGCTCGTAGCCGCGCTCCAGACGGACAGTGCACCTGTGCAGAAAATCACGATCATCCCGCGCACGTCGGGCGCGCTTGGCTACACGATGCAGGTCGAGCAGAAGGACAAGTACATCCTGACAAAGGAAGAGCTCGAAACGAAGATTGCGACGTTCACGGGCGGCCGCGCCGCCGAAGAAGTCAAGTTCGGCCAGGTCAGCACGGGTGCTGCGAACGACATCGAGCAGGCGACAAAGCTCGCCCGCGCCATGATCACGCGCTACGGCATGAGCGAGGAATTTGACATGGTCGCCATGGAGACCGTCAACAACAAATACCTCGGCGGCGACACGAGCCTGACGTGCTCGGCGGCGACGCAGCAGCAGATCGACAAGCGCGTCGTCGAACTCGTCAAGCAGCAGCACGACGTTGCGAAACAGCTCCTTGAAGACCATCGCGACAAGCTCGACGAGCTTGCGGAATACCTCTACGAGAAAGAGACGATTTCTGGTCAGGAGTTCATGAAAATTCTCAAGGGAGAAGAAAAAGAAGAAACCTCTTCCTCGGAAGAGAATTCCGAAAAAGAGGTTCCTGAAGAAGCGGTTTCAGCACAGCACCAGCTCGACGGCGAATACAATGACGCAGCAGGCGGCCGAGACTTTGAAGAGGCTGGCGCCGTACCAAGCGAGGGCGATGCCGGCCGCGAAGGCTAAGGCACCGGAGACGGGCGTCTGCGTCGCGCTCAGGATGGCGGGAAACGTCATGACGGCGAGCGTGACGTAGGGGACGTAGTAGAGGAACGAGCGGAGGAACTGATTGCGCACCTGCCCGCGGATCAGCGTCAGCGGCACGAGGCGGATGGCAATCGTCACAGCGCTCATGACGAAGAGGTAGATGTAGATCTGTTCGATTTCCATCGTCAGCCGCGCTCCTTTCTGTCTGCATCTGATTCATCAGAGGCTCCTTTGGGAGCCTCTTTTTTCGTGCCATCGTCCTCTTTGACGGGGAAGAAGTACGCGCCGACAGCCGCAATCACGACGGTCAGCAGGATGGTGCGCGTGCCGCTCGAAAGTTCGGAGAGCACGGGCAGCTGGACGGAGACGAAGCTCAGCAGGAAGCTTGCGCAGACGAGCGCTGCGACGACGTAATCCTTGCGTGCGGCGGGCACGATGACCCAGAGGAACATGCCGAAGAGCGCGACGGAGAGCGCCGAGACGATGCGCAGCGACAGCAGCTCGCCCGCGATGACGCCGAGCGCCGTGCCGCAGGCCCAGCCGGGCAAAGCGACGCTCATGGCGCCGTAGTTGTAGAACGGCGCGAGCTTGCCCGGCCGTGCAATCGTGATGCCGAAGATTTCGTCCGTGATGTCGAAACCGACGAGCAGGCGGTGGTAGAGCGGCGTGCCGGGTGCGAATTTCTGGCTGACGACGCAGCTCATGAGCATGTAGCGCGCATTCGCGACGAGCGTCATGATGGCGAGCTCGAGGTACGAGGCTTTTGCCGCAATTAGCGTGAACGCCGCGTATTCGCCGGCCGACGCATTGTTGAAAAAGCTTGCGACAAAGCCCTGAAACGGCGTCAGCCCGGCTGCTTTCGCCGCGATGCCGAGCGTGAACGAGACGACGAAATAGCCGAGCGCAATCGGGATGCCGTCATGGAAGCCTTCGAGGAACAGCGTGCGGCGCGAGTCCGCTTCCTTGTCAACTTTGGCGACGCCATGCGCTTCGCTGAGGTTCATGACCTTTGGTTCCTGCGGTTTTTCCTGCTCGTCAGGCGCGGCGCAGGCGATGGTGCTTTCTTCTGCCACGGGGGTCTCCTTTCTCTTTCAGGATTCGGCAGGCGTCGGTGCCTGCGTCACGAGGATTTTGTTGATGCGGGCGCGGTCCATGTCGACGACCTCGAACGTGAAGTTCTCCCACGTCGCTGTTTCGCCCGCCTTCGGGATGTAGCCGAAATACGATGTCAAAAAGCCGCCCATCGTCTGGTAGTGGTCGTGGTCTTCGTCGGGCAGCTTGTCGATGTCGAAGCGTTCCTTGAAATCGTCGATGGAGTAGAGGCCGTCGATGTACCACGAATGGTCGTCGCGCGGCGTGACCTGCAGCGGTTCGCTCTCGACGCTCGAATGTGAGGCGCCGATGATTTCTTGCAGGATGTCGGTCATCGTGATCATGCCGATGACGCCGCCGTATTCGTCGAGCACCATAGCCTCGTGGATGCCCGTATCGCGGAATTTTTCAAGCAGGCGGAACAGCTCCATCGAGCGCGGCACGAACATCGGCTTGCGCAGGTATTGTGAGAGTTCGAGCGACTTGTGCGTTAGCGAGGCGTTCAAGAGGTCTTTTGCATAGAGGATGCCGCAGAAATCGTCGAGGTTCTCGCGGCCGACGGGGAAGATGGTCTGCGGCGTCTGGCGGATGACGCGCAGGTTGTGGCGCAGGCTGTCTTCGAGGTCGAGCCAGAGCATCTGCGTGCGCGGCGTCATGAGCGCGTAGGCTGTCTGGTCGCTCAGGTGGAACACGCGGTCGACCATGTCCTGCTCCGTCTTTTCAAATGTGCCGTCCTCCGTGCCCTGCTCGATGAGGTCCTTGACCTCGTCCTCCGTGACGGTGTCCTCGTATTTCGGGTTGAAGCCGAGCACGAGAAGGATCATGCCGGCGGAACGCGAGAGCAGCGAGACGAGCGGCCGCGTGAAACGCGTGAGGCGCGTCAGTGCTTTGTGGTGCTTCAGCAGCACTTCCTCTGGCTTCTGGAGCGCCGTCTTTTTCGGCAGGAACTCGCCGAACAGCAGCATGATGTACGTCATGACGACGATGGAGAGCACGAGCGCGACGACCTGTGCGTGCGGCAAAAACGTCATGTGGCGCGCAAGGAGCGGCGCGAGCAGCACGCCGGAAGCGACACCGAGCAAGATGCCCATAAGCGTGATGCCGATCTGCGTGACCGAGAGCGCATCCTCTGGCGCATCGAGGATGGCGAGCGCGGCGCGCGCATCTTCGGCGTCGTCGCCTTCCTCATCGGCGAGGCGTTCGAGGCGGCTCTTGTGTCCCTCCATCAGCGCCGTTTCGATGAGTGAGAAGAAACTGTTGAGTAGCAATAAGAGAACGATCAGGACGAGCAAGATGCCCGCTTCCGTACTGTCCAATGGTTGTGACACATCCTTTGTTCGATAGAAAAACTGATATTAAGAGAAGTATATCATGTTTGCAGAGAAAAAGCACCCGCCGCGTCAAGAAAAGCCGCGCAGACGGACAGGAATCCGCATCGTGTGACAGGCTCACGGAATGCGCGGCCGCTTCTTGCTATACTCAAGGGCAAGAACAGCGAAAGGGTGAGAAAGATGGCAGAAAAGAAACAGGACATCATCATCATCGGTGCAGGGCCGGCCGGCATCTCGGCGGCGCTCTATGCACGGCGTGCAGGCCTCGCCGTCACCGTCGTGACAAAGGGGCCGGGCGCGCTCGCAAAAGCTGAGGGCATCGAGAATTACTATGGCTTTGCGGAGCCCGTCACGGGCACGGAGCTCGAGCGGCGCGGCATTGAAGGCGCGAAGCGGCTCGGCGTGCAAATTCAAAAAGGCGAAGTCATGCAGCTTGGCTTTAATGACGCGTTCAACGGTTACAAGGTCGAAGGCGCAGATTTCACGCTCGAAGCGCCAAGCGTCATCCTCGCGGCCGGTGCCTCGCGCACGACGCTGAACGTGCCGGGGCGCAAGGAGCTCGAGGGCAGGGGCGTCAGCTATTGCGCTGTCTGCGATGCATTTTTCTATCGGCAGAAGCGCGTTGCCGTCATCGGTGCGGGCGCTTACGCGCTCCACGAAGCAGATGTTCTCGCGCCGCATGCAAGCGAAGTTCATATCCTGACAAATGGCGAATCGCCGCAGGCCGCATTCCCCGAAACGATGACCGTGCACACGGAGAAAATCGCCGCCATCGAGGGCGGCAGCCGCGTCACGGGCGTCCGTTTTGCGGATGGCACGACGCTTCCCATCGACGGCGTCTTCCTCGCCATCGGCACGGCAGGCAGCACGGCGCTGGCGCGCAAGATGGGCATCTTGCTTGATGGCGCGAACATCAAAGTCGATGAAACCATGGCAACAAACGTCCCCGGCATCTTCGCCGCCGGCGACTGCACAGGCGGCCTGTTGCAGGTCGCAAAAGCCGTCTATGAAGGTGCGAAAGCAGGGCTTTCGGCTGTGAAGTACGTACGCAGCAAACGGGAGAAATAAACTGAGCCAGCAAAAAGGCGGGTGCAGAAAAGAAACTGCAACCGCCTTTTTGCTGGCTTGATTCCCCTTGTGGTCTTTATTTCACGATGACCGAGACGCCGTCGGGGATGACGGTGACGCTTGGATGGTCGATGCCTTTGGCTTTGAGGACGTCATGTGCCATGGCAAATGCTTCGTCGATGTCTTTGGCATATTTGATATGCATGTCCTCGATCATCTGCTGCGGGGCTTTTGTGACCATGATGATGGTGTACTTGAGCAGCATGCGCAGGAGAATCTGGGATTCCCATTGGTCGAAGACGGTTTCGCTCCTTTTGCGGGCGAGGATTTCGTCCATGGCCTGCTGGAGGTTCGTGGCATTCTTGAGCGTCTGGTAGAAGTCTTCGCCGCCATGCCCGTCGGTGCAGGCGGAAATGTCGATGATGACGCCGCCATCTTTGCAGGTCGCTTCGGCCGCCGTCATGCCTTTGACGGATTGGTAGATGTTCTGGTCGAGCGGATAGCCGCCGTTCGTCGTGACGACGATGTCGGCGGGGACGGGCTTCACGCCCGCGAGCTTCATCTCGAATTCGCAGCCTGCGTAGTGCGCCTGTTCGCGATCACCAGCGAAGGCCGCGATGACTTTCTTGTCAGCGTCGATGACGACGTTACAGATGAAGGCGAGCTTGGCAGCTTTCGCGGCGTAGAGCATGTCGCGATGGATCGGGTTGCCTTCGAGGATGCCCGTGCGCGCGTAAGGGCTGTTGATGAATTCGGAGCAATGATTCGCGAGCACCGTCACCTTGCTCGCGATGCCGGGCAGCACGGACTTGCGGCCGCCGGACATGCCCGCGAAGAAATGCGGCTCGATGAAGCCCTCGGCAACGAGCAGGTCGGTCTCGACGGCATGCCGGTTGACAAGGCATTCGCCGCCCGAGGGCAGTGTGCCGATGCTGACCATATCCTCGTCCTTGCGGCTGTTGTGGATGACGAATTTTTCATGGTCGGCGATTTCCGCACCGTACTTCGCGACGAGTTCATCGTGCGTCGTCGGGCGGTGCATGCCGGTCGCGATGAGGATCGTGATGTCGATGTCAGGGCTGCCTTTGCGGAGCTCGGCGAGGAGCTGCGGCATGATGACGTGGCTCGGCACGGGGCGCGTGTGATCGCTCGAGATGATGGTGCAAGTCTTCTTGCCTTTCGCGAGCTCGCTGAGGCGCGGACTGCCGATCGGGTGGGCAAGCGCGTCGGCGACGAGTTCTTCCTCGGACTTCTTCGCGACGTATTCATGCGCATGGGAAACGAGGACGCCAGCGACGTCCTCGTCAGGGAGCGAGAATATGATTTTTTCTTTGCCGAAGGGGACGGAGAATGACTTCATGACAGCGTTCCTCCATCTCAGCGGTAGCAGCCGTGGTGCGATCCGCAGCCGCGCCCATGGCCATCATAGTAGCAGCCGCCGTCGCAATCGCCATAGTACGGGCAGTCATTCTGGTAGCGGCAGACAGGAGCATACTCCTCGGCGGGCTTCTGTTGGGCGGCGAGCACGGGCACGGCCAGCAGCATGCAGAGAATCACGAGCGTTGAAATCTTAATGAACATGATAGGCACCTCGTTTCAAATTGTTTTTCTTTATTATACCAGAAGTTCTAGGAAAAAGCGAGGAAAATCAAGACGAAAATGGGCGTGTTTCAAAATCGCCTAAATCTGGTTGACACTTTACCCCGCGAACAATTTTCTCAACTGCTGTTCAAATAAAACAAAAGCATACAGCCACCTCAGATGTCTTATAATGTGAGTAGAAAAAGAAAATCACAACGTC
>JALEZZ010000045.1 GCA_022773585.1 Selenomonas sp. | reverse complement strand
AGCACGTCATATGGAATGCATGATTGTAGCTTATGCGGGCTTCGCAGACTCTTCGATGCCCGCGTAAGATGCAATCGTATATCTCACACGCCCATCTTGTGAGACTCCCTCAGTCAGCCATTCGGCTGACAGCTCCCTCTGAGAGGGAGCCGACGCACATCGGCGCTTCGCCCCTGCTTTTACCGTTTCGGCTGCTATCCCTCGCTTTTCTCTTGAACACCCCAGAAACCTCGCAAAACCATACGAACCATGCTACAATAAAGGTATGGTTCTTTTTGTTTTCGTGAAAACTCTCCAAGGAAAGGACGATGCATCATGTACGTAGAATCGAAGGAAATCGCCACGCCGACGCCCGGCACGACGGGGGTGGAGCTTTTGGAGACGTGTGCGCAGGAGCTTTCGGCGGCGGCCGTCGCGGCGAACCTCGACAACGAGATCCACGACCTGCAGAACCCCGTGGACGGCTGCCACACGCTGACGTTCGTGCGGCTCGAGTCGGCCGAGGGGTGGGACGTCTACCGCAGGAGCGTCATCTTCCTCCTCATCACGGCCGTCCACGAACTCGACCCCGCCGCCGAGGTCACGGTCGATTTTTCCGCGAATGGCGGCCTCTTCATCGAGGTGCGCGGCGTCGCGGGCGGTCTGACGGCCGAGGGCGTCGCGCACATCGAAGCGAAGATGCGCGCCATCGTCGCCGAAGACCGGCCCATCGTCAAGCATTTCCTGCCGCGCGACGAAGCCGTCCGCATTTTCAAGCAGGCGAAGGCCATCGAAAAGGCGAACCTCATCGCGGCGCTTTCGCAGGACACCGTCAGCATCTACAGCTGCGGCGGGTATCAGGACTACCTCTACGGCGCCATGCTCGGCCATACCGGCGCCCTCGGCCGCTTCGCGCTCGACTTCTTCGCGCCCGGGCTCTTGCTCCGCACGCCGTCGGTCGAGACGCGCGGCGCGGTGCCGCCCGCAAAGGCCCAGCCGAAACTCAGCCACGTCCTTCAGGAGGCGAAGCGCTGGGCCGACATCCTCCACTGCGACTACGTCACCGACCTCAACCGCGCCCGCAGAAATGGCCAGATCGGCGACATCATCCGCGTTTCCGAAGCCCTGCAGGAAAAGAAGATCGCCGAAATCGCCGACCACATCGCCGAGCGCGAAGGCGAGCTGCGCCTCATCCTCATCGCGGGGCCGTCGTCGTCCGGCAAGACGTCGTTCGCCCAGCGCCTGCGCATCCAGCTGCGCGTCAACGGCCTCGAACCCATCGCCATCTCGCTCGACGACTATTTCAAGAACCGCCGCGACACGCCGCGCACGCTGGAAGGCGCCTACGACTACGAAGCCCTCGAAGCGCTCGACGTGCCGCTGTTCAACGAACAGATGGTGAAGCTCCTCCGTGGCGAAGAAGTCGAGCTGCCATACTACAACTTTTTGACCGGCGAGCGCGAATGGGGCCGCCACGCACCGTTCTCCATCGCCGAGAACCAGCCCATCATCATCGAGGGCATCCACGGCCTCAACGAAAAGCTCTCCGCCGCCATCCCGCGCGAAAAGAAATACAAGATCTATATCTCGGCCCTCACGCAGCTCAACGTCGACGCCCACAACCGCATCCCGACGACCTCAGCCCGCCTCGTCCGCCGCCTCGTCCGCGACTACCAATTCCGCGGCTCCAGCGCCCTCAAGACGCTCCGCCAGTGGCCGGACGTGAGGAAAGGCGAGGAGCAGCACATCTTCCCGTTCCAGGAAGACGCCGACGTCATGTTCAACTCCGCCCTCATCTACGAACTCGGCGTCCTCAAGAAATACGCCAAACCCCTCCTCGAAGCCGTCCCGCCCGAAGTCCCCGAACACATCATGGCAAGGAAGCTCCTCGACTTCTGCGCGTACTTCGACGACATTTTAGAAGAAGACGAAATCCCCAATAACTCGCTCCTCCGGGAGTTCATCGGGAAGTCCGTGTTCTTCAAGTGATTTCTTTGGTACTGGCTGTCTTGCACCTTGGGGGACAGGATGGTAGAATGAGGAGCAAGAAGGAGAGGATGACATGAAGAACCTTCCACCATATGATCCGACAAACGACCTCGTGTTCAAGTTCGTCTTCGGGCGCGAGGAGCGGAAGAATGTCACGCTCCGATTCATCAATGATCTGACGGGACGTGACGGGACGAATGCCTTTGTCGATCTCGATTTTCGGAACAGTGAATTCGTCCCGGAAAAACAAGATGAAAAGCTCGGCAGGCTGGATGTCTTCGGCATCCTCGATGATGGCTCGCGCGTCGACATCGAGATGCAGGTCATCAACCATCTCAATATGGAAAAACGCTCGCTTTTCTACTGGGCGCATATGTATCTGCATTTCGAGGCGCTGAAGAGCGGACAGGGGTATCGCCAGATTCATCCTGCGATTGCCATCAATGTCTTGCGGTTTTCGTTTCTGCTGGCGGAAGCCCCGTTTTCGCAGTATGGAATCTACAATATCGAGAATCAGCACAAGCTGACCGATGATCTCGAACTTGATTTTCTCGAAATCCCGAAATATCGGAACAAGCCCGTAAAAGACATGAATCGCGTGGAACGATGGCTCGCGTATTTTGCGAACCGCCTGCAGCCTGCAGAAAAGGAGGAACTGGCCATGAGAAATCCAGAAATCGCAGAAGCCATGGAAGCATCGGACCGCTTCTTCATGGATGACAAGGCCTATCGAGAATATCTGCAACGCGAGTCTGCCATCTGGGACTATAATAATGATATTGTAGAAGGGCGGAAAGAAAGCGAAAAGCGCGGAGAAGAGCGCGGAGAAGAGCGGTTTGCGAAGCTGATTCGCCTTCTGCAGGCAGCCGGACGCGGGGAAGAAGTTTTCCAGGCGGCATCGGATCCAGCTCTTTTGAAGAAGCTGTATCAGGAATTTGGTCTCTGAGTGACACAGGAGGTTTTTGCGTTTGACAGAGAAAAAGACCGTCGTCGTCGGCATGAGCGGCGGCGTGGATAGTTCCCTTACGGCGGCGCTCCTCAGGGAGCAGGGGTATGACGTCATCGGCGTCACGATGCGGCTGGCCGATGAGAGCCGCGATTTCGCCGAAAATGACCGCGGCTGCTGCTCGCTTTCCGCCGTCGACGACGCGCGGCGCGTCTGCGACATCCTCGGCATCCCGCACTACGTCATGGATTTCAAGGCGCTGTTCCGCGAGAAGGTCATCGACAATTTCCTCGCCGAGTACGCAAAAGGCCGCACGCCGAATCCCTGCATCGCCTGTAACCGCTATGTGAAATTCGGCGGGCTCCTCGCGCGCGCGCTCGAAATCGGCGCGCAGTACGTCGCGACGGGCCATTATGCGCGCATCGAGCAGGACGCGACGGGCCGCTACCTCCTCAAGAAGGGCATCGACCCGCAGAAAGACCAGGCCTATGCGCTCTACCACCTGAACCAGCAGAGCCTCGCGCATTTCCTCATGCCGCTCGGCGGCCAGACGAAAGTCGAGACGCGAAAGCTCGCCGAGGAGCTCCAGCTCCCCGTCGCGCACAAGCCCGACAGTCAGGAAATCTGCTTCGTCCCCGATGACGACTACAAAGCATACCTTCGCGAAAACGAACCCGAATGCCTCGTGCCGGGCGACATCGTCGACACGGCGGGGAACGTCCTCGGCCGACACGCGGGCGTCCCGCTCTACACCATCGGCCAGCGCAAGGGCCTCGGCATCGCCACGGGGCATCCGCTCTACGTCGTGCGCCTCGACATGGAGCGCCATCAGGTCGTCGTCGGCGGGGCAGAGGACGTCTTTTCGCGGAGCCTCATCGCCGGCGACTGCAACTGGATCGCCATCGATGGCCTCACGGAGCCGATGGACGTCACCGTCAAAGTCCGCTACGGCAAAAAGGAAGGCGCCGCCCGTATCGAGCCGCTGCCCGGCGGCCGCGTCAAAGCCACCTTCGCCGAGCCGCAAAGAGCCGTCACCCCCGGCCAGTCCGCCGTGTTCTACGACGGAGACGTCGTCGTCGGGGGAGGGGTTATCGAGGTGGCGGAGTGAAGCGAACTAGAAGCTTTCTTCTCCGAGGGCAATGGTAAGTGCAGACTGGTACTCAAACTCCTGCCCCCCTCGTCGAGGGGGGAGGGCCGCGTGAGCGGCAGGGGGTGTGGCGGAGGTACGGCGTAGCGATTGATTCGATGGTATCTGCGAAGGTACGGCTTCGCAGAAAGCAATCCAGCAATATCTCACACCCTACCTTCGCCACACCCCCAGTCCCTGCGGGACAGCCCCCTCGGAGAGGGGGCCAGAGATTGATGGATTCTCGCTAGAGAAGAAGCTAGAGTTTGCATGAAAGAGGTGACCTCTCATGTCCCAATGGAAACGCCGCCTGGCGGCATTCTTCTTCGTCGTCCTGCTGCTTGCGGGCGGCGGGGTCTGGTGGTATTTCGCGCACCATGCGAAGACGCCGGAATACGCCGTGCAGAAGATCACGGAGTCGCTCGAGAAGCGGGACGCCGACACGTTTTTCCAGTACGTCGACGTCGACGCCGTCCTCGACCATTCGTACGAAGCGTTCATGGAAGGCGCCGTGACGGCCGAGGCGCCGATGAATGACGAGGCGAAGGCTGCCGTCGAGAGCTTTGCCTCCGTCGTGAAGGCGCCGCTCCTCAAGAGCTTCCACGACGCCATCCAGACCTTTGTCTCGACCGGCGCGTGGCCGCAGGGGACGGGCGGCGAGACCGAGGCGCTGCTCGACCCGTCCGTCGCCATGGAAAAGGCGGGCCTCGCGGGCACGTCGCTCGCGGGCGTCGACCGCATCGAGTATCACGACGAGGACGCGACGGCCATCGCCATGGTGCGCGTGCGCCCGGCGGAAAGCGACGAAGACTTCACGCTGCGCGTCAAGCTCGCGCCCGCGGACGACGGCCATTACCGCGTCGTCGAGGTCGAGAACTACCGCGACTACATCGTCATGCTCGCCAAGGCCCGCCGCGCCAAGGTCGAGGCGTACCTGCAGGAGACGGCGTCCCTCATGGCCCAGCACGAGACGGCCATGCGCGAGGCCGAGGCGCAGCGCGCGGAAATCCTTTCTGCCGGCGCGCTCGGAAATGACGCGACGCGGCAGGCCCTCAAAGCCCTCATGGAGGACACCATCCTGCCGGACTGGCAGGCGCGCAAAGCGGAACTCGAGGCCATCGAGCCCCCGCCCGCCGCGCAGCCCCTCCACCGCCTGCGCCTCCACATCTGCAATCTCCGCATCGCCTACGCGGAGGGCTACGCCGCCTGGATGACGGACAAGAAAGCCGCCACCATCCGCGACGCCGAGACAAAGCTCAAACAGGCTAAGACGCTCGAGATGGAAGAAATGTTTCTGACGAAGCGGATGGGGGAAGGGCAGTGAGGAAATGCGGAAGCGTCATGCAAAATAAGCCCCCCTCATTGAGGGGGGACGGGCCCGAAGGGCGGGGGGAGTAGTATGATGCTGGAGCCGAACGAGCTTGCAAATGCAGCGAAAGGCCTTTAGTTGCAACTCAAGGCTCGTTCGGCTATCGTATCCGACTACTCCTTCCACCGCTTCGCGGTCCCCCTCCCTCAAAGACAATGTCATTAAGTTAAAAGACAGGCCCCCTCTAGAGGGGGCTGTCAGCGAAGCTGACTGGGGGAGTAGTAGGGGGCTGGAGACAAACAAGTATGCGAAACGTTGTTAAAGGACTTTAGCAACGACAATATACTCGCTCGGTTACAGCATCCGACTACTCCTTCCACCGCTTCGCGGTCCCCCTCCCTCATGAGGGAGGCTGCAGTTTGAGTGGCTTCACCGCTTAACTTAATGACATTACCCTCAAAGAGGGAGGCTATAAATTACAGGAGGTTTCCATGAGACGAATTTTCTGCGGCCTGAGCTGCGGGCTGGCAATCGTGGCGTGCTGCGCAGTGTTTTTCTTGACGGGCGGCACGGTCGCGGCGCATGCTGCCCATTCTGGACATGATGCGCAGGGCGTTGTCCGCGCCGAGGACTTTTCCTCGCATGGCATCGCGATCGGGCAGGCGGCGACGGAGGAGCAGCTCTCGAAAGCATTTGGCAAGCTGCTCTATGATGACACTCTCGCGCGCTGGGGCATCCCGCTCAAAAAATACACGTTCAAGAAAGGCATCACGGTCTACGCGCTCCAGAAGACGGGGCAGGTGGCCGAGATTGTTTTGGAGAAGGACGCGGCGACGGGGCGCGACGGCATCCGCTATGGCGCGACGTCGTACTATATCCAGCATGTTTACGGCAAGGCGCAGCGCGAGAATATCGAAGGTGCCGCCTGCTTTGTCTACCGCCTCGCGGCTGCGGCGCACGACGCGGCTCATCCGCACGACGCCGTGGATGCCTCGGCCGCAACGACGGCGCACGACGCAGCGGCGGCCACGGCGCTCGGCGTCTTTGCGGCGGACGCGCGCCTCGTCGCCACGGTTGACCATGACGACGGCAGCCTGACGGCGTTGCGGCTGACGCTGCTGCCGCTGACGGAGGGGGAGGCCGACGCCTGGGCCGAGGCGCATCCCGAGGCCCTGGGCGACGCACTGACGACCGACGTTTTGAAGAAGGATATGAAACTTGACACGAGCGCGCTCCAAGAGGCGCCCGCACCGAAACTGGAGGGGCTGACGAATTGACGACGCGCATGATCTGCCACCGCGGCCTGCGCTATGCGGGCATCACGCTCGGCTGTTTGATCGCGAGCTGCTCCATCAACCTGTTCCTCGTGCCGTCCCACCTCTTGACGGGCGGCGCGACGGGCATCGCCATCATCGTCTACTACCTGACGGGGCTCCCCATCGGCCTCCAGACGTTCGCCTACAACATCCCGCTCCTCGCGGCGGCCTGGCGGCTCATGGGGCGGCGGTACACGGCCGACATCATCATCGGCACGGGCATCTTTTCCGCCTGCCTCGATATCACGCGGTTCCTCAACGCCTACGCGCCGCTGAACGATTACATGCTCGCGGCCATCTTCGGCGGCGTCTTCAACGGCATCGGCTACGGCCTCGTGTTCCGCATGAATGGCAGCACGGGCGGCTTCGACATCATCGGCGCCATCATGAAGAAATATTATTCGTTCGGCATGGGCGGCGTCATCTTCGCGTTCAACTGCGTCCTGATGTGCGTCTCGGCGTTCCTGCTCGGCGTCGCGCCCGCCATGCTGACCCTCATCTGCATGTACGTCAACGGCACGATCACGGACAAGGTCGTCGCGGGCTTCCAGCGGCGCAAAGCCGTCCTCATCGTCTCGAATCAGGCCGACGCCGTCGCCGACGCCATCCTCAGCGAGCTCGGCCGCGGCGTCACGTTCCTGCACGGCCAGGGCGGCTTCACCCACATGGAGCGCGACGTCGTCATGGCCGTCGTCAACCTCACCCAGATCGCGAAAGTCAAACTCATGACCCACGCCATCGACCCGACGGCGTTCATGATCATCATCTCGGCCAACGAAGTCGAAGGGCCGGGGTTCACGCTGCCGGGGAAGAAAATCCTCGACAAGTTCGACGAAAAGCGGGACGGATGAAGAAAATGATAGGAACGGAGAGCTGCGGAACAGAAGCCTCCCTCTCAGAGGGAGGTGCCCAAAGGGCGGAAGGAGTCTCACAAGATGGGCGTAGTAGAAGTACGATTGTTATTTATGCGGGCGTCGAAAGCAGCAACTGCGAAGCCCGCATAAGAATCAATCTCGCATCGCATCCGTCCATCTTGTGAGACTCCCCCAGTCAGCTTCGCTGACAGCCCCCTCTGGGAAGGGGCCAACGCACATCGAACAATCAAAGGGAGGCTGAACCATTGCATATCACGTATCTTCAAAACAGCGGCTTTATCGTGGAGCTCGAAAAGACCCTCCTCGTCTTCGACGCCTACGAAGACCCCGCGCGTGCGCTCGACAAGGTTTTCGAGAAGCGCGCGTGGGACGCGGTGTATTTCCTCGCGTCGCACAGCCACTATGACCATTTCAATGGCGACCTCCTGCGCCGCTATGCGCCGTATGTCACGCGCTATCTCCTCTCGCACGACATCCGCCATACCGTCGGCGCGCGCAAGCTGCCGGCGGAAAAATGCGTCTTCCTCGACGACTATTCGCATTGGGAGGCGGACGGCATCGCCGTCGACAGCTACAGCTCGACCGACATCGGCACGTCGTTCGCCGTCATGACGGAGGGGAAGATCCTTTTCCACGCGGGCGACTACAACTGGTGGGACTGGACGGGCGACACGCACGAAAACCGCATGCTCGCGGCCAACGGCTTCCACAAGCAGCTCAAGAAACTCGCGGGCCTTGTCGCCGACGTCGCGTTCTTCCCCGTCGACGGCCGCCTCGAGACGTCCATGGCGAAAGGCGCGAAAGAATTCTGCGCCGCCACCGACGTCCGCGCCCTCGTCACCATGCACAGCGTCGGCTTCCCGCGCTGGCAGGTGCCAGATGATTTCTTTGAAACCGGCCGCGCCATCCCCGTCTGGTCGCCCGTCAAAGCGGGAGAGACATGGAAGATATAAGCCTCTTTCTCAAAGGGTAATGTCATTAAGTTAAGAGACAGGCCCCCTCTAGAGGGGGCTGTCAGCGAAGCTGACTGGGGGAGTAGTTGGGTATTGGAGACCAACAGATATACATAACGTTGCTAAAGACTTTAGCAACGACTACATTCTTGTCAGGCTATCGCATCCTACTACTCCCACCACCGCTTCGCGGTCCCCCTCCCTCTAGAGGGAGGCTGAAGTTTGAAGGACTTCAGCGCTTAACTTAATGACATTATCTCAGAGGGAGGTGCCCGAAGGGCGGAGGGAGTCGCCCATCTTGTGAGACTCCCTCCGTCAGCTTCGCTGACAGCTCCCTCTGGGAGGGAGCCTTTTGAAAGAAGGAGTGACAGATATGCTCGGCATCCCTGACAGCGAATTCCACCGCGGCGACGCCCCGATGACGAAGGAGGAAGTCCGCATCCTCACGATCGCAAAGGCCCGCATCGAGCCGGACGCGGTCGTTTATGACATCGGCGCGGGCACGGGCAGCCTCACAATCGAGGCCGCGCTCCAGGCGCCGAAGGGCGAGGTCTACGCCATCGAGCGCAAGCCCGAGGCCGTCGCCCTCATCCATGAAAACGCCGACGTCTTCGGCGTCGCGGGCCGCGTCCACGTCATCGAGGCCGAGGCGCCGGATGGCATGGACGCTCTGCCGCCCGCCGACGCCGTCCTCATCGGCGGCAGCGGCTCGCACCTCGCAGACATCCTCGCCGCCGCGGACGAAAGGCTCCGCACGGGCGGCCGCATCGTCATGAACTTCATCACCATCCAGACCCTCGCGGCGGCTATCGCGTGGCTGCGCGCGCAGAAAGCGGCCTACACCTACGAGACCATCCAGATCCAGGTCAGCCGCCTCCGCCAAGTCGGGCCCTACGACATGGCAAAAGCGGAGAACCCCATCTACATCGTGACGGCGGAGAAAAAAGCGGACATCGCATAGAAAGGCTCCATTTCAGGAGAAACTGTCATCAGGGGATTCGATGTGCGTTGGCTCCCTCTCAGAGGGAGCTGTCAGCCGGATGGCTGACTGAGGGAGTCTCACAAGATGGGCGTTGTAAATTTCGATTGTGTTTTACGCGGGCGTCGTGGTCGCTTTTTTCGATGCCCGCGTAAATGGCAATCGTGCATCGAAAGCGCCTTGCTTGTGAGACTCCCTCAGCTTCGCTTCGCTCAGCAGCTCCCCCTGAGGAGGAGCCTCGCACATCGGCGTCTCTTCGCGAAAAAGCAATCCATATCAGAAAAACTTCTGGCGGCAGGTGGACTTCTTGCCGCCAGATTTGTATAATAGAGTAGATAGCTTTTAGGAATGACTGGAGGGATTTTTCATGATCCATATCGTTGGCGCCGGCCCGGGCGATCCGGAACTCATCACGATGAAGGGCGCGCGGCTGCTCAAAGAGGCCGATGTCGTCATCTATGCGGGCTCGCTCGTGAACCCGAAACTGCTCGATCTCTGCAAGGCGGGCGCGGAAATCCATGACTCGGCGTCCATGACTTTGGGCGAAGTCCTCGCCGTCATCGACGCGGCGGAGAAGCAGGGAAAGACGACCGTGCGCCTCCACACGGGCGACCCGTCGGTCTACGGCGCGATTCAGGAACAGATGGACGCGTTCGAAAAGCGCGGCTACGACTACGACGTCACGCCGGGCGTCAGTTCGTGCTTTGCCACGGCGGCGGCGCTGCGGCAGGAATACACGCTGCCGGGCATCAGCCAGACGCTCATCATCACGCGCGGCGCGGGCCGCACGCCCGTGCCCGAGGCCGAGAGCCTCAAGGCGCTCGCCGCGCATGGTTCGACGATGTGCATCTACCTTTCCGTCTCCATGATGGACGACGTCGCGAAGGAACTCATCGCGGGCGGCTATGAACCATCGACGCCGATTGCCGTCGTGCAGCGCGCGTCGTGGCCCGATGAAAAAATCGTGCGCGGCACGCTCGCCGACATCGGCGAAAAGGTCAAGGCCGCGGGCATCACGCGCCAGGCCATGATCGTCGTCTCGCGCTGCCTCGACGCCGACTACGACCTCTCGCGCCTTTACGCGCCCGAGTTCTCGCACGGCTACCGGAAGGCGAGCAAATGAGGACGGCCATCCTTGCGCTGACGGCGCAGGGAGCCGTGACGGCGCGGCGCGTCCAGCAGGCGCTGCCGGACGCCGACGTCTATCTTTCAAAACGCGCGGCCGACGCTTTGGCGGCGCAGGACAGAGCGGCGGGGGACACCGCCACGGCGAACGGCTCTGCCGTAACTGCGTGGCTCGCAGGCGTCCAGACCTTTCCGCGCATCGTGCCGGCCACGGCCGACCTCTTTCCGCGCTATGACGCCCTCGTCTTCCTCATGGCGACGGGCATCGTCGTGCGCAGCATCGCGCCGCTCGTCCGCAGCAAGCTCGCCGATCCGGCCGTCGTCGTCCTCGACGAACAGGCGCGCCACGTCATCAGCCTGCTCTCGGGCCATGTCGGCGGGGCGAACGCCCTGACGCGCCAGCTCGCGGCCGCGCTCGGCAGCGACCCCGTCATCACGACGGCGACCGATGTCGAGGGAAAGGTGGCGCCCGACGCCATTGCGGGCCGCCTCGGCCTCGTGCCCGAGCCGCATCGCGCGATTCTTTCCGTGAACCGCGCCGTCCTCGAAGGCGCGCAGATCCGCTGCCTCATCGACGACGCCCTGCCGCTCGCGGATTTCTATCAGGAGCAGCTCGAAGCGCTCGGCTATGAAGTCTTTTTCCGCGGCGTGGGCATTCTGCCGAAAGAGGGCGAGACGCGCCCCGTCGTCGAGGTCGTCATCACGCTCCACCCCGAGGAATTCCCCGCGCACAAAAAAAGCGGCGGCCTGTTCCTGCGGCCTGAGCGCCTCGTCGCGGGCGTCGGCTGCCGCAGGGGGACATCATGGGAGGAAATCCGCGCGGCGCTTTCGGACGCCTGCGGCCGCATCGGCGTGCCAATCGAGGGTGTTTCGTGCCTCGCTTCGACGGCCTTTAAGCGCGACGAAATCGGCCTCCTGACCCTCGCGGATGCCTATGGCATCCCGATTCATTTCTTTGAAAACGAAGCACTCGCCGAGGTCATCAAGACGTATGGCCTGCGCGAGTCGGATTTTGTGAAAAAGACCATCGGCATCGGCAATGTCGCCGAGTCCGCCGCCCTCCGGGAAGCGGGCCCGCACAGCCGCATCGCCCTTGGCAAGACGAAATATGAGAAAGTGACGGTGGCACTGGTATGGCAAAGATTACAGTGATCGGCATCGGGCCGGGCAGCCTCATGGACATGACCCCGCGCGCAAAACAGGCAATCGAAGACGCACAGGTCGTCGCGGGCTATCATACGTACATCAAGCTCGTCGAGAGCCTGCTCGAAGGCAAAGAAGTCATCGGAACGGGCATGATGCAGGAAATCGACCGCTGCCGCATGGCCGTCGACAAGGCCGCGGCGGGGCAGGAGACCGTCGTCGTCTCGAGCGGCGACGCGGGCGTCTACGGCATGGCGGGCCTCGTCCTCGAACTCGTTTTGCAGCGTCCTGAGGGCGAGCGGCCGGAATTCGGCGGCACCATCGCGGGCATCTCGGCCGTCAACGCGGCGGCCTCCGTCCTCGGCGCGCCGCTCATGCACGATTTCGCCGTCATCAGCCTGTCAAACCTCCTGACGCCGTGGGAACTCATCAAAAAACGCGTCGACATGGCAGGGAAGGGTGACTTCGTCATCGCGCTCTACAACCCGAAGAGCAAAAAGCGCGTCCAGAACATCGAAGAAGTCCGGGACATCCTCCTCAAATACCGCGACCCGAAGACGCCCGTCGGCATCGTCACGGCCGCCACGCGCCCCGATGAAAAGAAGGTCCTTTCGACGCTTGACGACTTCACGAAAGAGGACATCAACATGTTCTCCCTCGTCGTCATCGGCAACTCGCAGACGTATGTCAAAGAAGGCTACATGATCACGCCGCGCGGGTATGGCAACAAGGAGGAAGGGCTCTGATGGGAGAGACGGAGACCGTCGGCGCAGCGGAGAAAACGGCCGCAGGGACAGGGACGTCGGAGGCGGCCGACGCATCCCGCATCTTCGTTTTTGCTGGGACGGCCGACGGGCGGCAATTGGTCGCGGCGCTGCTGGCGCGCGGCTTTGCCGTTACGGCCTCCGTCGTGAGCCGCTACGGCGGAGAACTCCTCGAAAGCGCCCAGACGGCGGGGCATGACCTCATCATCAATGAGCAGCCGCTCGACGAAGCCGCTTTGGAAGCCTACTGCCGCAGCCACGCCATCGCCGCCATCGTCGACGCCAGCCACCCCTACGCGGCGAGCGTCTCCGAAAACGCCATGGCGGCCGCCAAAGCGCTCGGCCTGCCGTACATCCGCTACGAACGTGACCTCACGGAGCTCGCCTACGACAACATCCACATCGTCCACAGCTACGAAGAAGCCGCCGAAACCGCCGCGCGCCTCGGCAAAACCATCTTCCTGACGACCGGTAGCCGCAACCTGCGGAAATTTGCAGAGGCTCCCGCTTTGCGGGAGAAAACCCTCATCGCCCGCGTCCTGCCGACGCCCGACGTCATCGCCGCGTGCATCGACCTCGGCATCCACCCCGGAGAGATCGTTGCCCTCCAGGGCCCGTTCTCCGAGGCCCTCAACCGCGAACTCTTTCTGCGCTACCACGCCGACGTCATCGTCACAAAGAACAGCGGCCAGGTCGGCGGCACCGACGCCAAGCTCGCCGCGGCCAAAGAACTCAACCTCCCCGTCGTCCTCATCGACCGGCCGAAAATGGAGTACCCGGCGGTCGCGCATACGTTTGAGGACGTCATAAAAAGGCTTCATTGCTGAAAGACGTTCGAACGTCAGCCCCCTCACAGAAGGGGGGACGGGCCGCTTGCGGCGGGGGGAGTGTCGGAGGTAGGCTCTGGCAATCAATTCGATGGTATCTGCGGAGGTACGTCTTCGCAGAAGACAATCCGGCATAACGTTTCTTCCTACCTTCGACACTCCTTCAGTCAGCTTCGCTGCCAGCTCCCTCTGAGATAATGTCATTAAGTTAAGAGACAGGCCCCCTCTAGAGGGGGCTGTCAGCGAAGCTGACTGGGGGAGTAGTTGGGTGCTGGAGTCAAACAAGCATGCTAAACGTTGCTAAAGGACTTTAGCGACGGCTGCTTTCTTGTCAGTTTCAGCATCCTACTACTCCTTCCACCGCTTCGCGGTCCCCCTCCCTCTAGAGGGAGGCTGAAGTTTGAATGACTTCACGCTTAACTTAATGACATTACCCTCTGAGAGGGAGCCTAAGAATGCATGACACGACTTCCTTCCTCATAAAATGTTTTTGTGGACGATAAAAATTTTACAGGAGGCCACCTGATGGACTACATCAAACAACCCATGGAAATCGAAACCCGCAGCATGGAGATCATCGCGCCGCACCTCGCGCCGTTCCACCTCAGCGACGTCGAGACGAAAGTCTATTCGCGCATCATCCATGCGGCCGGCGACGTCGAGTACGCGCCGCTCATCCACATCCACCCCGACGCCATCGCGGCGGCGCAGAAAGCCATCAAAGCCGGCGCCGACATCTACACCGACGTCGAAATGGTGCGCACGGGCATCAACAAAAGAAAGCTCGCGACCTTCGGCGGGGAAGTCCACTGCCGCGTCGCCGACCCTGACATCGCAAAGACGGCGAAAGAGCAAGGCATCACGCGCTCCATGGCGGCCATGCGCGCGTTCGGCAAAGCCCTCACCGGCAGCATCGTCGCCATCGGCAACGCCCCGACGGCGCTGTTCGAAGTCCTGAAGCTCGCCGAGGAACAGGGCATCCGTCCGGCCTGCATCGTCGGCATCCCCGTCGGCTTCGTCGGCGCGGCCGACAGCAAAGAAGCCCTGCGCCAAAACACCCTCGTTCCTTACATCACAGTAGAAGGCACCAAAGGCGGCAGCCCGATTGCAGCCGCCGTCATCAACGCACTGATGTACGACATCGACAACATGCGGGTGTAAGCCCGCCAGCGGCGCCCTGCGCCCCACCACCAGCCCCCAGAGGCTCTGCGCCGCGCGAAAGTGCGGACAACCCCACCCGCCCAGGGCGTGCGCGCATGTGAAAGCGCCTCTCTTTCAGAGACGCAAAGTGGTGGTGGGATAAGCAGACGAAAGGCGCTTTAGCGCCTATGCGGTCGCTTTTAGACAAGGCCCCCTCTAGAGGGGGCTGTCAGCGAAGCTGACTGGGGGAGTAGTTGGGTGTTGGAGACAAACAAGTATATGTTCAGGTTGCTAAAGGACTTTAGCAGCGACAGCATACTCGTTCGGTTACAGTATCCTACTACTCCCACCACCGCTTCGCGGTTCCCCTCCCTCTAGAGGGAGGCTGAATCATCGTTAATGAATGGAAAGGAGAGCAGGCCACCCATGAACCACAACCTTCCCCGCATCGTCATCGCCGGCACGCAGTCGGGCAGCGGCAAGACGACGCTTGTCACGGGGCTTTTGGCGGCGCTGCGGGCCCGGGGCCTGCGCGTCCAGTCGTACAAGGTCGGCCCCGACTACATCGACCCGGGCTTCCATGCGCTTGCGAGCGGGCGGCCGGCGCACAACCTCGACACCTGGCTCGTGCCTGCGGCAAAGCTCCCCGCGCTCTTCCTCGCAGAGGCTGGGGACGCCGACATCGCTGTCATCGAGGGCGTCATGGGCCTTTATGACGGCGGCAGAAAAGGCGTGAGTTCGACGGCCGAAATCGCGAAACTCCTCGGCGCGCCCGTGCTCCTGACCATCGACTGCAAATCCATGGGCGCCTCGGCCGCCGCCATCGCGCTCGGTTTCAAGAGCTACGACCCCGACGTCAACATCGCGGGCGTCCTGTTGAACCGCCTCGGCTCACCGACGCACGAAGCCATGATCCGCGCGGCGATGGAAGCCATCTCCATGCCCGTTTTGGGCGCCATCCACCGCGACGACGCCCTCCACCTCCCCGAACGCCACCTCGGCCTGACCCCGACCACCGAAGTCGAAGCGGCAGAGACCGTGCGGAAGATGGGCGAGGCCGTCGGGGGACAGGTGGAAGTAGAAAAAATCGTCGCGCTCGCGAAGACGGCCCATCCGTTGACGGACGTCGCTTCTTCAGGAGCCCCCTTCCCAGAGGGGGGAGGGCCCGAAGGGCGGGGGGAGTCCCCTGCACGTAAAATCGGTTTGCAGGATGTTTCCTTCCGCGGGTGCGAACAAGAAAGCGATGTCGTACCGCGTGCGCGCACCGGCGATGAGATACGTCATGCTGATTGCTCGGCTGCAGCAAGCGACTCCCCCTTGGCGCCGCCGCGCCTGTCCCCCCTCTGGGAAGGGGGCAGGAGAACCCCCCCTCTCCGCATCGCCGTCGCCCAGGACGCGGCGTTTTCCTTCTATTATGAAAGCAGCCTCTCTGTCCTCGCATCCCTCGGTGCGACGCTCGTCCCTTTCAGCCCGCTCAAAGACGCGACCATCCCCGAACACATTTCCGGCCTCCTCTTTGGCGGCGGGTTCCCTGAAATGTTTGCCGCCGACCTTGCCGCGAACAAGACCATGCGCCGGTCCATCCTCGCTGCGGCCGACGCCGGCCTGCCGATTTACGCCGAGTGCGGCGGCTACATGTACCTCCTCGAAAGCCTCGTCGATTTCGACGGCGTCTCCCATCCGATGTGCGGCGTCTTCCAGGGGAGCGCGGCCATGACGAAGAAGCTCCAGATGGTCGGCTACGTCACGGCGAAGATGCAGCATGACACCATCCTCGGCCCCGCGGGCACGGAGCTCCGCGGCCACGAATTCCACTTCTCGCAGGAACTCGAACGCGAGGAACCCGCGCGCCCCTATACGTTCACAAAGCTCCGCAACGGCGCAACCTACGGCGCCGGCCAGCAGCGCCAAAACGCCCTCGGCAGCTACCTCCACATCCACTTCGCCGGCTGCCCCGAAGCCGCGAAGCATTTCGTCGAGGCGTGCCGGGGGTATCAGGCGGGGGAGTAAAGGAAGCGTCGTTGAAGTACGAAATAAAGCCTCCTCCTCAGGGGGAGGTGCCCGAAGGGCGGAGGGAGTCTCACAAGCACGCAGTATGAAATGTACGATTGTGATTTACGCGGGCGCCGAAAGAAGCAACTGCGCAGCCCGCGTAAGCCACAATCCAGAATGTATTGCGCCCATCTTGTGAGACTCCTTCCGACCCCCTTCGGGGGCCACCTCCCTCTGTGAGGGAGGCAATCCCGAATGCAGCTATCTACAGGAAAAGAGGCACACAGATGTCGAAGACAGAGAACACAGCCCGCCTCGTCCTCGTCACGGGCGGGGCGCGGAGCGGGAAGTCTTCGTTTGCCGAGCGCTATGTCGCCGCGCATGGCGAGCGCATCGCCTACATCGCGACGGCGCAGATCTTTGACGACGAGATGCGCTACCGCGTGAAGCTCCACCGCGCGCGCCGGCCGGCGGCGTGGCAGACCTACGAGGCGCCGTTTGACGCCGAGAACGCCATCGCCGAGGCGGCCAAGACGCATGACGCGCTGCTTTTCGACTGCCTGACGGTCTATCTCAGCAACCTGCTCTGCCAGCTCCCCGAAGAGCAGCTCAAAGACGAGGACGCCGTCTACAAACTCGCGCAGGACGCCGCGCAGAAGCTCATTTTGGCGGCGCAGGCCAGCGGGGCGCTCTGCGTCTTCGTGACGAACGAAGTCGGTGCGGGCATCGTGCCGGAAAACGCCCTCGCGCGCCTCTACCGCGACATCGCAGGCCTCACGAACCAGGCCTTCGCCCGCGCGGCCGAAGAGGTCTATCTGACCGTCAGCGGCATTCCAGTCGAACTCAAAAAATTAGAAGAAATAAACTAATCCCTCAACCTGCGCCTCCCCCCTTGGGGGGGGTAATGTCATTAAGTTAAGCGATGAAGTCCTTCAAACTCCAGCCTCCCTCTAGAGGGAGGGGGACCGCGAAGCGGTGGTGGGAGTAGTAGGATGCGATAGCCTGACAAGAATGCAGTCGTCGCTAAAGCCTTTAGCAA
>JALEZZ010000043.1 GCA_022773585.1 Selenomonas sp. | reverse complement strand
TTGCTAAAGGCTTTAGCGACGACTGCATTCTTGTCAGGCTATCGCATCCTACTACTCCCACCACCGCTTCGCGGTCCCCCTCCCTCTAGAGGGAGGCTGGAGTTTGAAGGACTTCATCGCTTAACTTAATGACATTACCCCTCTGGGGAGGGGGCTGGCTCCAAAGAAACTTACACATTATGACGATACTCGTACGGCAGCACTTTGATCTGGTTGTAGCTCGGGCAGTCGCGAACCCATTCGAGGGATTCTTTGACGATGGCCGTCTGCATCGGGATGTTGTTTGGCTCACCGGCGTTCGAGCCGATGGGGACGTGCGGCGCCGTGATGCGCGGAGCGCCCTGCTGGCGGGCGATCGGCGGCAGCGCCGCGATGACGCAGCAGCTCATGCCCTCGGCCTCGCAGCAGCGCGTGACAATCGTCGCCGAGCGGTGGCACGTGCCGCAGCCGCCCGTGCAGAGCACGATGTCGACGCCCTGCGCCTTGAGCTTCTTCGCGATTTCGGGCCCCGTCTCGTTGCGGAACTTCTCGACGTTGCCGCCGCCGCCCATGAACGTATATGTTTCTTTCGGCAGCGAACCGATGAATCCCTCCTTGACAAGCTCGTGCAGGCGGTCAATCGGGAACATGGCGTTGACATCCTTGTTGATGTCGGAATTGTCGAAGCCGCCATGCGTGACCATGAGCTCCGACGACGGCGTGTCGAACTCGATCGTGCGGTAGGAGAAATCGCCGGACGTATTGAATGGCACCTGGCTCTTCTTGTGGATGCCGCCCGCCGTGATGAACGCGACCTTGCATTCGGAAAGCGGCTTCTTGAGCTCGGTGAAGACCGGCGGCGGCGTGAGCGGGACAAAGATTTCGGACTGAAGACCTTCGATGGTGGTAAGCATATGTTTTCCTCCTTTGAGGGTTGTCATTCAAGCGACAAGATGCATGCAGCTGAAGTAGAATTCGGCAGTCTCGCCGACGGCGAGTGCGACATCGGTGAAGATCCAGCGGCGCGGCACGGCAATCGTGCCATAGCCGCCCGCCATCTCGACTTTGACGGCCGTGTCATTGACCTCTGTCAGTGTGCCGTGCAAGAGCGCGGGAAAGATTTCCTGCGCGGGATTCATGGCGGCCGTGTCGTCATCGTAGCCGGACGGGACGATCTTGAGGTAGCTGAAAAAGAATTTCGTCTCCTGTCCTGCGGCCACTGCGCCCGGCTCGATGATGAGGCGGCGCGGGATGGTGAGCACGCCGAGGCGTCCGTGGAGATGGACTTTGACCGTGCCGTCCGCCACCTCTTTGACCGTGCCGCCCATCAGGACGGGATTGATGAGAATATCCATCGGCGTGTCCCCCCTTTTTAGTGCAGCGTCCCGCTCTCCACGAGCTTCGTCTCCGGGAGGCCGAGCAGGCGGTTGTTCGCGTTGATGACGTCATTGTTCCATTTCTTCGGCGCGGCCTTGATGGCGACGCCTGCCATCTTGTTCTTCAGCATGGCGATGGCGCGCACCGCGACTTCCTTCGTGACGCAGGAGCAGCCGCAGACGTTGTTTTCGAAACCGCCCGCGTCCATGTTCTCCTCGACCATCGCGTTGGCGTACTTGTTGCCGACGACGAGCTGGCCCTGATATGCGCAGAACGAGACGCCGACGACGGGGATGCCGCGCTTGCCCGCCTGGCCGATGTGCTGGATGAAATCGATGTGGTTGTTGCCGAAACCTTCGGTCGTGATGATGCATCCATCGATGTCCAGCGATTCGAGCAGGGAGCCGAGGCGTTCGCTGACCCACATCTTCTCGTCATTGACCTGCGGCGAGCCGACGAAGACGACGCCGATGAGGTCGAGCTCGGTGTCGGCGGCGAGGCCTTCGACGAGCGGTTCGCGGATGTAGTGGCGCGTCATTTCCTTCGTGGCCGGGCCGATGCAGGTCAGCGCGTGGATGGAGCCATCGCGCACCTGATTCGGCGTCAGCATGATCGGCACGTTGCCGCAATCGACGTTCTTCTGGCCGCCCTTGACACCGCAGGGCTCGACCGGGCAGATGACGTTGTCGTGCATCGCGCCCTGTCCCATGATTTCCTTGACGAGCACGACGCGCGGATTGCCCTCGCGCCTGAGGTCTTCGCAATGTTCCTCACGCACGACTTCGCCCTCGTATTTCTTGAGCTCGTCGCGCACGGCCTGGATGATGTAGTCTTCGCATTTGTGCGCGGCGAACGGGCCGGGGCGCGTCATGCCGGATTTCTTCGCGATGACGGCATGGCAGCGGATGATGATGTCGTCAGGATCGGCACAGCCCGGGTGGCCGAAGTACATCTTCTCGTCGAGGAAGCCTTCGGACGAGCCGAATTCATGCACCTGCACGCCGTCTTCGTCAACGCCCGTCAGCAGGAACACGACGCCGTCCGCGACCTTCGTGACACCTTCGCCGAGCGCACCTTCGACCTTCGTCGCAATCGGGCAGACATCCATGATCGTGTCAGTGTAGATGTGGCGCTCGCGTGGATGAATGACGTCGAGCTTGAGGCTCTTGCAGAGCGGATCCTCTTTGATGGCCTTGTCCACAATGCTGCCGTCAATCGTGATGACGCCGTTTTCGATTTTCGTCTCGGTGCCGATGACAGCGTCCGTGATTTTGATGTGCTTCTTGAGCAGCGTGCGGATGACTTTCTTCGTGCCGGCAGGCTTCGCTACGGGAGCGGCAGGCGCAGCAGCTGCGGCAGGAGCCGTTGCCGCTTTCGCGCCGAGGCCGCCGAGCGGGATATCGATGGAAAGGCCGGAAATCTTTTCGGCCGCGTCAATCTGGATGTGCATGGTGCCTCCTGTCATCGTCGTGGAAATCGGGGCAGCCGCCTTGGCTTCCGCTGGAGCAGGTGCTGCAGGCGCCGAGGTTGTCTCAGCGGCGGGAGCAGCGGCTTTCGCATTGACATGGTCGAGCACGCCCGCCGTGATGGGTGTCAGCGCCTCGACGTCCTGCGTCAGCGTCGCGCCGAGGACTTCGGCGACCGTTAGGCCATCGGGACTGAGCTTCAGCAGGCCCGCCTCCTCCATGTCGTCGAAAATGGCGGGGTCTTCGAGGTCGGCAGCGCTGATGGTCAGGCCTTTCTGCCGACGGCAGCAGAAAACAGCAGGATCGGCGAGATGTGCTTCCGCCTGTTCTTTTGTCATGGACATGGGGGATTCCTCCTTGTTTCGTGGTTACGAATGAATCTTGCGGATGAGTTTCTGGTTCACTGCGCGCAGTGCCTGATCGGTGACGTGGTACACCGGCAGGCCGAGCGCAGGGGCGCAGGTCATGACGGTGTTCGTGCAGTCGGTACAGTTGCCAATCAGCACGGCCTCGGCACCGGCTTTCTTGAGCGCGAGAATCTTGGCGACCTGCCCAGGGCAGATGCCGGGGTTCTTGCATTTGCGCGCGGCTTTGACGGGGAGCGCCTGCTTGCAGTATTCAATGCCAACGACCTTGCTTCCGAGTGACGCGGCGACTTCCTTCATGCGCGCCTCGCCGGCACTGCACGCGCAGACGAGCAGGCCGATTTTCGGCGGCGCTTTCGGGAAGCATTCGGTGGCGATGATGCCGCCTGTCGTCTTGACAATCGGCGCGCCCAGCGTCGTGCGGTGGCCTGTGAACGGGCCGCCCATCAGGAGCTCGCCGTAGGAATCCGCCGCCATCGTGCCGCCCGCGATGGCGAGCATCGCGGAGACTTGGCGGCCGATTGGCACGTCATGGTAAATGAGCGTTTCGCCGAGGTGCTTTTCAAGCTTGCCCGCGACGGTCAAATCCTTGTCGATGAGCGGCTTGCCGAGATCGACAGCCTCATGCATGCGCGTGAGCGTTTCGACATTCGAGACGATAGCGCCAGCCGCCGATGGCAGGTCGGTCACGTCGAGCAGCGTGCCGAGCACTTCGCGCACGATGGCGCGTTCCTCGCCGACGGGGTAGATGTTCTTGAGCTTGTGAAGCTTGATTTCTTTTCCCGTCATGCCGGGCAGGTTGCCCGCGAGCGCATGCTCGAGCGCGGCGATGGCCTTCGTGTGGATGCCCTTGATGGCGATGACGCCATGCGGCGTGCCCGCGAGATCCATCGCGATGGCGAGGCCGCGCAGCGCCGCCTCGGGATGCTGTTCGAGCGCGTCGATGTTGTGGGAGAGAATCGGCTCGCACTCGGCGGCGTTCATGATGACCGTGCCCGAAGGGCCGAGAGGCTTCGCGTACTTCACGGCGGCGGGGAATCCCGCGCCGCCGAGGCCGACGAGTCCGGCCGCGCGGATCATGTCGAGCGGGGCGGCGGGCGCGAGCTTTTCAAACGGCGCGTCCGTCATGCATGCGGGCACGTTCTCTGCCTCGACGGTGACGGCGTCCGCCGTGACGGCTGTGACCCGCCCCGTGACCGAGGCGTGAATCGGACAGCCGAGCTTGCCCTCCGGCGCCGCCGCGAGCATCTCGCCGCGCCGCACCTCCGCCCCGACTTCCACGACAGGAACGGAAGGAGCGCCGATGGACTGGCGGAGCGGATAGATGAATGGTTCCATGTGTTCACCTTCTTCAAGAAGCTACTTTCGGGAGCGGCTGGATAACCGTCTGATGCGCGGGCGCTGGTTCGGTCTTGCCAATCAGGAATCCGTACCTGAGCGCGTCGCGCTCGTCGATGATCCACTCGTTCATGCCTGTGATGTGGGCGCTGCCGGTGATCTGCGGGATGATGCCGCGGAGGCCTTTGCCGCCGTCCGCCGTGCCTTCGATGAGGACGTCGCGGACGGGCTTTCCTTCGAAGATGCTGCCCGTGATGCTCTCGTAGCGGAATGTCTTGCCGAGCGGCAATTTTCCTCTCGCGTGGAGCACGGCCATCTTCGCGCTCGTGCCCGTGCCGCAGGGCGAGCGGTCGACCTGCGCGTCGCCGAAGACGACGCAGTTGCGCAGATCCGCATCTTCATCACAGTCGCGGCTGTAGAACTCGACGAGATCGACCGTTGTAATCGGGAGCGTCGGATGCTGGATGCGTTCCTGCGTGTTGACGGCGTGCCGAAGCGCCATGCCGAGGCGCGTGATGTTGTCAATATTTTCTGTCTTCAAAGGCAGCCCGAGCGCATCGGCATCGACGAGCGCGAAGAACGAGCCGCCGAAGGCGATGTCGCAGGGGATGTGGGTCGTGCCGCTCATCGTGCAGGCGGCGAAGACTTCAGGGACGCGGAGCATGACGTCCGCGCGGTAGAGGAACGCCGGCACGTTCCAGATGCTCGCCTCGCTTGCATGGCCGTCCTCGACTTTGACGCGCGTGCGGATGAGGCCGGACGGCGCGTCGAGCACGACGTCGGTAAACGGCTCCTTTGCCTCGACGATGCCGGTCTCGACGAGCATCGACGCCGTGCCGATGCTGCCGTGGCCGCACATGTTGAGGCAGCCGCCGCTGTCGAGGAAGATGACGCCGCAGTCCGCTTCTTCATGCACGGGCTCCGTCAGCACGGCACCGAACATGTCGCGGTGGCCGCGCGGCTCGAGCATGAGCGCGCGCCGCAGGAAGTCGTAATGGTCGATGAGGTCTTGCTTCTTTTCCATCATCGTCGCGCCGCGGAGTGTCGGGAACCCGTCGTAGACGATGCGGGTCGATTCCCCCTCCGTGTGCGAGTCGATGGTCTTGAGCGCGTATTCGTACGCCCGGGCCTTCATGCGCGGCTGGAGCTTCCATTCAGATTTCTTTGGCTGCATCGTCCTCCCCTCCTTGGCTGCCCTCTGCGCCATTCGCGAGGTGGAACCTCACGCGGGCAATGGCGGCGAGGGCCTGCGCCGTCCCCTCGACTTCGAGCAGGGCGCTGTTGATGATGATATGGTTGTGTTCAGGATCATTCGCGGGATAGCCCGCCCAGTATTTGTGGTAGGCGGCCCGCGCCTTGTCGACGCCCGCAATCATCTTCTTCGCGATGCGCTTGTCCATCTTGAGCGGGCCCACGCAGTTCGCGAGGCGGTCGGCGTAGGGCGCGTAGATGAAGATGTTCATCGCGTTCGGATGGTCGCGCAGCACGTAGTCCGCGCAGCGGCCGACGATGATGCACGACTGCGTCGATGCGACCTGCTGGATGAACGCCGACTGCGTCTCGAACAGCGTCTTCTGATGCGGCGCCGTCGTGCGCCCGAGCGGGAACAGCATGCGGAAGAATCCCGATGCCTTCTGCTCTTCGGCGTCGCTGATGACGGAGATAGGCTTGTGGAGCTTTTTCGCCGTCGCCTCGACGATGTCGCGGTCGTAGAACTCGACGCCGAGGAGCTCGGCGAGCCGTCGCGCGATGGGCCGCCCGAGGCTGCCGAAATCGCGGTTGATCGTGATGACGAAATGACCCGTGTCCTGCGGGACATCGGGAAAATCAGGAACAGGTGCCATGACGCGCCTCCTTTCCAAAAGAATCAGCAAAGAATCAGCCATCGAGGAAGCGCGAGAGAAAGGCTTTCGTGCGCTCCTCTTTCGGATGGGCGAAGAATTCCTTCGGCGGCCCTTCCTCGACGATGTAGCCATCCGCCATGAAGACGACGTGGTCGGAGACGTCGCGCGCAAATGCCATTTCGTGCGTGACGATGACCATCGTCATGCCGCCTTCGGCGAGCGACTTCATGACGGCGAGCACCTCGCCGACAAGCTCGGGATCGAGCGCCGACGTCGGCTCGTCAAACAGCAGCGCCTCGGGCTCCATCGCGAGCGCGCGGGCAATCGCCACACGCTGCTGCTGGCCGCCGGAGAGCATCGCGGGCTTCGCGTCCGCCTTGCTTTCGAGGCCGACTTTCTTGAGGAGCTCCATCGCGAGCTGCTCGGCCTCGGCCTTCTTCTTGTGCCCCGTCAAGACCGGCGCGAGCGTGATGTTGCCGAGCACGGACTTCAGCGGGAAAAGGTTGAACCGCTGGAACACCATGCCGACTTTTTCACGGAACGCGCGGATGTCCGCGCCCTTCGCGAGCATGTCGTCGCCGTGGTACTTGATGGCGCCGCCCGTCGGCTGCTCGAGCTGGTTGATGCATCGGAGCAGCGTGCTCTTTCCCGAGCCGGACGGCCCGATGATGCAGACGACTTCGCCTTCGTGCACCGCGAGATTGATGTCCTTGAGGACTTCGAGATCGCCGAACGATTTCACGAGGTGCTCGACGGAAATCACGACGTCTTTTTTCGCTGGTTCCATAACGTCCATAGCGCGCACCTCATTTCTTCAGGCGGTTTTCCACGATATGCTGCAGGATCATGAGCGCCGAGAGCAGCACAAGGTAAAACACCGCGCACATCGTATAGGCCGGAATCGTGTTGTACGTCCGCGCCACGTAGTTCTGCGTCTGGCGCGTGATCTCGTTGACCGAGATGATCGAGAGCATCGCCGTGTCCTTGACCGAGATGATGAACTGGTTGAAAAGCGCCGGCAGCATCACCTTGAACGCGGGCGGGATGATGATGTGGAAAAGCACTTCCCGCTTCGTGAGGCCGAGCGCATAGCCCGCCTCGATCTGGCCGACATCGACGCTTTCGAGCGCGCCCTTGACGATGGCCGAAATGAACGCGCCTGCATTCACCGTGATGACGATGATGCCCGCAATCGTACTGTCAAGCACGTACTGCTCGCCCTGCGCCAGCGAGATGATCGCCGGCACGACGAAGTAGACGTAGAGTGCCTGCACGACGATCGGCGTGCCGCGGATAATCCAGACATAGACGCCCGCGATGCCCTGCGCGACGCGGTTCCCGCTCTGGAGCGCATAGCCGCTCGCCGCGCCGAGCACGAAGCCCAGCAGGATGCCGATGATGGCAATCTCCATCGTGATGTAGAATCCTTTGACGAGCATCGGCAGGACCGCAGTGAATACCGCTGCATCCATAATGTCACACCCCTTCAGATTGCGGGAGCCGCACGGTCACATGCGGCTCTTTTCTGACTTTCGTTGATCGTTTAGTCCACGTACTCTTTCTTGAGCTGGTCGAGCGTGCCGTTTTCCTTGAGCTCCTTGAGCGCGGCATTGAACTGGTTGATGATGTCCGGATGCTTCTTCACGATGTTCTTCGAGAACGCGATTGTATACGGTGCCTGGCCTTTGAAGAACTCGTCACCGACGATCTTCACGTTGAGCTTGCCCGTCTTGATGCCATAGGCCGTGCCCGGCTGGTCATAGAGCGTTGCATCGGCCTGGCCATCTTCGACGGCCTTGTAGGCGAGCGCCTGCGAGTCAAACGACTGGAGGCATTCCTGCGGCAGTTCCTTCGATGCGTACTCGTACGCCGCGCAGCCCGTCTGGACGGCGACCTTGTACTTGCCGGATTTCAGGTCATCGACGCTCTTGATCGTATTGTTGTCCTTTGCGACGATGACGACGATGCCGGCATCATAGTAGACATCGGAGAAATCCATGTTCTTCTTGCGTTCGTCCGTCGCGCAGAGGGCGGCAGCGCCGACATCGAGCTGGCCCTGGCTCAGCGACGTGCCGAGCGGCCCGTAGTCCATGTCCTGAAGCTTGTCATCCTTGATCGTGAAACCGAGGATTTCCTGGAGTTTCTGCACGAGCGCGATATCGTAGCCCGTCAGCGTCGTGCCGTCTTCCTTGAAATACGAGAATGGCGCATACGTGCCGGACGTGCCGACCGCGAGCTCGACGCCCTTGAGCGCGCCATGATAATCACCGGAACCCGAGCCCGAACCGGAGCTCGCCTGCTGCGATCCACCGCAGCCCGTGAGCAAGCCGATGCAGAGAATCAGCGCCGAACAGAGTGCCAATAGCTTCTTCATGATGTGTCTCCTCCATTCCATTTCTTTTCTTCAAAAACGTTTTCCGCACCCGCGATTGTTTCATTCGCGAAGCATGGCTTTATCTTACACGCACTCTTGTCTACTGTAAAGAAACGCTTTCCTATTTCAGGCATAACGAATCGTTATGCTTGCTGCACAAGCACAGGCATAAAAAATCGGGAGGCTTCCGAAAAAGCTTCCCGATGATGGGTTCTGATGGGTTCAAGCTTACAGCGTGCCGAAGATGCGGTCGCCGGCGTCGCCGAGGCCTGGGACGATATAGCCCTTGTCGTTGAGGTGGTCATCGATAGCCGCGACGTAGACGGGGACATCGGGGTGTTCCTTGTTGACGACGCGGATGCCTTCCGGTGCCGCGACGAGGCACATGAGCGTGATGGACTTCGCGCCCTTCTCCTTCAGCAGCTGGAGCGCCGCCGCCGAGCTGCCGCCCGTCGCGAGCATCGGATCGGTGACGATGAGCGTGCGCTCCGCGACGTCTTTCGGCAGCTTGCAGTAATACTCGACCGGCTTCAGCGTCTCGGGGTCGCGATAGAGGCCGATGTGGCCGACGCGCGCCGCCGGAATCATGCGGATGACGCCATTCATCATGCCGAGACCTGCGCGCAGGATCGGCACGACGCCGACCTTCTTGCCCGCGAGCACCTTGCCCGTGCATTTCGCAACCGGCGTCTCGATGGCCTTGTCCTTCAGCGGGAAATCGCGCGTGATTTCATACGTCATGAGCATCGCGATTTCTTCGAGCAGCTCGCGGAAATCCTTCGTGCCCGTCTCCTTTTCGCGCATGAGCGTGAGCTTGTGCTGGATCAGCGGATGGTCGATGAGATGGACATGCATTTCTTCTGACATTTGTTCTTCAATACTCCTTACTGCGTTACCCTCTCCGCCCCTTCGGGGCACCTCCCCCAGAGGGGGAGGCATCGGATTTGGTACATTATTCGTATAACGGGTATTTCTTGCAGAGCGCTGCGACGCGCTTCTTGGCCTCTTCCTTCGAGGCGGCGTCCTCAGGATGGTCGAGCACGAGCGCGATGATGTCGGCGACTTCCTTCATGTCGTCTTCCTTGAAGCCGCGCGTCGTCAGTGCCGGCGAGCCGAGGCGGATGCCGCTCGTGACGAACGGGGACAGCGGCTCGAACGGAATCGTGTTCTTGTTGACCGTGATGTTGACTTCGTCGAGGAGGTTCTGCGCAACCTTGCCCGTGAGGTTCTTGCTCGTGAGATCGACGAGCATGAGGTGGTTGTCCGTGCCGCCCGTGACGATGCGGAAGCCATCGGCCGTGAGCTCGTCCGCGAGGACTTTCGCATTCTTCACGACCTGCTGCGCGTACTCTTTGAAGCTCGGCTTCAGCGCTTCGCCGAGCGCAACAGCCTTTGCCGCGATGACGTGCATGAGCGGGCCGCCCTGGATGCCGGGGAAGATGGCCTTGTTGAACTGCTTGCCGAACTCGGCGTCTTTGCAGAGGATCATACCGCCGCGCGGGCCGCGCAACGTCTTGTGCGTCGTCGTCGTGACGACATCGGCGTACGGCACCGGGCTCGGATGGAGGCCGGCCGCGACGAGGCCGGCAATGTGCGCGATGTCCACCATGAGATAGGCGCCGACGCTGTGCGCGATGTTCGCCATGCGCTCGAAGTCGATGATGCGCGCATAGGCGGACGCGCCCGCGACGATGAGCTTCGGCTGGCATTCTTTCGCGATGCGCTCGAGCTCGTCATAGTCGATGCGTTCGTCTTCCTTGCGGACGCCATACGGCACGATGTGGAAATATTTGCCGCTCATGTTGACGGGCGAACCATGCGTGAGATGGCCGCCGTCCGTGAGGTTCATGCCCATGACCGTGTCGCCGGGCTTCACGAGCGCGAAGAAGACGGCCATGTTCGCCTGCGCGCCGGAATGCGGCTGGACGTTCGCGTACTCCGCGCCAAAGAGCTTCTTCGCTCGGTCGATGGCGAGCTGCTCGACGACATCGACGTACTCGCAGCCGCCATAATAACGCTTGCCAGGATAGCCCTCGGCGTACTTGTTCGTAAGCACGCTGCCCTGCGCCTCGAGCACCGCCTTCGAGACGATGTTCTCCGACGCGATGAGCTCAAGCTTCGTGCGCTGGCGATTGAGTTCGTTATCGATGGCTTCAAAAACTTTCGGATCGGATTCTTTCAGTTCATCCATCAGGCTCATGTGTGGTCTCCTCCTATTCACTTATGCAAAAGCAGCTTATTTCTGCTCCAAGGCCATGATTTTATTGACCCGGCGCTCGTGGCGGCCGCCGTCGAAGCCCGTCTCGACCCAGGCGCGGACGATTTCGCCCGCCGGCCCGTTGCCGAGCACGCGCCCGCCCATCGCGAGCACGTTCGCGTCATTGTGATGGCGCGACATCTTCGCCGAATAGACATCGTTGCAGAGCGCACAACGGATGCCCTTGATCTTGTTGCAGGCAATCGAAATGCCGATGCCCGTGCCGCAGAGCGCGATGCCGCGGTCCGACTTGCCGCTCGTGACATCCGCGCAGACCTTCTCCGCGATGTCCGGGTAGTCGACCGACGTCGTGCCGAACGTGCCGACATCCGTGACCTCGATGTCGCCATACTCCGCGAGCACCATCTTGACTTCATCCTTCAGAGCAACGGCCCCGTGGTCGCTGCCAATCGTAATCTTCATAAGGGTTCCTCCCATCCTCAGTTCATACGGCTTCTATTCTACCACATCGGACGCAAAAAAAATAGGAAGCAATCACGCTCCCCTTGAAAAACCAGCATTATTCGTGTAAAATAAAGACATAGAGAAGCAGCTGCCGATAGACGGTTGGCCTGCCTCGCATAGTTAGTTACTGTTACGAAAACAATAACCGCCTAGTTTGGTAGACTGGGGGCGGTTATTGTTTTATTGCGAGTACGAGACAGAGGACTAACACCAAGATGATGATCGTCGTATTCATCGCACATCACCTCGCTTCATCAAGGATTCGACCTTTCCGCGAGGCAAAACCGCCAACCGCCTACCGTTATGGCAGCTGCTCCACTTTTGTAGTATACAACACCCGAAACGCATTTTGCAAAAGCATGCGCTTCGGGTGTTCTTTCATTTATAACGTTTATGATGTTCTTCAGACGTTATTTCGAGCACTCATCAACGAGATACGCGATGGACTGGTATGGGAAGCCCGCCTTGGCCGAGAGGCCGATTTCGCAGGTGCGGCTGTTCGAGTAGCCGTGGTTGCAGCCTTCGGGGATGGCTTCGTTGAGGTGCGTGAGCGCGGACTTGTTGAGCTCGGGGATGGAGAAGCCCTTGTCGCCCGAGAAGCCGCAGCACTTGACTTTGTCCGGCACGACAACCTTCGTGACGCAGCGGTTCGCGATGTCGAGGAACTTTTTCTGGAGGCCCATCTTGACGGCCGAGCACGTCATGTGGAGCATGATCGTGCGGTTGATCTGGTGGATGGGCAGCTTGTCGATGATGAAATCATGCAGGAATTCGACGGTGTCGTAAATCTTCAGGCGTTCGTCCATCGTGTGCTGCATGCGGTACGTGCAGGGGCTCATGTCGCAGAGGATCGGGATTTCGCCGTTGTTGCTGGTCTTGAGCAGTGCGCCCTCAAGCTCTTTCGCGAGCTTGTTGGCAACCTCGAACACGCCCTCGCTCTCGAACGGCATGCCGCAGCAGTAGCGCGCGACGTTGTCTGGGATGATGACGTCATAGCCTGCACGGTCGCAGAGCTCCATCATGACGGCGCTGAGATGACGCTGGTCGTAGTCGCCCTTCGCCGGGCCCATCATGCGCGTCGTGCAGCTCGGGAAATAGACGACCTTCGGACGCCCTTTCTGCGTGGGCTGCGTCGGCAGCTTGCCTGCTTTCGGCATCCACGGATTCCAGAGCGGCAATTTGTCGCCCGTGATCGAGCGCGTCTTTTTCGCGACGAAGCTCATGAGCTGCGAACCAAAGATGCTGTGCGCGACATTCGCACCCGTGAGGCCGAGGCGCACGGCCGAGCTCGCCGTCTCAAAGTTCGCGGCCATTTTTTCTGCGCCCGAGAGGCGTGCCGGCGTCATGTGGCTGTGACGGAGCTCTTTCGTGAATGCGCCCGTATTGATGGACAGCGGGCACGTCGTCTGGCAGAGGCCGTCGACAGCACACGTCTCGTCGCCGAGGTATTCATAATCTTCCTCGAAGCGCTTGAGGCGTTCGGGGTCTTCGCCCGTGAGGCGCAGGCGGCTGATTTCACGCTGTACGGCCGTGCGCTGGCGCGGCGAGAGCGTAAGGAGATGCGACGGGCACATGACCTGGCAGTAGCCGCACTCGATGCAGCGGTCGACGATTTCGTGCACCGGCTTCATCGACTTGATGCGCTCCATGAAGACGAGGCCGTTCGTCGTGATGATGACGTCCGGATTCAGCGTCGTGTCGGGGTCGAACGCCTTCTTGATGCGCTTCATGAGCGCATATGCCTTCTTGCCCCACTCGAGCTCGACGAACGGCGCCATGTTGCGGCCCGTACCGTGCTCGGCTTTCAGAGAGCCGTGGAAGTTCGTCGCGACGAGGTCGCAGACGTCCTCGATGAATTTCTGGTACTGCGCCTTGCCCTTGTCCGTCTCGAAATCCTGCGTGATGACAAAATGGACGTTGCCGTCGAGGACGTGGCCGTAGATGATGCCTTCGCCGTAGCCGTGGTCGTCCATGCACTGACGGAGCGCCATGACGCCGTCTGCGAGGTCATCACGCGGGAAAGCGACGTCCTCGATGATGACCGTCGTGCCGATCGTGCGCACGCCGCCGACCGCTGGGAAGATGCCCGCGCGAATCTGCCAGTAGAGGCCATAGACATTCGGGTCTTCCGTGAACTCGATCGGATAGAGGATTTCGTACTTGCCGACGATTTCCTTTGTCTCCGCGATGCGCTTTTCGAGCGTCTCGTGGTCGTCGGCGCGCGTCTCGATGAGGATGGCCGCCGCACCGTCTGGCAGCGTGCGGATGACTTCGGGGATGCCGTCCCAGTCCTCGATGGACTTCAGAGAGACGCGGTCGAGCAGTTCGCCTGCCGCGACGAGCGGACGCGTGAGGTCATGCACGGCGCGGCACGATTCGCGCAGGCTCGGGAAGAAGACGAGCGCCGATGCCTTGTACTTCGCCTCGACGACCGTGCGATACGTGATTTCGGCAATCAGCGCGAGCGTGCCCTCCGAGCCGATGATGACATGCTTCAGGATGTCGATGGGCTTGTCGAAGTCGATGAAGGAATTGAGGCTGTAACCCGTCGTGTTCTTGATCTTGTACTTGCGCGCGATGAGTTCTTTGAGCTCCGGGTCGGCCGCGATTTCGTCATGGATGGCCATGAGCTCGTTCACGATGGATTCGTGCGCCTTGCTCCACGTCCGGACGCTCGTATCATCCGCGGTATCGAGCACCGAGCCGTCAGCAAAGACGAGCTTCAGGTCGAGGACGGTCTTGTAGCTGTTGTCCGACGTGCCGCAGCACATGCCGCTCGCGTTGTTCGCCGCCATGCCGCCAATCATCGCGTGCTTGATGGACGCGGGATCCGGGCCAATCTTGCGCTGGTACGGTGCGAGATACGAATTGGCCATCGCGCCGATGATGCCAGGCTCGAGCGTAATCTTGTCACCGCCATCAGTGATCTTGTAGTCCTGCCAGCCCTCTGTCGCCATGATGAGCACGGAGTCCGTGAGCGCCTGTCCGCAGAGGCTCGTGCCAGCCGCGCGGAACGTCACGGAGATGTGGCGCCTCCCAGCCTCCTGCACGAGGAAGCTGACCTCGTCGATGCTGCGCGCCTGCACGACAATCTGCGGCGTGATGCTGTAGAGACTCGCGTCGACGCCGTATGCATAGCGCCGTACAGGATCGCAGATGACACGGTCAGCGGGGATGCGCTGGCGGATTGCGTGGAAATATTCCTTGTATTCCGGCTTCAGCGCTTCGATGTCCTCGGGACGGTTCTGCAGTTTCATATGAGTGCCCTCCTATGATTTGTTTTGTGGATGGAATCGCAAAAGAATCGAATGAAAACGAACATAGTTCTTTCGCGTTTTGTTTTATTTTAACATAAAAGGGCACGAATGTTGATAAATTTCTGCTGAGTGCGAATTTATTTCTGTAAAAATTGATAAAGCCGCCTGCATAAAGAAGCTTCATCCCATGCGATGCCATCTGCCACATTCAGCACACCTGGCACGGGATCGTGCGTCAGCGCCGAAGCAATCGAAATGTCGGCTACGCGCATGGCTTCGACATCGTTGTTGCCATCCCCGATAAAAACGACGCGCCGTCCCATTTTTTGATACCGCTGTACCACGTCTTCCTTGTGAAGGACATGCGTGAGCTTTGCCACGCGATTATTCTCGATAACAGCTTCCGATGCATCACAAGCACAGTCAAGACGCGCCACCAGCTTTTCAATCCACGGCCGGAGGTTTCCCGTTGCAATGCTGCATTGATCCCTGTGCGCATGGATGAACTGCATGACACCTTCGTGCAGCTGTACCTGGGCGAGAAGGTGCGCAACTTCGTCGACAGGAAGCGCGCCGAGGATGCGGACACGCCAGGCAAGAGATTCTGCAAATGGGATGCTCCCCTGCACCGTCTGCTGCGTCAACGCTTTGATTTCTTCTGTCACACCGAAATGCTCCGCGATGAGCGGCAATGTCTCTTCCTGGGTAATCGTCCCGTCGAGGTCAAAGATGAACTGCGTTATTTTTTGGTTCACGAGCTCCCCCTTCCGTCCATCATGCGTTGTGAATATTTTTGTTTCACAGCTCTTCATCCTGTCAAAGTGGATAAAGAATTTCTCTCCATGCTTCCACTACTTGAAAATCTCGATACCGCGTATGCGCTTTAAAGAATCCCTGCATATTCCTATTTCCATGAATAACTCCAATCTGATCAAGAGCAACTCCATCGACAGGATGTTGCAGGAAATAGGCAAGATATGAAATGCGTTCCGGGTCCAATCCCATATAGCGCGCAGCAACGAGATCGGCCACAAGAAGATGATCCGCCGCAACCAAAGTATTTGCATATTTTGCTGTCGGGCAGAACGGCCCTTGCCCTTCGCCAGCCATGATTCCATCAATGACGCTGAAATACCTGCGCTTCCGTTTTCGCATCCCTTGATAAAGATCCACCACCATGCGCCAGATGGTATCATTTCCCGGCCAAGCACCGCGATGCTTGACCTTGGCCTTCTGCCCAGCTTCATATGCTTCTTTCGACGGATATTCATCGCCATGGATTGCAGGATATCCGACCTGCCAATGCACAAGCTGATTCTTGTCCGCGATGCTCCCAACAAGTCCCTTGAGGTTCAGGGTTGCGCCGACCTTCTGATGCGTTTTCATCTTCGGAATGGAAATATAGACATCCGCATTGTACAAGCTCCGTGAATACGTATAAAGTTGCTGCTCTCCTGAATGCGCAGCAATCGTTTCATCGCGTTCATCGAATACGCCACGGAAGCGCACCGGATCCATTCCATAAAACAAGGATTCCCTGCCAAGATTCACTTGCACCGTCCCTGCATCGTCGCCATCCTGCGACACCATCTTGTCCCGTTTTCCATAATTTGCAAGGTCATCGCAAACAAGCGGCCGCAAATCTTTGATTGTCAGAAGTCCCTCGTATTTCTTTTCCAGACGGCGCATCTTCGTAAACTCCATCAATTCTTCGAAATCAGCATCAATCGATGGATTGTCACCGAGGATGATCCGGCCTCTGCCTTCGAGCGCGATGGCTGTGAAATCGACAACGGCCTCGATGACAGCGGGATGTGTGATGACACAATACAAACTGTCCGTATGCGGGCAGGAAGCTCGCCAGCGAGAAGCCACCCAGTTTGGCTTGATGAAAACGCAATCACCCGGATGGACATACTGCCCCAGCGGATTCTTTTCATCCAGCCCAAGATCCGCAAAGCATCTCGCCAGACATTCCTTGACGGCATCCAGTCGATAATTATCAACATGCTCAATGGCTGCTAGGTACATTCTGTTCCTCCCTATATAATACTTCGTTTTACTCGCTCATACTCCGTTTTTCGCAGTTTTTCAAAAGAACAAACTCGCCTCATGCAAGGATTCTTCGGCATCTTGTGCCGGAAACCGCAGGCCGAAGCGCTTTGCGCGTATAGC
>JALEZZ010000051.1 GCA_022773585.1 Selenomonas sp. | reverse complement strand
TCATAGCATGAGCCTCCGGTTTTGTATGTTTTGATTGGTACCTTAATTATACCGAACCGGTGCGGTTCATGCTATTTCTTTAGCTATAAATTTAGATTTTGTAAGGCTTCACGGGCATTTTGCACCTGCGAAGTTTGAGTTTCAAACTTTTCACCTCATTTCACAAAAACATCAGCCATGCTGCTTGCGGGTCTCGTAAAGGAGGCCCATCTTCATTTCGTAATAATCCGGTGTCATGTCGAGGTAGTGGCGATGCGGATTCTCGAAGCGCTGCTCCTCTTCCCAGATCTCGCTGTCGAGCTGCTTTTTGACATAGGCGCGGATCTCGTCGAGCTTCGGCAGCTCCTCCGTGCGCTTGCCGTCTTTGACGTAGCAGCGGCGCAGGTTCTTCACCGTGCAGCCCTCGAACGAGCGGTTCTTCCACGGCTTGACGGGATCGACGTAGCGGAACGGCTCGTTCATGTCAATGGGTTCGCCCGCGAGCGCGAGGAGGTCGGCGACCGCATGGCCGTCGGCATCGTAGACGCGGTAAAGGTCTTTGAGGCCCGGATTCGTGATTTTCTCGACGTTCTCCGAGACCTTGATGCGCGGCGCGAAACCGCCGTTTTCTTCAACAGCCGCAAGCTTGTAGACGGCACCGAAGACCGGCTCGGACTTCGCCGTGATCAGGCGCTCGCCGATGCCGAAGCTGTCGATGCACGCCCCCTGCTGCAGGAGCGACGAAACCGTGAACTCGTCAAGGCTGTTCGACACGACGATCTTGCAGTCCGGCAGGCCCGCCGCATCGAGCATCTTGCGCACGCGCTTCGAGAGATATGCGAGGTCGCCCGAGTCGATGCGGATGCCGACGAGGCGCTTGCCCATCGGCTCGAGGACTTCGTGCGCAACACGGATGGCATTCGGGATGCCCGAATGGATGACGTCGTACGTATCGACGAGCAGCACCGTCGCGTCAGGATACGTCTGCGCGTATTTCTTGAACGCTTCGTACTCGTCGCCATAGAACATGACCCAGCTGTGGGCCATCGTGCCGCTGATCGGGATGTCGAACATCTGGCCGGCCGAGACCGTCGCCGTACCGACAACGCCGCCGATGTAGGCCGCGCGCGCGCCATACGTTGCCGCGTCCATGTTGTGTGCGCGACGGGCACCGAAATCGGAGACCGCACGCGAGCCTGCCGCCTTGCAGATACGGCGCGACTTCGTCGCAATCAGCGACTGGTGGTTGACCTGCGCGAGGATGGCCGTCTCGACGAGCTGCGCGTCGATGAGCGGGCCAACAACGGTCAGGATCGGTTCGTCCGGATACATGACCGTTCCCTCGGGCAGCGCGTAGATATCGCCCGTGAAGCGGAACGTGCTGAGGTAATCGAGGAATTCCTCAGAAAACATGTGCTGCGCGCGGAAGTATTCGATATCCTCTTTGGAGAAGCGCATGTTCTCGACGTACTCGATGACCTGCTCGAGACCAGCGAAGATGGCGAAGCCGCCTTCGTCCGGGTTCTTGCGGTAGAAGACGTCGAACGCGACGTTCGCGTCCTTGTCCTCGCTCGCAAAGTAGCCGTTTGCCATGGTCATCTCGTAGAAATCCATCATCATTGTGAGGTTTCGTTTGTCAAACTGTGTCATGAACTTGCTCCTTACTTGTCCTCGAGCAGCTGAACGAGCTCGTCATAGTCTTTCTTGAGCTCGGCGTACTCGTTCGCCATCTGCAGCGCCGCGAGCACGGCGATCTTGCGCGTGTCGAGGCTGCGCGTCATCTTCGCGGCGGTCTTCATGCGGTCGTCCACGATAGCGGCGAGGCGCCGCAGTTCTTCGGGATCGCCATCCGTCTTAAAAGGATACGTATCGCCAAAAATCTCGACATTCACTTTCTGGCTCGGTTTCTTTTCCATGAAATCACCTTCAAGCGCGAAGCTCGGCGTCAAAGGACTTCTCGACGGCCGCGACGATGTTCTTGAATGCCGTGTCGGCCTCGTCGTCCGTCAGCGTGCGGTCCTTGCTCTGGAACGTCATGCGGAACGCGAGGCTTTTCTTGTCCGCTTCAATGTTCTTGCCCGTGTAGACGTCGAACAGCGTGACGCCCGTGAAATGCTTGCCGCCATTCTTCTGGATGACCTTCTCGATGTCGGCTGCCTGCACATCCTCGGCGACGAGCAGTGCGAGGTCGCGCTCGATGGCAGGATACTTCGGCAGGGATTCGAAATGGAACTTCTTGCCCGCGTACTTCATAAGCGTCTCGAGGTCCATCTCGAAGAGGTAGACTTTCTGCTTGATGCCGAAGTTCGCGGCCGCTTCCGGATGAAGCTCTCCGACCGTTGCGATTGTCTCGCGGCCTTTCTTGAACAGCGCCGTCTTGCCCGGATGCAGTGCGAAATGTTCGCCGGCCTCGACCGTGTATTTCGAAATGCTGAGGCGCGCGAGCAGCTGCTCGACGATGCCCTTCATGTCGTAGAAATCGACCATGTCATTCGTCTGGTTCCAAGACGCCTCGTCGCGGCGGCCCGTGATGAGGCCGACAATCTTGAGCTTCTCGTCTGGGAGCTCCGTCAGCGGCAGCTGCTTCGGATAGAAGACCGGCGCAACGTCGAAGAGCTTGATGTCCATATTCTTGCGCGAGAAGTTGCGCACGGCATTCTCCATGATGCTCGTCAGGAGGCAGGTGCGGACGAGCGGCGCTTCATCCGTCAGCGGGTTCATGATGGGGATGGCGCGGCGGAGCTCGGAGTCCTCGGGCACGCGCAGCTTGTCAAAGAGGTCATTGCTCGTGAAGCTGAACGAAAGCTCCTCCGTCATGCCGAGCGAGACGAGGATGTGCTTGACCTGCGTCTCGAATGCCTGCTTCTCGCTCTGATGGCCCTGCATCATGCGGCCGAACGGCGTCGTGCTGACGATGTTGTCAAAGCCATAGATGCGCGCGACTTCCTCGGAGAGGTCGTCCATGCGCGAGCAGTCGTTGCGCCACGACGGAACCGTGACATGGTAGCTCTCGCTACCTTTATCTTCGACTTCGAAGCCGAGCTTCGTGAGGATGGCGACCATGTCCTTGCCCGGAAGCTCGGTGCCGAGGCGGCCATTGATCTGCGCGGCCGTGAAATCAATCGTCGTCGGCGCTTTCGGTGCCGGATAGCAATCGACGATGCCCTGCGTGACCATGCAGGCGCCCATGTCCTGCAGCAGCTGGCAGGCGCGGTCGAGCGCACGCGGCGTATTCGTCACATCGACACCGCGCTCGAAGCGTCCCGACGCCTCGGAATGCAGGCCGCAGGCGCGCGACGTACGACGGATGCTCGGGCCATAGAACGAAGCGGCCTCGAAGACGACCGTCGTCGTCTTTTCCGTGATTTCCGTCTCATAGCCGCCCATGATGCCCGCAAGGCCGGCCGGATGCTCGGCATCAGCAATGACAAGCTCGTCGCCCTTCGCGATGCGCGACGTGTCGTCGAGCGTATGGAGGTTCTCGCCTGCGGCTGCGCGACGCGCCGTCAGCTGGTGACCCGTGATTTCGTCATAGTCATAAGCATGCATCGGCTGGCCGAGTTCGAGCATGACGAAGTTCGTAACATCGACGACATTGTTGATGGCGCGGATGCCGGCACCTTCGAGGCGCTCCTGCATCCAGGCCGGAGACGGGCCGATCTTGACGTTCTTGACGACGCGCGCGCTGAAACGGTCGCAGAGGTCATCTGCCTCGATGCCGACGTTCACGAGGTCGGCGGCTTTCGCGTCATCGTCTTCCTTGCAGGCAATTGTCGGCCATTTCGGCGCATTGCCCGTCAGCACCGCGATTTCACGCACGAGGCCGAGCACGCTGAAGCAGTCGCCGCGGTTCGCCGTGAGTTCGAATTCGAGAATGACGTCGCTCTTGCCGAGCACGTCCTTCGCGGGCACGCCGACAGGCGTATCGTCCGGCAGGATGTAGATGCCGTTCAGCTGGTCTTCCGTCATTTTCGACGTGTCGAGATGGAGCTCGCCTGCCGAGCAGAGCATGCCGTTCGACGGCAGGCCGCGCAGCTTGCCCTTCTTGATGTGGACGCCGTTCGGCAGGTGCGCGCCGACCATCGCGACCGGCACGACCTGGCCCTGGCGGACGTTCTGCGCGCCCGTGATGATCTGGATGAGGTCGGACTTACCGACGTTCATCTGGCAGACCCAGAGATGGTCGGAGTCCGGATGGCGCTCAATCTTTTCGATGCGGCCCGTGACGACGCTCTCGAGGCCCGCATCGGCGCGGATGACATTCTCGACCGGCACGCCCGCCATCGTGAAGCGGTCTGCGAGCTCTTCCGCCGTCCAATCGAAATCAATATAGTCTTTCAACCACTGAATGGAAACTTGCATATTGTTTGGTTCTCCTTCATTGTTATCACAAGATAGCACGCAGCCTCCTGCCTCCCTCTCCGAGGGAGGGGACCTGAAGAGACGCGGTTCAGAACTGGCTCAGGAAGCGCATGTCGTTGTCGTAGAACAAGCGCAGGTCATCGACACCGTAGGACAGCATCGCGATGCGCTCGACGCCCATGCCGAAGGCAAAGCCGCTGACGACATTCGGATCGTAGCCGCTCATTTCGAGGACGTGCGGATGCACCATGCCGGCGCCGAGGATTTCGAGCCAGCCCGTGCCCTTGCAGACCTTGCAGCCTTTGCCGTGGCACATGACGCAGGAGATATCGACCTCGGCCGACGGCTCCGTGAAGGGGAAGAAGCTCGGACGCAGACGAATCTTGACGTCCTCGCTGAAAATCTGATGCAGGAAGAGCTCGAGCGTGCCCTTGAGGTCAGCCATCGTGATGCCCTTGTCGATGACGAGGCCTTCGACCTGCGTGAACATCGGCGAATGCGTCGCATCGTACTCGTCGCGGCGATAGACACGGCCCGGTGCAATCATGCGGATCGGCGTGTTCGGGTCGTTCTTCTGCATCGTGCGCGCCTGCACCGGCGACGTCTGCGAGCGCATGAGGATGTCTTCCGTGATGTAGAACGAATCCTGCATGTCGCGCGCCGGATGGTCTTTCGGCAGGTTCAGCGCTTCAAAGTTGAAGTAATCTTTCTCGATTTCCGGGCCTTCCTCGACGGAGAATCCCATGCGGAAGAAGATGTCCTTGATGCGCTCGAGCGTCAGCGTCAGCGGATGGAGATGGCCGAGCGGCTGCGTGCGACCCGGCAGCGTGACGTCGATTTTCTCGCTTGCGAGCTTGTCCGCGAGGGCGCGCGCCTTGAGCTCCTCGTTCTTCTCGGCAATCAGCGCCTCGATCTGCGCCTTCGCCTCGTTGACAATCTTGCCGACCTTCGGGCGGTCTTCTTTCGCGAGCGCGCCCATGCCGCGCAGGATGGACGTGAATTCGCCCTTCTTGCCGAGGAACTTGACGCGGATGTCATCGAGCTCCGAGAGATTCCCGGCCGCATGCTGGATGGCTTCGGCAGCTTGTGCCTTCAGCTGTTCGATCTTTTCTTCCATCATAGAGAAAAACTACCTCCTAAAAAGGAAACGATGAATACGGGAGGCGAAAATAAAAATGCTCCGTCCCCGCCTTGCAGCAGGGGCGGAGACATGTCTTCGCGGTACCACCCTGATTTGTTACTTTCTTTGAACGGCCGTGCGCGGCCAGCGTCCGGACTACCACGCCACTTGGCGCTTCCCCCGGCTGCTCCGAAGGGAACTTCACAGCCCGCGCCATCATCCCTTTCCAGCAACGGGACTCTCTAGAGACGCGCGGACGGCTACTTTCCTTCTTCATCACAAGTTATGCTCTATGTTACCACAGTTTGCAAACGATTTCAATGAAAAAGAAAAGGGGTGAGCAGTCGCGAAGATTGGTTCGTGGTCGCGGGAGGACAGGGACTTCCAACGGAAACAACGCTGACACGGCCTGCGAGGTTCATCGAACTTTGGAGCTTTTGAGTTCACATCTCCTCACCTAGACGTTTTTTGTTTCCTTACAGCTAAAAGTTTCCTTATGGAAGTCCCCGCCCTCCCCGAAGTCTGGATTGATGCTCGCGAAGGAAATCCCAACGAAGATGCGCAATATCACTAAGCACGAAATCATTCAAACTTCAGCCTCCCTCTAGAGGGAGGGGGACCGCGGAGCGGTGGAAGGAGTAGTAGGATGCTGAAGCCTGACAAGCATACAGAACGTTATGAAGGCACTTTAGCAACCTTCTTCACATCACCGTGATGGGATCGATGTCGATTGCGACATCCGTGCGCAAATGCAGTCCCTGCTCACGCAGAAACTTACGGACGTCTTCGAGGTCGAGGGCTTTGATGAGGACGACGAAGCGGTATGTGCCGCGGAAGCAGGCGATGAGCGCGGGCGCGGGGCCGATGACGGTGTTTGTTTTTGGCGGTGTGCCGAGCGGGGTCGATGCGCCTCCGGGATAGCGCTGCTGGAATGCTTGGACGAAGGCAAGCGCGGACTGCTTGGCAGCGTTTTCGTCGGTGCTTTGGAACAGAAGCTTGATGAGGCGCGTGAACGGCGGATAGCCCATGGCTTTCCGCAGGGCGATTTCTTTTTGATAGAAGCCTTCGTAATCCTGATGGATGCCGCACTGGACGGCGTAGTGCTCTGTGTTGTACGTCTGCACGAGGACGTGGCCGCGCTCGCCGCCCGCCGTGTGGCGACCTGCCCGCCCTGCGGTCTGCGTGATCAGCATGAAGCAGCGTTCGGCCGCGCGGAAGTCGGGCCGATTGAGGCTTGCGTCGGCGCTGATGATGCCGACAGCTGTGACATTCGGGATATCGTGCCCTTTCGCAACCATCTGCGTGCCGAGCAGAATGTCAAACGCGCCGCGGCGGAAGCGATTGAGGATTTCCTGATGGGCGAACTTTCCGCCCGTCGTGTCGCGATCCATGCGCTCGATGCGCGCTTCGGGCACGAGGGCGCGGAGTTCCTGTTCGAGCTTTTCCGTGCCGGAGCCGAAATATTTGATGTAGCGGCTGCCGCATTTCGGGCAGACGTCGGGCACGGGCTGGCGGATGTCGCAGTGATGGCAGAGGAGCAGCTTGCCGCCGCGCTTCGTTTCGTGGTAGACGAGCGGCATGCCGCAGTCGGGACAATGGATGACTTCGCCACACGAGCGGCACATGACGAACGTCGAGTAGCCACGCCGGTTCAGCATGATGATGAGCTGCTCGTGCGCTGCGATGGTCTTCCAGATCAGCGCTTCGAGCGGCCGCGAGATGATGTGGCGGTTGCCCATGCGGAGCTCTTGCCGCATGTCGACACAAGAGACCTCCGGCAGCGGGATGTCGCCGACGCGGCGGCGCATCGTGAGCAGCGTCAGCTCGCCCGTCCTAGCGCGGTGGTACGTCTCGAGCGACGGCGTCGCGCTGCCGAGCAGCAGCACGGCATGATGCAGGTGTGCGAGCTCTTCGGCGACGACGCGCGCATGGTAGCGCGGTGACTCGTCCTGCTTGTAGCTCATGTCCTGCTCCTCGTCGAGAATGATGAGGCCGACGTCATCGGCGGGCGTGAAAAGTGCTGACCGCGCGCCGATGATGATGCCCGCCTCCCCGCGCCGCACACGAATCACGGCGTCGTTGCGCTCGGCGAGCGTCAATCGGCTGTGCATGACGATGATGTCGCCTGCAAAATACGACTGGAACGCGCGCACGAGTTGACCCGTCAAAGCGATTTCCGGCACGAGCACGATGACCTTGCGGCCTCGCTCGCGCACGAGCCGCGCCAGTTCGATATAAACCTGCGTTTTGCCGCTGCCCGTGACGCCATAGAGCAAAAAGCCGTGGTACTCCCCTGCCGCCATCGACGGACGCACGGCTTCGACGGCAGCACGCTGCTCGTCTGTGAGCTCGCGCGGTTCATGTCCGCGCGCAGCTCCTGCATAGCTGTCGCGCAGCACACGGCGGCGGCGGATGACGGCGATACCGGCCGCCGCGAGCTTCTTCGCCGCGTCGGCATGGAGGCCCTCGCTTTCAAGTTCCTTGAGGCTCGCCGTGCCATCATGGGCGGCGAGGTAGCGCCAGAGCGCCAGCTGGGCGCGGCGGCGGGCAAATTCTTTTTCCCGCTCGGGCGTCAATGCTTCCTTCAAGACGACATAGCGTTCATAGAGCGCGGCGTCACGCTTTTCCGCCGCGTATTCCTTCGTCAGCACATGGTAGCCCGTGAGCTTTTCGAGCATCGCGGGCAGTTCGTCCGCGAGCTCCGGCAGTGCCTTTCGAAGCGCGGCCCGCCGCACAGGCCCGTTTTCAGCCACGTAGTCATAAAGCCTGCGATACGACGCCATACCGAGCAAAACGTGATGTTCCTGCGATTCGTCCGCGACGTACTCGACCGTGATCTTGACGCCGCTCTTGCCCGGCATGAAAAGCCGCATGATTTCAGCGAGCGAGCAGAGATAGAACTCCGCGAGCCACCGCGCCGCCTCGAGTAGCACGGGCGTGAACCACGCCTCTTCGTCGACGCACGCGAGGATGTCCTTGAGCTTCAACCCCGCGAGCTCGTCCGCGCTTTTTTCCACCACAGAAACAACGAACCCTTCGACTTTCCGGCCGCCGAAGGGTACGAGGACGCGCCAGCCTGCTCCCACTTGCGCGAGGGTGTCCGGCACGCGATACGTATAGGGTTTTGCAATGCTCTTGACCGGCACATTGACGAAGACCTGCGCCGTCAGCATGTTCGTTCCTCCAAAGAAAATCCTCCTGATTCATTCCAGGCTCAGCCCGACATCGTTACGGAGTTTGATTGCCTCGCCAATCTCGCGCGGGCCGATGGGACCGCCGCCTGCAAGGTCGGCCACCGTGCGCGCGACCTTGATGATGCGGTCATACGAGCGCGCGGAAAGATGCATTTTTTCAAACGCCGCCTGCAGCAGCTGCTGCGCCGTGTCCTCCAGCGGGCAGAGCCGCTGGATCATCGCGTGGTTCATCTGCGCATTCGAGTAAATGCCATAGGGCTTCAGCCGCTCGTGCTGAATCTCGCGCGCCGCTTCCACGCGGGCGCGAATGGCAGACGACGGCTCGGCCTGCTCACGCGAGGCGAGCTCCTTGTACTCGACGCGCGGCACGCGGATGTGGATGTCGATGCGGTCGAGGAGCGGCCCCGAGATTTTGCGCGTGTAGCGCTTGATCTCGCCTGGCGTGCACTCGCACTGGTGCCCGCCCGATTCGTCGCCATGATAGCCGCACGGGCACGGATTCATCGCCGCAATCAGCATAAAAGACGATGGGAACTTCAGCGAGGCATGGACGCGGCTCACCAAAATTTCCCGATCTTCCAAGGGCTGGCGCAAGACCTCGAGCGTCGATTTGCCAAACTCCGGCAGCTCGTCGAGGAACAGCACGCCATGATGCGCGAGCGTGACCTCGCCGGGGCGCGGGATGCTGCCGCCGCCAATCATCGCCGTCATGCTCGTCGTGTGGTGCGGCGCGCGAAACGGCCGTTGCGTCACAAGGCCGCCATCGTGTTTCAAAAGCCCCGCGATGCTGTAAATCTTCGTGACTTCGAGTGCTTCTTCCGGCGTCAGCGCAGGCAGAATCGAACTCATGCGTCGCGCGAGCATCGTCTTGCCGCTGCCCGGCACACCGACCATCAGCACATTGTGGCCGCCCGCCGCCGCAATCTCGAGCGCCCGCTTCGCAGCGAACTGCCCCTGCACGTCGGCGAAATCATCCGTCCAGCCCGGCCCCTCGCTCGAAACCGGCTGTGCTGCGGCAGGCGCAAGCTCCTTCTCGCCCTTGAGGAACGCCACGAGCTCTGCGAGCGTCGCAACAGCATAAACCGTGAGCCCCTGCACGAGCAGCGCCTCGTTCGCATTCGCGGGTGCGACGAAAATCGCGCGGAATCCCTGCTCTTTTGCCGCGATTGCCATCGGCAGCACGCCCTGCACGGGACGGCATTCGCCTTCGAGCGAAAGCTCTGCCGAAAACAGGCAGCCTTCGATTTTTTTCATAGGAAAAAGCCCATGCGCCGCGAGAAGGCCCACGGCGATGGGCAGATCGAGGCCGGGACTGTCCTTGCGGATGTCGGCCGGCGCGAGGTTGACCGTGATTTTTTCCTGTTGGAGCTTGAGCCCCGAATTCTTGATGGCCGTGCGCACGCGCTCTTTGCTCTCGCGCACCGCCGTATCCGGCAGGCCGACGATGTCGAACGCAGGCAGTCCGTACCCCGCATCGACTTCCACGTCGATGATGAGCCCGTCCACGCCGAGCGTCGCCGCACCATACGATTTTGCAAACAAAGAAAAGCCTCCCCTCGCCGACCTGCATCCCGTTTCACATCTCAAACGCGCCCTCGATCTGGCGCACCTTCCATGCGCCAGCCGTCATCGCATAGACCTCGATGACGTCGAAGCGGCAGCGGCAATCGCTCAAATGCTTTTCCATCAAGTACCACTGTGCCGTGCGGATGATCTTTCGCTGCTTGTAGTAGTTCACAGCTTCGGCGGGCTTTCCATACGAGAGGCCCGTGCGCGTCTTGACCTCGACAAAGACGAGCGTCTGCGCGTCCTGCCAGGCAATGATGTCAATCTCGCCGACCTTCGCGCGGTAATTGCGTGCCGCGAGCACGTAGCCCTTCTTTTTAAGGAATGCTGCCGCCTCATCCTCGCCTGCGCGGCCGAGCTGCTGCTTTCTCATGGCGTCGGCTCCTGCTTCTTCCGCTCGCCGCGCTCGCGATCCATGCGGTAGACATAGGCCATGACCTCGGCGATGGAACGATAAAGCTCCGGCGGGATCTCGCGGTCGAGCTCGAGCGCCATCAGCATGTTGACGAGCGTCTTGTTCTGATAGATCGGCACCGTATGCTTCTGCGCGGCCGCGAGAATGTTCTCCGCGACATAGCCGCGCCCCTTCGCCGTCACGCGCGGCGCACGGTCACGCTGCTGGTCATACTGGAGCGCGACGGCCTTCTTCTCGGCATTCGGATCCGTCTCCGGCTCAATCGGCGGCGCCTTGCGGTCTGGTCTCATGTCGTTCACCTGATTCCATTCGATATCACGATGCACGTCCTTGAAGCATCGTTTCCATTGCTTATTGTTTCATTATATCGGTTCCGGAAAAAGGCGTCAAGATTCAAAAAACATTCCCCGCTGCTATTAGCTTGCAGATTAAAGGAGAAGTTTCATCTGACGAACATCATCTTCTGCCAATCCTGTCTTTTTCACAATTTCCGACACAGACACTTTTCTTTTCAGCATTTGGAATGCCTGCATCATTTTTTCTTTCGTCTCTTTCGCTCCCCGTTCAAGACCTTGTTTCATTCCTTGCTTGACGCCTTGTTTGACGCCATCTTCGAAAATTCCCTCGCTAAGATTGCACATCGTATTCATCTCCTCCGCCATATCGTCTGTCAAGTTCAAGTCGTACTGTTTGGCCAAACGCTCCTTCTTTACCATCACCTTGGCGTTCGAGCGGAACACCAGCCGCAAGAGCTCGATCAAGCTATCGCCCGTCCGATGGTTGCCTAGATAGATCAGCGTGATGTTGATGAGATCATAGTGTTCTTTCATTTCCACATGATGGCCGAACAACTGTTTTTCATGCAGCGTATAGCTGGTAATCGAGCTGCCCTCGTGTTCTGGAGCGCGCATGCAAAGCCAGATGGTGTAAACTTTGCGGATACCATTATAGTCAGAACCTGAAAACTCTGTCTCTTTCTGAGCGGATATCAAGCGGCTGGCGTAGAACACCGCGCGTTTCATGATGTCGTATTCCGTAGGATTCTCCTTCTGAGTGGGATTGTCAATAGTTTTGTGTAAATTATCTTTCAATCAGCCTTGTCGTACTTGTGCATCAAGGTCGACATGCGCTCGTCCATTTCCAGTTGGTTTCGCACATTTGACCATCCGGGAATCATCCGGTTATTCCACTTTTG